>DATIFK010000226.1:0-11595 GCA_035455265.1 Anaerolineales bacterium
GGATGGGCTAAGATAGCTAACCCAAGAGAGGGACGATGCCACTCGACGAGAAGGTCCTTGCGGAGCTCCGTGCCCGGCTCAGCGGCCGGGTCATCACCCCGGACGATTCCGCCTACGATCAGGCCCGCACCGTGTTCTACGGCGGGATCGACCGCCGCCCCCAGGCCATTCTCCTCCCCCAGTCCGACGCGGATGTCCGCCAGGTCGTCACCTGGGCCCGAGAATCCGGGTCCGAGCTTGCCATCCGTGGAGGCGGGCACAGCCCCGTCGGGCACAGCCTGTCGGACGGAGGCGTTGTGCTCGATCTTCGCGAGATGAAGGGCTTCGACCTCGACCTGGAGCGCCGCACCGCCTGGGCCCAGGGCGGGTTGACGGCAGGGGAATACACCTCGGCCGCGGGCGCCCACGGGTTGGCGACGGGGTTCGGGGACACCGGATCGGTAGGCATCGGAGGCTTGACCCTCGGCGGCGGGGTTGGCTTCCTCGTCCGCAAGTTCGGCCTGACCATCGACGATCTCCTCGCGGCGGATGTGGTCACGGCGGACGGCCAGCTCCTGCGCGCTCAGGCCGAATCCAACCCGGACCTGTTCTGGGCCATCCGTGGCGGAGGTGGCAACTTCGGTGTGGTGACGCGGTTCCAGTTCCGCCTTCACCCGATCGAACCATTCGTCGGCGGAATCTTCGTCCTGCCGGCCACGGCCGACGTCGTCGCCGGATTCCTGGCCGAAGCCGAAGCGGCCCCGGAGGAGCTGTCGACGATCGCCAACGTCATGCCCGCTCCGCCGATGCCGTTCGTCCCTCCGGAGTACCACGGCAAGTTGATCGTGCTCGCCTTCATGGCCTTCGCCGGCAAGGTCGAAGCGGCCGAACGCGCCCTGGCACCGTTCCGAGGACTCGCAACCCCGATCGCCGACATGGTCCGGCCGATGAAATATCCCGAGATGTATGGCCCCGAGCCGGGCGACTACCATCCAACAGCCGTCGGACGCACGATGTTCGTCGACTCGATCGATCGCTCCATCGCTCAGGACATCCTCGCCCGGCTTGAGGCCTCGGATGCCTCCGTGCGCGTCGCCCAGCTGCGCGTGTTGGGCGGCGCCATGGCGCGTGTCCCGAACGAGGCCACGGCGTTCGCGCACCGCGCCAGCCGCATCCTGGTCAACCTGGCGGCCTTCTATGAAGGGGTCGAGGACCGCCCCAGGCGCGAGCAGTGGGTCAAGGAGTTCGAGGCGACCCTGCGCCAGAAGGACAACGGCGCCTACGTGAACTTCCTGGGCGAGGAGGGCCCGTCGCTGGTCCACAGGGCGTACCCCGGTTCGACCTGGGACCGTCTTGTGGACGTCAAGCGGCGCTACGATCCGGGCAACCTCTTCCACAGGAATCACAACCTGCCGCCGGATTCGCCCTGATCCGGCCGAGACGCGTAGAACTCGGCGGTTACGGCCGATCGCGGAAGCGCACTTCCCCTCAAAGGATCGCCTGACCTCACGACCAACCTGCAGGGTGAGCGCGAAGCAACTCCTGACCGGCATACAATGGTGTGGTGTGGCGGCCAACCCGGTCCGGATTGGCCGACACGCGGTGAGCCCCTGAAGATCGGGGCATTCCCTCCGAGGCACCGGCGATGAATGGGATCCCCCCCTCCGCCTATTGGAGCCGCCCGACGGCGGATCTCCTCACGGAACTGCGCAGCACCCCGGATGGCCTGAGCACGGCCGTCGCCACCGAGCGTCTGATCCAAGCGGGGCCCAACCTGTTGAAGCCGCGCCGGCATGACACGGCGCTTCGGGCCCTGCTCGGGCAGTTCACCAGCCCCCTGGTTCTCATCCTGGTCTTCGCCGCCGTCGTCTCGGCTGTGGCCCGCCAATGGACGGACGCGGCGATCGTGATCGTCATCGTCGTCGCCAGCGCTGTGCTCAGCTTTGCCCAGGAGTACGCCGCCGGCCATGCCGTGGAGCGGCTGCGCGCCCAGGTCACCATGAAGGCGACGGCCCTTCGGGACGGCCAGCCGCGGCCGATCCCTGCGGAAGAGATCGTCCCCGGCGATGTGGTGATGCTTTCGGCGGGCAGCCTGATCCCCGCCGACGGTGTCGTGCTCGAAGCCAGAGATTTCTTCGTCAACCAGGCCGTGCTCACCGGGGAGACCTTCCCGGTGGAGAAGAAGCCGGGGCCCGTCGGCGCGGCGGCTGGATTGTCCGACCGGGTGAACGCGGTCTTCATGGGAACGAATGTACGCAGCGGCACGGCGCGCGTTCTCATCGTCGTGACCGGCGGCGGTACGGCCTTCGGCCAGATCGCCGAACGGCTGACGCATCGGCCCCCGGAGACGGAATTCGAGCGTGGCATCCGGCGTTTCGGCTCCCTGCTCACGCAGATCATGACGGCGCTCGTGTTGGCGGTGTTTGCCATCAACGTCATCCTCCACAAGCCGCCCATCGACTCTCTGCTCTTCGCCATCGCACTGGCCGTCGGCATCGCGCCCGAGCTCCTGCCGGCTGTCATCAGCATCACGCTGTCGAAGGGGGCACAAGCCATGGCCCGACGCGGCGTCATCGTGCGTCGGCTCAATGCCATTGAGAACCTGGGCAGCATGGACACGCTGTGCACGGACAAGACGGGCACGCTCACGGAGGGCGTGGTGCGTCTCGACGGCGCCTTCGATGCTCAGGGGCTGCCGTCCGACGACGTGCTGCGCTGGGCCTACCTCAATGCGGCCTTCCAGACCGGCCTGGCCAATCCTCTGGATGAGGCCATCCTGGCCCAGCCCCATCCAGACACGACGGGCATGGACAAGCTGGAAGAGATCCCCTACGACTTCATCCGCAAGCGCCTGAGCGTCGTGGTGGACGCGGACCCCGGGACGGAGATCAAGCCGCTGCTCATCACCAAGGGGGCGCTCGAGAACATCCTGGCGATCTGCACCCGTGTGCGCGAGGGCGAGCTGGTGGTGCCGCTGGACCGCGCCCACCATCGAGCGATCGACGCCCGCTACGCCGAGTGGAGCGCGCAGGGGAACCGCGTCCTTGGGCTGGCCGTGCGCGACGTGCCTCGCCAGGCGTCCTATACCGTCGACTCCGACGAATGCGACATGATCTTTGCCGGGTTCTTGTTGTTCTTCGACCCGCCCAAGCGCGACGCCCGCGATACCCTGGCGGCGCTGGCCGGGCTCGGCGTGCAGGTGAAGATCATCACCGGCGACAATCGCCTGGTGGCGCGGCAAGTGGCCGGCGCCCTCGACCTTCCCATCGACAGCATCCTGCCTGCCAGCGACATGGAGGAGCTGAGTGAGGAGGCGCTCTGGAACGTCGCCGAACGCACGAGCATCTTCGCTGAGGTCGACCCGAACCAGAAGGAACGCATCATCCTCGCGCTGCGGCGGATGGGGCATGTCGTCGGCTACATGGGTGACGGTATCAACGACGCGCCGGCCTTGCACGCCGCCGACATCGGCATCTCCGTCGATCAGGCGGTGGACGTGGCCAAGGAGGCCGCCGACTTCGTGTTGCTGCGGCGTGACCTGGGCGTCCTGCGGGCCGGGATCGAGGAGGGCCGCCGGACCTTCGCCAACACACTCAAGTACATCTTCACGACCACCAGCGCCAACTTCGGCAACATGCTCAGCATGGCCGGCGCGTCTCTCTTCCTGCCGTTCTTGCCGCTGCTGGCGAAGCAGATCCTCCTCAACAACTTCCTGTCGGATATCCCGGCCATCGGCATCGCGGGCGACAACGTCGACCCGGACATGGTGGCTCAGCCGCACCGCTGGAACATCCGCTTCATCCGCGATTTCATGATCATCTTCGGCGTGGTGAGCTCCATCTTCGACTACGCCACGTTTGGGCTGCTGATCCTGGTTCTGCACGCCACCGAGCAGCAGTTCCAGACAGGCTGGTTTGTGGAGTCGCTGCTGACAGAGCTGGTGGTGGCTCTGGTTGTGCGCACCCGGCGACCGTTCTTCCGCAGCCGCCCCGGCAAGCTGCTGTGGACCTTGACCCTCGCCATCAGTCTGATGACGTTGGCGATTCCGTATCTGCCCTATCACACGTTGATGGGCTTCACGCCGCTGCCCGGCGGAGTAATGGCGGCACTGCTTGCCTTCACCGCCTTGTACGTCGCCGCCGCCGAGTTGGCCAAGAAGTTCTTCTATGCGCGGGTAGGGCTGTGATCACCGCCAACTGAGACGGCTGCGGAGCCGCAGATCGCGGGCCGCAGCCGGACCTGCCTCGCCGTACCCCGCGCGAGATCGCCCCGCCATCGGTCGCATTCGACTCTGACGGCCACGCGGCTCAAGAGGATCCCCGAGCGGAGAAATTCGGTCCCGACTCTCCATTTGGATTCAGCGGCTGAGTCCCTGACAAGGGTCACCAGAATCTCAATTCAGATCTCTAGTTGAAATCCTCTCGCGAAGGGAATACTGTCGAGGTGGGCCCGAGATCTCTCGGCCCTGGCCTCATTTCTGCCGCGACCCCGCGGGGCGTTTCCATTCACCGGAGGACAACGTGACCGATGCAAGCCGCTACCGGCGCCGCCTGGAGATGTGCAGTCATCTCATGGCCCAGGCGAAGATCGATGTCCTTCTGCTGACCAAGCCGTCGAACATGTTCTACCTGACCGGCGATGGGCGTCTGTGCGCCTATGCTATGGTCACTCAAGCAGGCCAGGTCGCCCTGGGGGTTCCTTCGACCGATGTCGCCGACGTGCGCGACCTGGCGGTTTTCGACCAGATCGTTGGGTTCGAAGACGAGGTGGGGATGATTCATTCCATTGCCCACTACTTCGACCACTTCCAGATTCGCTCGGGCACGCTCGGGCTCGAGTACACCTTTCTGACCCAGTCGATGATGGCCATGATGACCCATCCGCACGCCAAGCCGGAGGCCGTCCAGGCCGTCGATTGCACCCACATCCTCTCCGAGATGCGTTTGGTGAAGGATGCGGGGGAGATCGAAGCCATCCGGCGCGCTGCCCGCGTGGCGAGCCAGGGAATGAAGGCAGCAACGGCGGCCGTTCAGCCCGGCCGAACGGAGAGCCAAGTGGCCGCCGAGGCCGAGCACGCCATGCGCCAGGCCGGCGCCGAGGGCTTCTGGCGCACCTACGTTGCCTCCGGGCCCCGGACCACCATCGCCCACGGCCTCCCCACTTTGCGCAAGTTGGCGCCCGACGACCTCGTGATGGTTGACATCCACCCTATCGTCGATGGATACAGTGCCGACATCTGTCGGACCGTCTGCGCCGGCAAACCCACGGCCGAGCAGCAGGCCGCGTACGACCTCTATCTCAGCGCCCAGCGGACCACCGTCGCCATGGTCAAAGCCGGCGCCGGCGTCGGCGACCTGGAACGCCATCTCCAGGGCGTTCTGCGAGATGCCGGCCACGGCGACCACGTCTTCGGTCCCCCGATCCACGGCGTGGGCATCGAGTTCGAGGAAGCGCCGCTGCCGCCCGGCCACGCGTTCTTTCACGGGGAGAAGGAAGCCCCGCCGCTGCCGGCCAACGTCGTGCTCGCCGTCGGCAATTGCGGCCTGTACACCGGGCCGTGGGGGGTTCGCGTGGAGGACACCGTGCTCGTCGGGGCCGACGGGCCGGAGGTGCTGACGGACTTCCCTCGGCAGCTGCAGACCCACCTCTGAACCAACGACTGAAGCAAGGAAGGAGCGGACAACCATGAACTACGCGGCCGTTATCTGGTGGGCGTTCGTCGCGTACTCCGCGCTGGTCGCCCTCTTCATGATCTGGTTCGTGATGAAAGTGCGTGCGAAGGGAGGCTAGCCATGGACGCAAGAGAGAGGCGCTGGTTGTACGTCCTCATCGCGGTGTTCGCGGTGTTCAACGTGGTCACGCTGTCTCCCTTGGTCCCGTGGCAGCGCTGGCTTCTGTGGTCCCATCCGACGCCGACGCAAAGCTTCGCCATCTCTTTCGACAACTACCAGATCCACCTCCCCGCCGACGGCATCGAGGTCAAGGTCGGTGAGCCGGTCGAGTTCACAACCACATCGGGGGACGTGACCTATGGTCTCGGCGTGTTTCGGGCCGATGGCAGCCTGGTCTTCCAGATGCAGGTGATTCCCGGTTACCAGAACTCGATGGTCTGGGAGTTCGACACTCCCGGGTCGTACGCCATCCGCTCCACGGAATACTCGGGACCCGACCATCCGGGGATGTTCGTCGACCACGCCATTCGCGTGGTCCCCTAGAGGAGGTTCCCGATGACCAAGATCGGTTGGCTGGAGAAGTGGACGCTCCGGTATGCCGTGGCCGGGCTGGTCTGGCTGGCGATCAATGGTTTTGAGGGCGCCCTGATGCGGGTCAACCTTGTCGACCCGCACGCTTTGGGCGGGCTGGAAACCTTCATGAATCTGCTCCGTCCCGTCGGTTTCGAGCCGACCACCGCCCAGGTTTTCTACTCGATGATGACGGCCCATCCGATCTGCGGCATCTACGGCTTCGCCTATATGTCGGTGATGGGCGCGTTCTACTTCCTGGTGCCGTACCTGTTGAAGAAGGAGATACGGCACCCGCGCCTCATCCCGGTCAACTTCTGGCTCCAGATGGTGGGGGTCTTCGTTGCCTGGGGAGCCGGATTCTTCCTCCTCTTCAATTCGCTCTACACCCTGTATTGGCCGCTGCCCGTGTCCTACGACCGGGTGCCCCTCATCGGCAGCATTGTCTTCGCCATCGGCGCGGCCGTGATCATGGTCAACATCCTGCTGTTCTCGTACAACATCTTCAGCACCGTGGCCCGCCGGTCGAATCCCGGCTCCTATGGTTTCGGGGACCTGGTGCGCTCGACCTTCGGGATCTCCCGACCGCAGCACAATCCGGGGCCAAAGCCTGAGCCGGCGGAGCTTCCGGTCTTCATCGTCTCCGTGGCACGCGGCTCGGTCGACACGGTCATCAACGCCGTGGTGTTGCTGACCGCCGGAGCGCTGATCCTGGTGTACGGCCTGGCCAGCTTCTTCAAGGCGCCGCTCGATCCACTGGCCATCAACCCCCTGCTCTACAAGAACTGGTTCTGGTGGGGCCTGGACATGGTCGCCGACGGGAACGTGCTGATCTACTCGGCGGGCGTCTGGTACCTGCTGATCCCGCTCCTGGTGGGGAGGAACCTGTTCGGCGAGAAGGTCGTCCGCACCGTGATCCTTGCCGATCTGCTGGTCTCTCTGGGGGTCTGGAGCCACCACCTGCTCGCCGACCAGCCGCAGCCGATGGTGATGCGAATCTTGTCGGGCCAGCTGATCACCTGGGGGGAGTTCTTCACCCTGGGCCTGACCATCTTCGCCTCTCTGATGACCATCTGGCTGGCGCGCCCGGTGAGGTTTTCGCCGCCCCTCAAGTTCGTGGTGTGCTCGATCTTCGGCTTCATGATCGGAGCGGCGGCGGGCCTGATCCAGGCCAACGTCGGGCTGAACGTGGTGCTGCACAACACGCAATGGGTGATCTCCACCCATGCGCACACGATGCTCCTGACTGGGTTGAGCATGCTGATCTTCGCCGTCATCTACGCGTTGATCCCCATGCTGACCAAACTTGAGATGCGCAGCCAGGGACTGGTGGATCTGCACCTGTGGGGCTGGCTGATCGGGTCGCTGATGATGGCCTACTCGATGGGTTGGGCGGGCGTCCTGGGGATGCTCAGGCGCATGCTCTACGATGTTCCCCACCCGTACCAGTCCGAGTCGACGATCGCGCTGATCGGAGCGATCATCCTGTCGGTTGGGTTCCTCGGCTTCCTGGTGAACGTGCTGATCACCTTGGGCTGGAAGAACCTGGTCAGCCTGGTCGTTCCGGAACGCAGCGCGGCGGCGCCTGCGATCGCGTCCTGATTCGCAACGGCACGTTCAAAGCAAGCGCCGGCCGATTCCCGGCCGGCGCTTGCTTTGGGGGGACATGCGCGGAAGCGCTGAACGGCGCATGACGCGTCATTGGGCCGCGGGCAAGATCGTGACGATCTCTCCGCTGGGCAGGGTCACGGACAGCTTGTCGAAAACCCACTCCCCCTCCGGCACCGTCACCTCGATGCCGAAGATGCGCAACGTCTGCCAGCCGAGTGGCTGCGATCCCCATCCCACCTGTGGGCCCCGATGCGCCACGAACGCCAGTTCGCCACTCGCCCGCGGGCCTTTCAGCTCCAGGGTCAGTTCTGCCTGCCCCGACCGGCCATCCTCCGTGAAGCGCGAAATCCTGATCAGAGCGCCGACTTCAACGGGCGCTCCCAGAGCCTCGCGCACTTCGCGATTCGACCTGGCTTCGGCCAGCGCCTGGCCCACGACGGCCGAAGATTGGACGAGCTCCTCGACGAGGGCCTCCGCAAAAAGCGGCGCCCCGAGAAGGGGGCCTGGGCGAAGGAGGTCGGATGTCCACGAGGGCAGCTCGCTGGCGACATCCTCGGCGGCGCGCCCGATCCCAAATGCCGTTCCCGCGGTAAGTATGGCCGCCCCCAACCCGCAGGAGCCGACCATAAGGATGGCCAGCACCGCCAGCACGGCACATGCCCAACCGGAACCACTCTTGGCGTTCATGACAGAATCCTTCTCTGCAGATTTGGCGCGATCGGCGCCATGGGAACACGATAGGCGGGCCATGGGGGAGTGGTCATCCCCAAGAGTGGGGAAAGGCAAGCGGCGCCGGGGAAACCGCTTCGGTCCGTCAGCCGCCACGGGGTCACGCCAGATCGGCCCTATTGCTGCAAACGCATCGCCGATCCGGAACGCCGGCACCGACTGGTGCCAGGCGCGGTGAATTCATCAACGCGCTTCAGAAGTGGAAGCTGTCGAGGAAGCGGTCGTAGACCGCCCAGTCCTCCTTGCCCGTGTGGAGGATGGTGAGCTCGAACAGCTGCCCGTTGTGGACGAAGTAGAAACGATCGTCGCTGTAGCTGTGGGGCTGCGGTCCCCGCGGGTCGTCGAAGCGAGTGTGGACGGCCGTCACTCCGGCAATGGTCCGCGTCCCGACGACCTTGCCCGGCAGTCGGCTTTGTTCGTCCAGCCAGGCCTGGAGGTCGATGCCGGTCGGGGGATGGTAGTCGGCCACGTCGGGGTGGGCGATGTTGAACCACGGCCAGTGCTCATCGTTCTCAAGGGGACCGACAACAAGGGTGTAACTCGCGGGGTCCGTCGATTCGAACGTGCAGTCCGCGGGATAGAAGAAAGTGTATCCAAGGCTCGGGTGCGTGTAGCTCTCCCACCCTTCGGGCGGCGCCACCGTCGGCATGACCATCAGATCCGATGAGGTTGGCGAGGGCAGCATTGCCGTACCGCCGGGGCTGCACTCGCCCCGGAAGTACGCCCACTCCTCGCATTCACTGCCGTCGGTGAGTAAACAGAATCCGGCCTGCCCGCCGGAAGCATCCGTGCGAATCTCCAGCCGTCCGCCCTGCTCCTCGCAGAAGACCGATGCGGGATTGGGCAGCCCAGCCTGGGTGGGGGCAGCCGCAGCCTGGGAGCCGGCGCGGCGGGCGGCCAGGAGGCCGACAACGCCGGCGAGGAGGACCAGCATCAGGGTGACGCCGATCAGTCCCCACCGCAGCGCACGGGGATTCGGCTCCATCGATGCGCGGCCGGCACGCGCCGAGGCGCCGAGGTCGATGATCCCCAGGAGGATGAGGAACCACCCTGCCCCGCTGTCCTTCCAAACGAGAAAGACCCCGGCAACGAACGACGCGACGGCGGACAGGAGGAGCCAATTGCGTTGACGGTTTTCCATCCACAACCTCTCACGCGGTTCGTGTCACCGCTGGCGGCGCACGTTCTTCGGAGGCGGCGCCGCTCGCTGCCTCGACCCTGCCGGCCGCTCTAGGCCAGCCGAACCGCGGAGCGGCTCCGGCGGACCAGGACCAGCAGGCCGACAGCGGCGCACAACGCCAACCCGGTGACGATTACAGGCCCCCTCAACTTCCTGCCCACTTCAACCTCCCGCCGACCCAGTGGCCCGGCCGATCTGGCGCCATCGTGCCGCCGGCCCGGGGGAGAGGTCATCCCCAAGGTTGGGGATTCGTCGAGGCAGACGTCACAGGCAGCGGCGAGCGGCAAGGCGGCCGGGAGCCTGCGCCCGCCGGGGTCTTCAGGCCGATCTTTCGACGATAAGAAGAAAGTCCACGCGGTGAATCCATAGGAAGCCGATCGGCACGTTCGGGATGATCCCGAAGATCTCACTCTCCGGCGTGTTCAGGAATTGCTACAGTCGGCTTTGGTCGCCCGTCATCTTGAGATCGAAGCGATGGACACGGTACTTGATGGACAAGCCCGACTCCTTGTGTCGTGACGAGCAGGGCCGCTCGCCGCGATCCTCGACATGAGCCTACAGTCCTCCCCCGGCCAGGAACCCTATCATGACGAGCACATCGGCTCCAGCGTGGATGAGAACCGACCCCCAGATGCTGTCCGATTTCCTCATGAGCCATCCCCAGAGAAGCCCAAGGGCCATCAGCGCCACGAGGAAGAGCACGATGTCGATGACGTAGGTCGAGCTGATGTGGACGAGGGCAAAGACGAGGGACGTCGAGACGAGAGCGGGCCCGGCTCCGACGAGCGGCTCCAGCTTCTTCAGGAACAGCGCCCGGAACCAGAGCTCCTCCATGAAGGCGTTCGAGAAGACGAAGATCGCGATCCAGGGCAGCGCCGCGGCGACCGCCGCCCAGCTCAAACCGGAGCCGATCGCCTGAACGGCGGCGATGGCAGCGAACGCGGCAAACCCAAGTACGCCTGCGGTCAGCCCCAGCTTGAGATGGCCGCCCCCCAGGAAGAGAGCGTCCCGATTCCCGCCCGCTGCGAAGTGCGTCACGAGGATGGACAGCACGATCGCCAGCGACTCGCCGAGCTTGGCCACCGCGATGCCCCGCGCCGAGGACACCGACCATCCGAGGAGCCTTAGGGGGATGGTGCCGAAGAACTGAGCCAGTAGAAGCCCGATCGACACAGAGAAGAAGCCCAGCAGGATCGGCCGGTAGAGGTGGAGGCGCTCCCGCCTTCGCAGGAGGAGCCAGGCGGCCAGGGTCGCGACGGCCGCAGTCACCTTCAGGACTGTTCTGGCCTCTTGTGGCAGGAAGCTCACATACCCCGCCGCGCCGATGGTCCCACCACACACCACGAAGATCGCCATCGTGACGAGGGACTGTTTCCAGCTACGGGAAAGCGCTTCGGACATTTGACCTCCAGCCGACATGGGCGGCCATCTTCTTTGCGTTCCCATCGTAACACCCGGCCGCGGATCAGGGCGCTTGTCGTCCTAGCCTTTCCTCGATCGAATGGCGATGTCGACCACCGCCAGGACTACGCCGGCTCCCATGAGGCTGTAACCCACCAGCCTGTTCTCGCCGAACACCAGCCCCGCGATGATGAACCCGAAGGCCAGACTGGCCGCTGGGCTCAGCCGGTTCTCGGCTCTGCCTTTCCCGACGAAGAAGACAAAGCCAGCCACCAAAGCCAGAGCGACAATCGACGCGGCAACCCAGATCTGCGAAGCACTCATGGGAATTCCTCCTGTCCGGGATGAGACCTCCCCACCCCAACGTCGAGTCGCACCACCGGACGCGATCCGTTCAGGGTCCTTCTAGGGCAAGCTGGCATGATGGAACACCGGCAGGCCTTTGGGCCTCTG
>DATIFK010000227.1:0-11221 GCA_035455265.1 Anaerolineales bacterium
GCGCCGTCTCCCACGACCGAAGTCCCTACACCCCTCCCCGAACTTGTCGGGGACCCGGTGCGCGGGGGTCAGCTGTATGACAGCTGGTGGAACGTCACTGGCGCTGAGAAGCCGACGTCCGATCAACCTCTGTGGAGCACCCAGTCCACCAATACTCGCACCGGCGCGGATACCTGGAGGTGCAAGGAGTGCCACGGCTGGGACTACAAGGGGAAGGATGGCGCCTACGGGTCCGGTTCGCATCAAACGGGATTCCCCGGTGTATTCCCTGACAGCAGCCAGCCACCGTCGGAAATCCTCGGCATTCTTACCGGCGGGACAAACCAAGACCACGATTTCTCAGGCGTGATGGATGGGCAGGCTCTGACGGACTTGGCTCTGTTCCTGGCTCAGGCTCAGATCGACACCGCCGAGGTCATCAACCCCGACAAGACGCCGATCGGGGGAACGGTGGATGCGGGGAAGACGCTCTACGAAGGAACCTGCGCTGCCTGCCACGGACCTCAGGGCACGGCGCTCAATTTTGGTGACTCGGCCGAGCCCGAATACGTCGGCACCATTGCCGCCGACAATCCATGGGAGTTCCTCCACAAGGTCCGCTTTGGTCAGCCCGGTTCGGCCATGCCTTCGGCCATTACCACCGGGTGGACGACCCAGAATCTCGTCGACCTGCTCGCCTACGCCCAGACACTTCCCACAGGACCGTCCCTGAGTCTGGGTGGCCAGCTGTACGACAAGTGGTGGGAAGTCACGGGAGCGGACGCGCCCACATCCGACCAGTCCCTGTGGGCGTCACAGACCACCAACGCCCGCACGGGCGCGGACACGTGGCGCTGCAAGGAATGTCACGGCTGGGACTACAAGGGAGTCGACGGCGCCTACGGCTCCGGCTCCCACGCCACCGGGTTCCCCGGCGTTCTAGCCGGAGCCTCCCTCACGCCCGAGGAACTGACAGCGTGGCTCAATGGTCAAAGCAATCCCGACCACGACTTCTCAGGAGCCCTGGACGAGAGCCAACTTCTCTCGCTCGTAGCCTTCCTGAAGGAGGGCCTGGCCGACACAGCCGCCTTCATCAATGCTGACAAGACGGTCAACGGCGACTCCGCCCAGGGAGCCTCCCTCTACGCGGGAACGTGCGAGGCATGTCACGGCGTGGATGGCAAGACCCTCAACTTCGGCGACGCCGCCGAACCGGAGTTTGTGGGAACGATCGCCGCCGACAATCCGTGGGAGTTCTTCCACAAGATTCGTTTCGGTCAACCGGGCGCGCCCATGCCGTCCGGCGTGGATCTCGGTTGGACGCTGCAACAGATCGCGGACCTGCTGGCCTACGCGCAGTCCCTGCCCTCCAAGTAGGGGACGTCGGCAGCGACCTGCTCCGGGCGGAGGCCCCGGCAGACCTGCTGAGATGAATTGACGCGCAGCCTTGGGTGGGGACCCCGCTCCTTCTCGTGGCCGGCGTCGCCAGGGACCGCATCCGTGAGAGTAGGATAGACCGGGCGACGCCGGCTCAAGTGGCTTGGGCGCAACCGGTCGCGAGATCTTGGCCTAGCCCTCCGCCTCAACCAAAAGCCAATTCGCCGTTCGGCTGGAAGGAATGGCGATTTGTTCGCCGCGTTTTGGCGCGTTCCTCGATTGTTCTGTGTGAAGCCTCGCACTAATCTCCTTCTTAAGAATGAGCCACTCGCACGGGGGCGGTGGGCCCGCGCGAACCAAGACGGCAGGGACTCGCTCGAACCGCAGGCGCCGCCTGCGTGGAGCGATCCGAGGAGGTGCACGGCGTCCATTCGCTCAGCCAGGATCCTGACCGCCAGCATCCAGAGGAGAATGCTATGCACCGCACATACGGAAGGCTCATTGCCCTGCTGACGTTGGCTGCCCTATTGGCTGCCTGCGCCGGAGCCGCCGGTCCGCAAGGCCCGCAAGGTCCGGCAGGCCCTGCGGGGCCGGCAGGTCCGGCCGGTCCAGCCGGAGCTGGTTTGACCGACGAGCAAGCTACGGCCGTCGCGGTCGCGGCGAACCTGGCCGCCATTCAGTTCCCGGCGTTGGACGAGGTTCGTCGCGGTTGTCCTGCCTGCCACGCGCTCGTCGACGCGGCCACGGGCAAGTACACGTTGCCCTTCGAAGCCCATGAGCGGGCAGAGGCTCGCGGGGAAGAACACCCGGACGTCGCCCCGGATGGCACCTCCATCAAAGCAACGGATGACGTCAATGTCACGGTCTGCCTGCAATGCCATGCGGCCGGAACGGGGGATCGGGCCAACCGGGGTGTCGTTGCTCCATTCGCCCTTCGCGACATCGTCCACCCGGCCCACATGAGCAGCCAGTTCTTCAAGCTGCACTACGGGGGCAATTGCTTCTCGTGCCACAACGTGGGAACGGATGGGGAATGGTACTTGCTGACCCAGAAGGTCGAGGTCAACGACAAGGGCGTTCCCGCCGATGATGAGACTTTGCCGATCCCAGGGGCCATCCCGATCACTCCCTAGGACGGTTCGTCTGACTCCACGCTACGGAATGAAGGACCAAGGGCCGGGGATGATCCCCCGGCCCTTGGATTCCATCCACACAGCATCGGATGCAGCCTGGGCCCTGGCAGCATCATTCTACAGGATCCAACCGTCGGGCCGTTCTTCGTGGTCACCCCCATCCGGCAGGGATTGAGGTCTTCGGCAGGCCCACCGCTCCGACATGGCTCCGTCCACACACCCCGGTTTTCGCTATGGCGATTGGCGTTTCGTTCTGCCGGATCTGGCATCCTGGCCGATTCCCGTCTGTGAAGGTGTACACTAACCTTGGACCGACGTGAACGATGGTCCTCCTGCGCACCGAGTACTCGTGATCTGGACTAACCCGCTCTTCTATGACTCCGTCCGCCTGCTCCTCCACCACCCTGCCGTGGAGTTGGTTGGGGCGACCTCCGATCCATCAGCCTCAAGCGGGATGATCCAGCAGCTTCAACCGGAAGCCGTGATCTGGGAAAGTGCCGAAGACCTCGAACCTGACGGTCCGGAGCTGGTGTCCATTCTGGAAGGGGCTCCGGCCGTCATGTGCTTCAGCCTGTCGAGCAACCAAATTCGTATCTATCGACTCCAGAAGCGATTGCTGGCCCGGGCCGAAGACCTGCTCAGCCTGATCTTGGGACAGGGGCCAGCCATCGCCCTGAACGAGGCTATGTGAAAGCGAGCAACGGCCGACGCGGTTTTGCTTTGCTCTGGCCCGGTTTGTCCCTGGTCCTCGTCGTTCTGGTCGTCGGGGCGGCGCTGCTCAGCCGGCGCGTCGCCCTGGCGGCGCCGGCTCAACCCATCGCCTTCCCTCACCGCCTTCATGCCAACGCCGGCGTGCCCTGCCTCTTCTGTCATCCGAATGCAATGCGCTCACCGATCGCCGGGCTTCCCTCGGTGCAACGCTGCATGGGATGCCACGCCTACGTCGAGCGGGGAAACCCCGAGGTCAAGAAGATCGCCCAGTACTGGGAGGAGGAGAAACCCATCCCATGGGCTCGCGTCATCCTCGAGCCGGACTTCGTCTACTTCAGCCATCAACCGCACCTGTCGGCCGGGCTCAACTGCGAAACCTGTCACGGCGACGTGGCCAGCATGGGCACGTACCAACCCGTCGCGAGGATGGACATGGGTTGGTGTCTGGATTGCCACCTGGAGCAACCCCAGGAAGATGCCGCCCGCCTCACCGACTGCCTGACGTGTCACCGGTAGTCCCATGACCCCACGACTCACTCGTCGCGATTTCATCAAGGTCGGAGCCGGAACGGCCGTCGCCACCGGCCTGGGCTCCGCCGCGCGCAAGATTCTGCTCGAGCCGTTCGTCAGGCCTCCGGAAGACGTGTTGCCGGGGCAGGCCACCTGGTACGCCAGCACGTGCCGGCAGTGCGCCGCAGGCTGCGGGATCATCGTGCGCGTGATCAACGGCCGTGCCAAGAAGATCGAGGGCAATCCCCTACACCCCCTCAACCGCGGCAAGCTGTGTGCTCGTGGGCAGGCCGGCCTGCAGGTCCTCTACAACCCGGACCGTCTGCGGAACGCCGTCCGCCAGACGGGCGGTCGGGGCTCACGGACGTTCGAACCTCTCTACTGGGATGCCGCCCTCGACCTTCTGACCGAGAAGATCGGCGCGCTGAGCGATCCCGGTCGCCTGGCGTTCCTCGGCGGCCTGATGCCCGACCACCTCTACCGCCTGGCGTCGCTCTTCTGCGATGGGCTGGGCGCTCCGCCACCGGTCATCTTCGATCTCCACTCGGCGCTCGAAGGCCGGGCGACGGCCGACCGCCTGTCCAAGGCGTTCTTCGGCTCGGACGAACTGCCTGTCTACGATCTGGCCCACACGGAAGTGGTCCTTTCCTTCGGCGCCAACTTCCTGGAAACGTGGATGTCGCCTGTGGCTCAGAGCCGCAACTACGGCCGCCTGCGACAGGGGCCCTTTGGCGGCCGCGGGCTCTTGGTTCAGATCGAGCCGCGCCTCTCGGCGACGGCCGCCTCCGCCGACGAATGGATCCCCGTCCGGCCGGGCACCGAAGCTCACGTCGCCCTGGCTCTGGGGCGGATCATCGTCGAGGAACGACTCGGCCACGTTGGCAGCCATCGATCGTACGCCGTGCTCTACCAGGATGTCGAAGTGGGAGATATGGCACAGGCCAGCGACGTGTCGGTGGAAACACTTCGCCGGCTGGCGAGGGTCTTCGCGGATGCCGACCACGCCGTGGCGATTCCGGGAGGCTATCTGGCCGGGCACCGCAACGGACTCGCCGGCATGCTGGCCGTCCAGGCCCTCAACGTCCTGGCAGCGCAAGTCGGGCGGGAGGGCGGCGTCTTCCTGTCGCACCCGGCGCCCGCCTCGGCCCTGGCACAGACGGCACGCGTCGACACGTTTGACCGCGTCGGCGATTTGATCGCGCGCATGAGGGCCGGCGAAGTCGATGTGTTGATGGTCCACGGGGCGAATCCGATCTTCGAACTTCCGGCTGCCGCCGGTTTCGCGGAAGCCGTCTCGCATGTGCCGTTCGTGGTGTCCTTCAACTCCTTTGTCGACGAGACCGCGATTCAAGCCGACCTGCTCCTGCCGGATCACAGCTATCTGGAGTCCTGGGGCTATCAGGTTCCCGCGCCCGGCGCCGACCGCCCCGTTGTCAGCGCCCAGCAGCCGGTGGTGCGCCCGCTGTATGACACCCGGGCGACTGCCGACGTGCTTCTGGCGCTTGCCTCGCGACTGGGTGGCCCCGCGGCCGCCGCGCTGCCCTGGGTGGACGAAGTCGCCTTCCTTGAGAGCAGCCTGGGGGAGTTGGTCAGTTCCAGCCTGAGCGCCTTTCCGGCGGACACGGCCGGCGACTTCTGGGCCGTCTGGCGTCGGAGCGGGGGCTGGTGGTCGGAGAAGGAGATTCCTCGCGAGCCGGAAGTCACCAGCGTGGTGGAGACGCCGCTGCGCGTCGTCGAGCCGACGTCCGAGGGAGACTCCGGATCCTACCCGTTTCTGCTGTACCCATACCCGTCGGTCAGCCTGAGCGACGGGCGCGGGGCGAACCTTCCGTGGCTTCAAGAGACACCCGACCCGATGACGACCGTGAGCTGGGGGACCTGGGTCGAGCTGCATCCCGAGACGGCGCGATCCCTTGGCGTCGTCGACGACGATGTTGTCCGCGTGGTATCTCCGTTCGGTTCCCTGGAAGCCCCGGTGGTCGTCTATCCCGGGATCCGGCCCGACGTCGTCGCCATTCCGATCGGGCAAGGCCACGTGGACTACGGCCGGTTCGCCGAGAGACGCGGGGGCAACCCGCTCGCGCTGGTGGCCCCGGTCACCGATCCCGACAGCGGCGCATGGGCCTGGGCCGCCACGCGAGTGCGCCTCGAAGCTACAGGCCGCCGGAAGGCGCTGGCTCGATTGGAGAGCCTGGAAGGTGCCGGACGTGAAAGCCTCCGCTGAACGCACGCCTCGCTGGGCGATGGCCGTCGACCTGGATCGCTGCACTGGCTGCCAGGCGTGCCTCGTCGCCTGTCACGCGGAAAACAACGTTCCGGTGGCCGGCGAGAAGCTGGCCGGATACGGGCGCTGGATGCACTGGATCATCATCGACCGCTACTGGGAAGGCGAATTCCCCAACGTGCGGGCCCGCTTCATGCCGGTGATGTGTCAGCAGTGCGGCGAGGCGCCGTGCGAGCCCGTCTGCCCCGTCTTCGCCACCTACCACAATCCCGAAGGCCTCAACGCTCAGGTCTACAACCGATGCATCGGCACGCGCTTCTGCGGGAACGCCTGCCCCTACAAGGTTCGGACCTTCAACTGGTTCCGCCCGGAGTTCCCTGAGCCGCTGACGGAGCAGCTCAATCCGGACGTGACCGTGCGCTCGCGCGGCATCATGGAGAAATGCACCTTCTGCCTCCAGCGCATCCGCGCCGTGGAAATGGAGGCCCGGGCAGCCGGACGCCGACCGGCCGACGGCGAGATTCAGCCGGCCTGCGTCCAGACTTGCCCCCCGGAGGCCCTGGTCTTCGGCGACCTCAACGACCCTGAGAGCCGGGTGAGCCAGCTGGCGCGCAGCCACCGCTCGTTCCGCTTGCTCGACGAACTCGGCGCCGAGCCGGCCGTCATCTACCTCAAGGGAGGCGAGACGAATGTCTGAAACCCTCCCGACCGCCGAGGCCCAGTACGACGAACGCGTGCTGCTGGCCAAGCGGAAGGACTCGGAAATCAACCAGGCCGTGCTGCAGCCGATGATGCAGACCGGCCGCGGATTCTGGGGATTGGTCGCCGCCCTGTCGGCCATCGTCGCCTGGGGAGTCTTCGCCTGGGGGTACTTGATCTACTGGGGCATCGGCGTCACCGGGAAGAACCGCCCCGTCTATTGGACCCTGTTCATCACCACGTTCGTCTTCTGGATCGGCATCAGCCATGCGGGAACGATGATCTCGGCGGTGCTGCGCTTGTTGAAGGCCGACTGGCGGCGCCCGATCACCCGCGGCGCCGAAGCCATGACCGCCTTCGCGCTCATGATGGCGGGGCTCTACCCTTTGATCCATCTCGGCCGGGTGTGGAAGTTCTACTGGATGATCCCGTATCCGAACAACCGCTTCATGTGGCCGAACTTCCAATCGCCGCTGATGTGGGACCTGGTGGCCATCTCGACCTACCTGATCGGCTCGACCCTCTACCTCTACCTGGCTCTGATCCCCGACATGGCGATGGCGCGCGACCACACCGACGGGCTTCGCTACAGGCTCTACCGGATGCTGGCGCTGGGTTGGCGCGGCACGGAAGCAGAATGGCACAAGCTCCACCGCGCCCTGGGCATCTTTTCGGTCGCCATCATCCCGATCTTCCTCTCGGTGCACTCGATCGTGTCCTGGGACTTCGCCGTCACCGTTCAACCGCGCTGGCACAGCACGATCTTCGCTCCCTACTTCGTCGTCGGAGCGATCTACTCCGGCCTGGCGGCCCTGGCGACCATCCTGGTGATCGTGCGCCGCGGGATGAGACTCCAGGAATTCCTGCGGTCTGAGCACTTCGACTCCCTCGGGAAGATCGTCATGGTCGCCGGGATGTTCTGGACCTATTTCTGGTTCGCCGGATTCCTGGTGGAGTGGTACGGCAACGAACCGGTCATCCGTGAACTGATCCGCCAGGAGGTCAGCGGCCGCCTGGCGCCCCTGTTCTACTTGCAGATGACGGCCAACCTGGTGCCCATCGTGCTGCTGGCTTTCCGCCGCATACGCACCACGCCGGCGGCGCTCTTGGGTGCCACGCTGCTCGTCAACGTCGGCATGTACACCGAACGCCTGTTGATCGTCATCGGCAGCCTCCAGCGAAACGACATCCCGTTCAACTGGGGAACCTACCGCACGACATGGGTCGAAGTCAGCATCGTGGCCATGACGTTCGCCGGCTTTGTCCTGCTCTACACGCTGTTCTCGCGCGTCGTGCCCTACGTGCCGGTGTGGGAAATCAAGGAAGGCCGGCTGCGCTACACCATGCGTAGGATCGGTCGCCTTCTGGTGCCGACCGCGGCGGAGATCGAATGAGGATGCGCCCAACGAGCCGTTCGGACGAGGCCTCGGGAACGCCCGAGGGGTCGAGCGTCAGCCTGATGGGGCTGTTCGATGAAGGGACTCGGACGGCCGAGGCGATCGACGCCCTGCTGGCCGCGGGTATCGCGCCGGAACAGATGGTAGTGATGTCCGGCGTGCCTTACCCGGAGCAGGCTCTCGGCCGGCGCCGCGAGTGGCTGGCCTTGCCCTACATCGTGTTGGCCGGGGCGGCGAGTGGTTTTCTCTTCGGCCTGTTCCTGTCCGTGGTGACGCCGCATCTGTACCGCCTGGACGTCGGCGGCCATCCCGCCGTTGGATTCCCTCCGGCGGCGATCATCGTCTTCGTGTTCACCATGATGGCTACGATCGTGTCGACCTTCCTGGGCGTCCTGTGGGAAATGAACTTTCCCCGCTTCGGCCCGGCGCCTTATCACAAACTCGTGACCGACGGGAACCTGGCCCTGATGTTGGAATGCTCTCCGTCTCGCGAAGGCGAGGTGCGGCAAATCCTGCAAGCCCACAACGCCCACCACATCGGCGAGCCGGAAAGGATGACGCTGTGAACCCGCGGTTGCAGCGTGGATTGCTGATCATCGGCCTCGTCCTGACGCCTTTCATCGTCGGCCTGCTCTTCACCTTCGAGGTCATCAAGATCCCGTTTCCCACGGACATGGCCAACCAGGTTTCCGTGGGCTATCAGGAAGGTCCGCGCCTTCTTCCGCCCGACGGCGCGGTACCCGTGCAGGGACTGGCGGTGATCCCGGAGGAGGTTCCCTCGAATCCGATCCCGGCCGATGCCACGTCCTTGCAGCGGGGTGCCGTTCTCTATGGCATTCACTGCCAGTTGTGCCATGGGGAGCAGGGTCACGGCGACGGCCCGCTGGCAGACCGGTTCGATCGCACGCCGCAGAACCTCACGAGCTCAACCATCGGTTCAGAGTTCGACGGCGCCGTCTACCTCACCATCACCCAGGGCTTTGGCCAGATGCCCGCCTTGGCCGAAAACCTGACTCCCCGGGAACGCTGGGACGTCGTCAACTATGTTCGAACTCTTCCGGCGCAATAAGCGAGGGTTCTCCATGATCCGTTTGCGGTCTCCATTGCTGGCCTCCTTCGCCCTGGCGCTGTGGCTGGCGAGTTGTTCGGCGCCGCGCAGCCTGCCACCGGGGCCCACTCCCATCCCCACCCTCATCCCAGCCACGGAATTGCCCGGAGCGCTGGGGTCGCCGACCGCCCCCGCCGTGGCCATCCAGAGCTCTCCGGCGCGGCCTCCGTCGGCCGCCCTGGGCCAGCCGATCTATGCAACTCACTGCGCCCGCTGCCACGGCGACGACGGCAAGGGCGTCGTTCCCGGGGCGCGCGACTTCACCGATCTGGATTTCGTGCGCGGCGAAAGCCCGGCTTCCTTCTACGCAACCGTCGCCGACGGGCGCGGCGAGATGCCTGCGTTCGGGAACGAGCTCACCTCGGATCAACGCTGGGACGCGGTCTTCTACGTCTGGCGATTCTCCACCAATTCCGAGACCCTGGCCCTCGGCCAGACGATCTTCCAGGCGAACTGCGCCGTCTGCCACGGCAGTGACGGAACCGGCAAGGTCTTGGGCGCAGCCGACTTCACCGATCTGCGCGTCGTGGACGACCAGGCTCCGCGGGATTTCTACCTGACCGTCACTCAGGGAAAGGGATCGATGCCGGCGTGGCAGGGGCGCCTCTCGCAGGACGAGCGCTGGGCGGTCATCGACTACCTGCGCACCTTCTCCTACGATCCTTCCCTCCCCGGCGCGGGCGCCCCGCTCGCGACCGCGACTTCCGCCATGGAGGAGGTCGCCTGTGATCCAACCTTCTCCACTCAGACCAATCCATTCTCATGGGACGACGCAGCCGCCATCGAGGCAGGGCGCACCATCTACGACAAGGACTGCGCCGCTTGCCATGCGTCGAATGGTTCAGGAGCCCTGCCCGGCGCGCCGGACTTCTCCAGCGCGGGGTTCCCGCAGGAACTCCGCAACGATCCCGCGGAACACCTGTGCGTCGTAGCCGAGGGTGAGGGCGCCATGCCGGCCTGGAAAGACACCCTTTCCTCAGATCAGATGTGGCAGGTCCTGACCTACATCGGTACTCTTGGCCAGTAGGCGCAGGTCGCCTTGAATACGGGACAGGTTCAGGAGGTGTGCGATGAAGATCACGATCAACCACGACGCCTGTCGACACAGCGGGGAATTCGCCGATCGATGTCTGGCTGCGTCCCTGCGCAACCCCTACGCGCGCGAGCGCTATTGCCTGGCCACCGTCGAGGACGACGGGTCGGACGATGTCACCGTCGACCTGACCCTCGACGGCCGCACCTACACCCGGGTCTTCCTCTCCGAGCGGGAACGCCAGATCGCCGCCGATCAAGGGTGGGAAGCCTTCGTCCACCCGACGGCCGTGGCCGGCTGAGCTGTTAGGCGCCGGCTAGCCCACGCGGACAACCAGAGCAGCCGCCGCATCGCCGGCCGCCTCCGACCCGACCTCGCCCGCCAGCCTCCGGTCGTCGATACGTTCCTGCCCGCCTCACTTCGATTCGCGACCTGGACGTGGTGCCCCGGTCCGACGGGTCTACATCACTCTCCCGCAGGGCGCAGCGCCGCCTTGAGTTGGGCCGTGGTGAAGGGCTTGCTCAACCAGCGGTAGCGTGCGTCGGAGTCGGCGTAAGGCATCGTCGCGCCCATGAAATGGCCGGACATCAGGACGAACCTAGGTACCGGCCAACGGACACCGAGGTGCAACGCTAGCTCCCGGCCATCGGCGTCGGGGAGTTGAACGTCACACAATAGGACGTCGACCTGCCCCTGGAGTCGCTCAAGCGCCTCGGCCGCCTGCGCGCCCGTGGCGGCACTCAAGACCGTGTACCCCATTGCGTCCAGCAGGTCGGCCAGAGCCGCACGCGTGACCTCGTCATCTTCAACGACCAGGATGCTTGTCATCTCAAGGCGGGTCAGCTGGTTCTGCGCGCATGGCTCTGCTCGAGCATCTCATCGAGCTGGCGCGAGAACTCCTCCAGCGATGAGGCTCTCAGCGACTCGACCAGGGAGCGTTCCGGCCCGGTGAAGGGGAGGTCGCGAATCGCCTCGGCCGGACGCTTCAGCAAGCGCTCACGGAATTGCCGGTCGACGAGCGCCCGTCCGATCAACCGGTGCATTCGGTCG
>DATIFK010000228.1:0-10560 GCA_035455265.1 Anaerolineales bacterium
CCAGATTCGATCATCTACTCTTCGCGACGACGCGACGGCTCGTCGCTGGCGAACCACTGGGAGTACGATAGAGGGCCTGAGGGCCCCCATCCAAACCGCGCCTGCCGTGCCCACCCGCTTCTCCGCGCTGCGCCACCGCAACTTCGCCCTGCTGTGGGCCGGGGTGATCGTCTCCAACGTCGGAACCTGGATGCAGAACGTGGGACAGAGCTGGCTCGTGCTCCAGCTCACCAACTCGCCCCTGTGGCTCGGCCTGCTCGGGCTGAGCTTCGCCGTGCCCATGGTCATCCTCCCCCTGATCGGCGGTGCCGTCGCTGACCGCGTTCACCGCGTGCGACTGCTCTATGTCACACAGACCGGCCAGATGTTGTTGGCCTTTCTGCTCGCCGCGCTGACATGGCTGCATCTGGTGACCGTGTGGCCGATCTTGCTGACGTCGTTCCTCGGGGCGACGCTCCTGGCCTTCGACAACCCCGCCCGTCAGGCGCTGGTCTACGATCTCGTGCCGCCGCTCGATCTGCTCAATGCCCTGTCGCTCAACGCGGCCACCTACACCGGCGCGGCGCTCGTCGGGCCGGCACTGGCCGGCCTGATGCTGGTCCCCTTCGGCGCCGGAGCGCTCTTCTTCGTCAACGGGGTTTCCTTCGTGGCCGTCCTCATCGCACTGGCCGCCATGCGCGCGGCGCGTTCGCGCGGGTCAGCCGAAGCCGCGCCGCTCGGAAGATCCGTGGGAGTCGGCCTCGCCTACGCCTGGAGAACTCGCTACGTCTTGGGCTTGCTGGTGCTGTCGGCGCTGGCAGCCGTCTTCGGCCGCTCGTACCAGAGCCTGCTGCCGGTTTTCGCCCGCGACATCTGGAGCGCCGGCCCGGCCGGCTACGGGTTGCTGCTGGCGGCGGCGGGCGCTGGGGCATTGGCCGGCGCCTTCGGTCTGGCGGCGCTCGGCCAGGCGAAGCGGCACGGCTCGACGATGGTCGTCAGCGGCCTGGCCTTTGGCGTGCTGCTGATCCTCTTCGCCCTTAGCTCGAGCTTCGCCCTGGGCCTGACGATGCTGTTCCTGGCCGGAGTCGCCGCCACAGTCTTCACGACGGTGATATCGACCCAGCTCCAGTTGACCTCACCGCACGAGCTGCGAGGCCGGGTGATGAGTCTGTACGCCATCACCCTGATCGGTCTGCCGTCTCTGGGCGCCCTCGGCGTCGGTGCTCTCGCGGAAAAACTGGGCGGCCTGCAGGGCGCGCCGGAAGCGGTACTCATCGGCGGCGCCGTCATGGCCGTGGCCATGTTGCTGGCTGCGCCGACCTTGTGGAGACGCGACCGTGGAGGCGGCGACCGCCCGCAACTCCCCCACGCCGACCAATAGACGCGGCTACTTGACGACCAGGTGCCCCACCATCCCGGCTTCGATGTGGCCGGCGCCGCCGCACACGACTTCGTATTCCCCGGGCACCGACGGTGCCGTGAAGACGACCGTGGCCGACGCGCCGGCATCGACGTCCTGGTCGACAAGTGAGGGGTCCTGTCGGATCACTTCACGTTCGCCGTCCGGGATCAACCGGAGCGTTTCGCCTGGCGCCGCGGCGGAGCGGCTCGACCGGTATGGTTCGGACGATGGCGAGCGATTCCCACCCGATGCCCGTTGCCATTCGACGGCCGCCGGGCGGCCGAAGGCGCGTGGACGCTCCTGGGCCGGCTGTCCGGATCGAAGTCGCCATAGTTGAAGTGTTCCAGGCGACGCCGCTCGATCGGCTGGCCGAGGACGCGCTCGATCTGGCGCACGATCGGCTCGTCCTCCGGCTGCGCTAGGGTCAGCGCCTCGCCGGTCTGGTCAACGCGGCCGGTGCGGCCGACGCGGTGGGTGTAGGCATCGGCCGTGTCCGGCACGTCGAAATTGATCACATGGGCGATCCCGGCCACATCGATGCCGCGCGATGCGACGTCGGTGGCGACCAGGATGTCGTAGGTGTTGCCGCGGAAGCCGTCGATGGCCGCCTGCCGGCGATTCTGGGTCATGTTGCCCTGCAGCGCCTCGACGCGGTAGCCCTGTTTGCCCAAGTCCTTGGCGAGAGAGCGAGCGCGGTGCTTGGTGCGGGTGAAGATCAACGCCCGGCCGGACGCCCGGCGCTGCAGCACGGCCAGCAGCAGCGACTTCTTCAGCCCGCTGGAGACCGGATACAGTGCATGCGAAATCGACTTGGGCGGGGCGCTCAGGCCGATCTGAACGGTGACCGGGTCGCGCAGGATGCCGTCGGCCAACGTACGGATTTCGTCCGGCATGGTGGCCGAGAAGAACAGCGTCTGGCGGCGGGCCGGCACCAGCTTGAGGACGCGCCGGATGTCGGGCAGGAAGCCCATATCGCACATGCGGTCGGCTTCATCCAGTACGAGAACTTCAACCCGCGATAGATCGAGGCTGCGCTCGCCGGCCAGGTCGAGCAGGCGGCCGGGGCAGGCGACGACGACGTCGACGCCGCGCCGCAGCGCCTCCACCTGGGGCTTCTTCCCAACACCGCCGTAGATCGCCACGCTGCGAACGCCGGTGCGCTTTCCATAGATTCGGGTCGCCTGGTGGATCTGTTCGGCCAGCTCACGGGTGGGAGCCAGGATCAGCGCCCGGACGCCTCGCCCCGGCTGGGCCAGCAACCGCTGCAGGATCGGCAGCATGAAGGCCGCCGTCTTGCCGGTGCCGGTCTGGGCGATGCCCAGCAGATCGCGCCCGGCCAGGATCGGTGGAATGGATTGAAGCTGAATGGGGGTGGGCTCGCTGTAGCCCGCCGATTGGATGCCGGCGCGCACGCGGGCATCGAGGGGAAACGTGTCAAAACTCACTGAGAGCCTCCTTGGCTTCACCCCGCTAGGGGGTATGTCGAGCCAAGTCGCACCCTCAGCCCCACATCAAAAAGAAACGGCACCTCTACGGTGCCTTTCATAGAGAACTACGGCCCCGGACTCGATGTCCGGGAAACGGATCGTTAGCATACCACATTCACGCTCACGACGCCAGGTGCCCTGGCAGCGGAACTCCGGCGTGGGCACCGACCTGTTTTCGACCCTTGCGGTAGGGACCGATCTGTGTTATGCTGTCCCCAAGGTAGCATGCAAGTTCTGACTGGAAGTCGAAAGACTCGGCCTGAGCTGCACTAGCTCGGGCCGAATTGGTTCAGCAACGAACCGGACCTCCTAGGAACAGGCAACTACCATCTCTTTGCCTAGGAGGCAAACACAATGTCCGATCGTATCCAGGGTACCGTCAAGTGGTTCAACGGGAGCAAGGGCTACGGCTTTATCTCCCGCGAGGGCGGCGAAGATGTCTTCGTCCACCACACGGCGATCCTCGCCGAGGGGTACCGCAACCTCGAGGAAGGCCAGCGCGTCGAGTTTGAAGTCGTGCAGGGCCCCAAGGGGCTGCAGGCCGCCTCGGTGACCGTCCTCTAGACTCAACCTCTAGAAGGCAAGAAGCCCCCGGTTTCCGGGGGCTTCTTCGTTTACACCCACGTGGGCTCCATCTCCAGGTGCCAAGGGACCACGTGTCAGGCAGGGCGAGTGGCGCGCCGCGGCGACGAGGTCAGCCGGGTGACCAGCAATCGATAGACGGTTAGGAATAACACGGAGCCTCCGGTCACCCAATAGAACGCCCCGGCCCACCACGTTCCGCTGTCCGTCCCGGCGCCCAGGCCGTGCAACAGCCCCATCGCGAACATGACGAAACTCAGCTCGTGGATCAGTCTCCAGGCGCGATGCCCGATCGACTTGCGGACGTAGAAGGTGAGGCTCACCAACGCCATCAGGTAGAACCCGACTTGCCCCAGCCCCACCCACACCGGCCGGTAGGAGGCACCGGTGAAGGGAATGGCCAGCTGCGCCAGGCTGAACTGGATGTAGGAATCGCCCAGCAGGATCAGGCCATGGAACAGCGCGAAACCCAGCCCCAGCAGACTGACGTGTTGATGCAGGTCCACAGCCGTCGGCCCGCCGGGCCACACGCGCGCCATTTTGTTGGTGACCATCAGCCCGAAGATCATCGACAACCACAGCAGGGTGAAGGCGACAAAGGCACTCGACCGCGATAGATACCAGTAGGCCTTGGGCTCAGCTCCGAGGAGCGACGCGGCTGCTCCCGGGAGGAGCGCCGGCAACGCCACGGCGGCGGCGAGCGCCCCGGCCGCCGCCCCCAGCAACACCAGCAGCGCCGTCCTCAATGGGACGGAGGCCGCCTCCTCGATCTCTTCGGTTGCGATTGGATGCGTCACGATCCGCTCCATAGGTATGATGTCATGCGGCGGCTGAAGACAACTCGGCCGCTTTCCAGGGCCGCCAGCCCCGCCAGGCGTTGGTGCGCCTCCAGCCACCGCAAACCGTCTCGGCTCCCCAGAATGAGGACGGCTTTGGCCGCCGCCTCCGCCGCACGTGCCGACGGAGCGACGACCGTCGTTGCCAGGATGTCGGTCTCCGCCGGCTGGCCGGTGCGCGGGTCGATCAGATGGTGGCGCCAGACTTCACCTTGCCGCCAGCGCTTGTAGTCGCGTCCCGATGTGGCCACGCCGCCCGACCGAATGCTGAGCAGGGCGATCGTCTCGCCGTCCTTGCCTGGATCGGCGACTCCGATGGGCCAGGGCTGCCCGTCTTCCCTTGGACCGCTGACGGCAATGTCGCCGCCGGCATCAACCAGGGCCGGGCCGGCCGTTCCCAGCCGCCTCGCCGCCTTATCGGCGGCCCAGCCTTTGCCAAATCCACCCAGGTCGAGGCTCGTACCCGCCGGCAGCCGCACGCTGCGCGTGTGCGGGTTGCGCTCGACCAGGCGCCAATCCTGTACAGGTGGCGCAACCCGCGCCGCTCCTTCCGCCACGCGGGACCCCATCGACTCCCAGGTGCGATCGTAACCGGCCGTCTGGAGAGCCTCGAGGATCGTGGGTTGGACGAGTCCACCGGTGGACTGCGCCGCTTCGAACGCCACCGCCAGGACGTCCCACAGGACTCCGCTGACGGACACATCTTTGCCGGCGGATCGGTTCAGCCGGCTGAGCTCGCTTTCAGGCCGAAACCGGCTCAGGCAATCTTCCCAGGTCTCGAACCAGCCTGGCACCTCGGCCAGGCGCGCCTCGGCGCGCCGATCCAGGCCGTCGACGACGGCCAGGATCCGAGACCCCATGGCTTCGAACTCGAAACGGTGCACGATCACTTCCGGCGGGAGGAGCGGGTGATGGTTACCGGTTTCGGCGCCGGAGCCGGAAGACTCACCCGACGCAGCGCCGGCTGCGTGGCCGGCGCACTCGGGCCGACCATGGCCACGCCCGGCGGCACCAGCGTCGGCAAGGGCGCCAGCAGCTCGGCCCATCCCGGCGGAAGCGTTGCCTCCGTCGGGGCGGTCGAGGACCCCTCGGCCGAATCCGGCTTCCCGAACAGGAGCCAGCCGAGAGCGGTGGCAGCCAGCGCCCCAACGGTGATCAGCGTCTTGAGGCTGGCGCGGCCGCCGTTCGGCCGCTTCGATGTCGCCTGGACGTTCATGTCGTCCGCTCCAAGGGCCCCGTCCTCGATTCAGGATCAATCATCCCCGCCCTCATACTCGTCTTCGTAGCCGCCCCCCGACGACGTGGAGATGGTGACGGTCTGAGCGTTGTTCATCAGGATGCCGGCGGTCGTGGCATTCACGTAGTACGTTCCGCCCGTCAGGACGACTTCGTAGGCGATGGTGCCCTGCACGTCGACGAGCTGCGGCGGCTGGACGAGTGTCCCGCCGGCGAACGCGATCGCCCGGGCTGCCGCCTGATCCGGCGTCACGGGGTATGTCGGCTGCGCCGGTTGCTCCGGCTGCGAGGCAGCCTGGGCCTGCATCAACCGGGCGTTGGCCTGGTCGATCAATTGGCGATAGGCAGCCTCGCGCTGCTGCATCACAGAAACGAGATCGGCCGCCGGAGCGCTAGCCGCCTCGGAGGCGCTGGCCGTGACAACTCGGCCGCCGACGGCGCCCACCGCCACCAGCAAGAAGCCGGTCACGACGGCAGCTAGAATGAGACTCACGCGTTGGCTCATGGAACCCTCCTGTCGAAGTTGGAACGGCCAGAATGGCCGCTCCTCGGTTGTGGACATGACAGTAACTGGCCATCCTTGAAAGCGTCTTGAGGCAGCGGGCCAGGTTTCCAATCCAATTCCAATCTTCGGGGAGGATGCTGATACCATACGGCTATGCGTCTCCTTCTGATCGAAGACGATGCCCGCCTGGCAAGACTGATCGCCACGGTCTTGGAGGAAGACGGGGTAGCCGTCGACCTGGCCGTCGATGGCGAGATCGGGGCGGACCTGGCGCTGCGCGGCACGTACGACGTGGCCATCGTCGACTGGATGTTGCCGGGCCGGGACGGTCCGTCGATCTGCCGCGCCATCCGCGCCGCCCACCTGAGCACGGCCACCCTGCTGCTCACGGCTCGGGGCCAGATCGAGGATCGTGTGGCCGGGCTGGACAGCGGCGCCGACGATTACATGGTCAAACCCTTCGCCTTCGAGGAGCTCCTGGCGCGCGTGCGCGCCTTGAGCCGCCGCTTCGACGTCTCCATCGGCGATGCCTGGGAGCTGCGCCAGGGCGACCTGGTGCTGGACCGACGCAGCCACACGGCCCGACGCGGCGACCAGCCCCTGGAGTTGACAGCCACCGAGTGGAACCTGCTCGAGTGTCTGATGCGCCATCCGGGTCAGACCCTCACCCGCGAGCAGATCCTCGACTACGTCTGGTCCTACGAGGCCGGCGTGCAGCCCAGCCTGGTCGACGTCTACGTCTCCTACGTGAGGCGAAAGATGAAGCGGCCGGGCCGGGCCGATCCGATTCAAACCGTTCGCGGGATCGGTTATCGCCTGGAACCGCAAGATGTTTAGGGGACTGCGCCTCCAGCTGACGCTGCTCTACCTGACGGCCGCCCTGGGGTTGATCCTTCTGCTCGGCGGCGGCACGTACCTGCTCCTGCACTCCTACTTTCAGGCTTCAACCGACCTGGCCCTTCGCTTTCGCATGGCCCAGGAGTTCCAGGCCCGCGGCCTGAGTCTTCCGCCCGACCTGGCCGATGCCGCCAGTGCCTGGAGCGCCCAGCGCGCCCCGGCCGCGGTCGCGGCGACACCGACGGCCGCGGCGCGTCGCTCCGAAGGGGACGAAGGTGATGGCGGTGAGGATGGCGAGGGCGGCGCCGGCCAACCCACCGGTGAGGCGGAGCTGGCCGAGACGGAGCGCTACGACGGTGAGTTGACGGCGATCTTCGCCTTGCCGGTGACGGCCCAGGCGCAGCTCATCTCGAACCCGAATCCGTTCGCGCCCCCCGTCGCTCCTAATGCCGCCGCCGTGGAAGCCGCGTTGGCGAAGGGAAGCGACCTTCGGACGGTGCACGCCAGCGACGGGTCCGAAGTCCGCCTGCTCACCTATCGCCTGAGTGGGCCAGACGGGGCACAGGCCCTTCAACTGGGGCGCACCACCAGCGACCAGGGCCGTGCCCTCAACCGATTGCTGGCGATCCTGCTCGGCCTGGGCACCCTGGGGGCGGCAAGCCTGGCCATCAGCAGTTGGTGGCTGGCGGGTAGGTCGTTGCTGCCGGCGGAACGAGCATGGGAGAAGCAGCAGGCCTTCGTCGCCAACGCCAGCCACGAGTTGCGCACGCCCCTGACTCTGATCCGCGCCAGCGCCGACGTCGCCCGGCGAGGGACGGAAGCAGGCGACGACCGATTCGGATTGCTCGGGGACGTCCTGCAGGAGACCGACCACATGGGCAAGCTGGTCGAGGATCTCCTGCTGCTTTCTCGTCTCGACGCCGGCCGGCTGGAACTCTCGCGCCAGCCTGTCGAGATGGCCGGCCTGCTCCAGGATCTGGGACGCCAGGTTGGCCGCGTTGCCGAGGCCAAGGGGATCGTGCTGGACCTGGGTCCGCTCGACGGGACGGCGCTGGCCGATCCGACGCGTTTGAGGCAGGTGTTGCTGGCTTTGATCGACAACGCCCTGCAGAATACGCCTGCCGGCGGGAGCGTTCGGCTTGCCGCCCAGCCCCAAGGGAAGACCGTGACGATCACCGTGAGTGACACCGGCCCGGGCCTTTCGGACCAGGAGCGCTCGCGGGTGTTCGATCGTTTCTATCGGGCGCAGGGGGCTCGGCCCGGGGGCAGCGGCCTTGGCCTGGCGATCGCCAAGGGTCTGGTCGAGGCGCAACACGGGAGGCTCGCGCTCGAGAGCGGTGACGCTGGCGGAATTCGCGCCGTGGTGACCTTGCCGGGAGTCTAGCCACGACCTCAGCGCAGCCTTCGGCCTCGAGCTGCGGCCGCCGCCCTTGACTTTCCCGAGTCGCTCGCATACAGTGTTATCAGGCAGAACGGCGTTTCACACAGTGAAAGTGGACAGCGTGCGATTCCGGGCGCGGGATTAGGCAAGTGCGCCGGACGAACCGACGGGCATCGTCCGGGCCCCAGGCCCCGATCATCAGAACAAACCGCGGGAAGGGATGAGGATGACGCCCTTCGAATTCCACGAGCCCTCGTCCATCGAAGCCGCGAGCGAGTTGTTAGGCCGACACGGCCGGTCGGCTGCCGCCCTGGCCGGCGGCACCGCCCTGCTGATCGACATGCGCCATGCCGAGCTGCGGCCGAGTCACGTGGTCAGCCTGTGGAGGATCCCCGGCCTTTCCGGTATCCGCGCCAACGGAGGCCTGCGGATCGGCGCTCTGACGACGGTCACCGAACTCGGTGACGCCTTGGATCATCCGGCGTGGCGCGGCCTGCGGGAAGCGGCCCGGGCGCTCGGCTCCTGGCAAGTGCAGAACATGGCCACCGTCGGGGGCAATTTGTGCAAGGCTTCGCCCGGGGCCGACCTGGTGCCGCCCCTGCTCTGCCTCGACGCCACTCTTTCGCTCCAGTCCGCCGGCGGCCAGCGCGAAGTTCCGCTCGACGGATTCCTCACCGGGCCGGATCAGACCTCCCTGGCTCCGGGTGAGCTTCTCGTCCGCATCCACGTCCCGCCTCCGCCGCCGCGCACGGGGACGGCCTTCTTGAAGATCATGCGCCGGCTGGCGGTCGACTGCTCGATCGTCTCCGTCTGCGCCCGGGTCACCATGGAAGAAGACGGCGTCACCTGCCGCGAAGCGCGCCTTGGATTGGCCGCCGTCGCTCCCAATCCCATTCGCGCCCGGCGCGCCGAAGCGCTCCTGGCGGGAAAGGGGCTCGACGAGGACACCCTCAAGGCCGCCGCCCGGGAAGCGCGCGCCGAGGCTCGGCCGATCAGCGACGTCCGCGCTTCGGCCGAGTATCGCCGCCACCTGGTGGAGACACTGACGGCGCGCGCGCTGGCGCTGGCCGTGGCACGCGCCCGGCAAGGTCAGGCGGACGAATGACCACGATCCCCGTGACTCTCGTTGTCAACGGCCGGGCCTATTCTCTCGAGATCGAGCCGCACGAAACTCTTCTCCACGTACTGCGTGAGCGCCTCGGCCTGACGGGCACCAAAGCCAACTGCGAGGAAGGTGAGTGCGGGGCGTGCACAGTGCTCTTCGACGGGCGGCCGGTCAACAGCTGCCTGCTGCTCGCCGTGCGGGCTCAAGCGGGCCCGGTCCAGACCATCGAAGGCCTGACGGCGGAAGGACGTCACGCCGCTCTGCAAGAGGCCTTCGCCCAGGAAGGCGCCATCCAGTGCGGCTATTGTTCTCCCGGCTTTCTGCTTGCCTCGGCCGCACTGCTGGACCGCAACCCAAGGCCGACCCAGGGCGAGATCGTCTTCGCCCTATCGGGCAACATCTGCCGCTGCACGGGATACAGCAAGATTCTGATGGCCGTCCGGCACGCGGCCAACGAAGGCTCGCAGGAATGACCGAAACGAAGGTCGTCGGCCGGCGCATGAGGCGGCAGGATGCCTGGGCCAAAGCGACGGGGGCCTTCATCTATGGGATGGATGTCCAGATCCCGGGACAGCTCTACGGCGCCATCCTGCGTAGCCCCCATCCCCATGCTCGCATCCGTTCGATCGACGTCAGCGGAGCTCGCGCCCTCGAAGGCGTCGAAGCCGTCCTGACCGCCGGCGATCTCCCCGACGGATTGCTGATGCCCGGCGTCGTTTGGGACCAGCCGCTCCTGGCGGCCGATCGCGTTCGCTACCACGGCGAGCCGGTGGCCGCGGTGGCCGCCTCAACGCCGGACCTCGCCAGGCAGGCGCTCGAGCGGATTGTGGTCGACTACCAGCCCCTGCCGGCCATCGTCGATCCCGAAGCGGCGATGGCGGCCGAAGCGCCTCTCGTTCATGAAGCCTGGGGCTCGTACAAGGCCGAAGAGGGCCTTGTACGAGAACGCAACATCTGCTGCCACGCCTCGCTGCGCAAGGGCGATGTCGAGAGAGCCTTCGCCTCCGCCGATCGCATCCTCGAAGGCACGTATACAACCCAGAGTGTCCATCAATCCCACGTCGAGCCCCGCGTGGCGACCGCCGTCGTGTTGCCGGGCGAGATTCCCACGGTCCACACCAACACCCAGCTTCCCTACTGGATTCGCACCAACGTCGCTCACGCGTTGGGCGTGGCGGAAGAGGCGGTGCGCATCGTCCCCACCGGCATC
>DATIFK010000229.1:0-3692 GCA_035455265.1 Anaerolineales bacterium
CGGGGCCAGAGTGTCTTCGGTGATGATCCCGTCGCGCTTGAGGACGCCGAGGCCGCCGACGGTCGCCGAGGAGGTGCAGGTCTCGACGCTGTTGTCGTCGGCGATGGTGATCTCGAGCGAGACCTGGCCGCTGCTGGCAGGCATCTCGGCCAGGTTGGGGTTGTCGGGCGCGATCTCGCAGGCGAACCCGTTCTCCGGGATTGGGAACACGTAGTGCCCGGAGAACGAGCCGTAGACATCGCAGGATTGCGCCATGAGAAGGAAGGCGGCCGCGACCAGGGCCGTGTGCACGAGGCGGCGCCGTTTGCGCGAGGCGATCACGCTCGCCAACGGGATGAGCGGGACGACGGCTGCCAGCGCCAAACCGTTACGGTTGCGCTGCCACGGCACGGACGATGAGCCCGACGGCGGGGCGTACATGTCCACGTCGATTTCGAGCGCGCCGCCGGAGATGCGTGCGGTTCCGTTGACGGTCGCCCCTTGCAGATCCGAGGTGGCCTGCCACTGCCACACCGGCCCTTCGGCCGAGTCGGAGACGATCACCCAGCGCCCGGCCGTCGCCATCCAACCCAGGAGCGGCTCGGTCGAGATGCCGAACGGGTACTTCTGGTCGTCGCAGCTGTTGGAGACGCTGGAGACGACGAGACTCTCGATGACGAAGTCGCCTTCACCGGCAAGCGAGCAGCGCTCCTCGCCGGGAGGGGCCTCGGCGGCCTGAGTCCCGACCGGCTCTTCGGCCGTCGTCTCGCCGGCCTCGGCGGTGGCCGTCTGCTGGGCCATCTCGATCAGGTCGTTTGGGTTGATGGCGTGGCAGACCGACGACGGCGGCGCCAGCGCGTCGGCGTCCGTGTCGAGACGGGCCAACGCCTCGCGCAGCGAATTGGCGAGGGCCGTGCAGCGGGCGACGAAGCCGGCCTGGATGGCGGCGCGGGCCTGCCCGCGCAGGCTGCCGTCGCTGACGGCGAGGCGGGAGAGCAGGGCCGTGATCGCCTCGACGGCCGGGTCGTCGGACCCGCCGGGCGGGCGGAGCAGGATGCCTTGGGCCAGGGCGCCGGCGCTGGGCGTGCGCCCGGAGCGGGCGAGCGTGTCCACCAACTCGCCGAGCTGACCGATCTCGTCGCGGGCGCGTTCGAGGTCGGCTTTGATGGCTTGCTGCGGTCGTTCGATGGTGGAGGCGATGCGGCCGGCGGTTCGGCGCAGGCGCTCGCCGGTGGGGCCGCCGATCATCCCGGCGACGGATTCGACGTCCCGGGCGATGCGGCGGATGCGTTCGGCCTCGGCCAGGATGCCGCCGGCGCCGCCGGACAGTTTGTCCAGGGCGGCGTCGATCAACCCCTGGCCGCGGTTGACGCCGCGGGTCATGGCGCCGAAGAGGCGCTGCAGCGCGTCGGTCCCGAGAACGCGCTGGAGCAGCACGCCTTCGATGCGGCGGTGGAAGGCTTCGCGGGCCTCGCGCTTGCGCGCTTCGGCCATGGCCAGCTCGGCCTGACGCTGCTGCTCGATGAGGGCGACGAGCTTGGTGTAGGCGGCGACCTGCGAGGTGCGCAACCCGCCGATCTCGCGCTCGGCCAGCTGGCGGCGGGCAGTGTCCCTCAGCGAGTTGTAGTACGCATTGCGGTCGTCGATGAACGCCTCGGCGTCGCGGTAGACGCGGTTGCGGTGGCTCCAGCCTACGGCGACACCCAGGAAGGGAACCACATTGGAGATTCCGTCCGGCGCCGGTGCGGCCTGAGCCGGAGGCAGCGAGGTCAGGAGCAGGGCGGCGACGAGCGAGACCATGGCAAGTTGCTGGAAACCCCTGACCGGTTTCCAGTCACCAGGTCCCAGTCTTCCGTAAGAACCGCTGGCCGCCGACTGCCGACCACTCCCGGCAAGACGCCGGGACGGTGGGACCTCTTGATCTCGGGCACGGGCGCGACCCTCTTCCGTCCGGTCGGTTGCGATGCACTGTCGGGGGGAGGTCATGGCAGCGCCTCCACGCGCAGGTTGTCGAAGTAGACCGTCTCGGGGGACTGTGAGGAGACGATCGACAGGCCGAGGAGGCCCGGCCCCGGGAGGCGCGTGTCCGAGACCTCGAGAGTGAGCACGTTGTTGATCCAGACGCGGAGCTGGTCCCCCCTGGCCTCGAGACGGAGGTGGTTTGCGCCGTCCACGTCGAGACCGCCGGTTGGGATCGACGCCATCTTGATCGGTGAGAAGGCGCCGTCCTTCCAGACGGCGAGTTCGAGGAGGGAGGCGGCCGGCCGCAGGGTCAGGTGATAGTAGTAGGCCAAGCCGTCGGGTGTGTCGTCGCTGCGGAAGATGATCCCGGCGGCGCTTGACGGAGCGGCGTCGGGGAAGCGGATGGCGACCTCGAGGGCGAAATCGGCGACGACTGGGGCGGCATACATCACCGGCACGACCCCGCCGGGATACAGCGACGTCAGCGCGCCTTCGCCACTTGCGAGGGTGAAGGTCATGGTCCGGGTGCCGAATAGCGGCGCGGCCGGGCTGGGCGATTGGAAGTCATCGGACAGCAGGGCTGCAGGGGCCGACGTGGCGGCCAGCTGGGGAGTCGGCGCCGAGGTCGCAGGTGCCTCCATCGTGGGGGCGGATGCTGCGGGCGTCGGCGCCGATTCGTCCGGGATGAGCGCAAAGCTCTGGACGTAGACGAGGCGGTCGTTGTCGAAGCCGAGCAGGATCTGGTCGCCGGCCAGGATGATCCCGGTGGGGATGTCGGCTTCCGCCAGCGAGGCTTCTTCGAGGGTCTGATCGGCGAGCATCGAGCGGACGTCGTCGGTGGTCATCGTCGGCTCGAAGTCCATGGGGCTGTAGGCGTGGGCGAAGACCGTAGCGTCGACCACCGGGTCCAGGTCGCCGGTCCAGACGAGCTCGCCGTCGAGGAAGTCGAAGCGGGTTGCGGCGTCGAAGTAGGACCATTCTTCCCAGCGCACGAGCGTGCCGTCGAGGTCCTGCCACTGGAGGGTAAACGAGTCGGGCGGGCCCATCAGGCGCAGGACTTCGGGGCGTGCGTCCTCGGGCGTGACCTGGACGGCCTCGGCCAGGGTCATTTCGCCCTCGTCTGCCGGCGCGGTGGTGGCCGCGGATCGGGCGAGGTTGCAGGCCAGGCTGGCCAGGGCCAAGGCGAAGAGGGAGGCAAGCCATGCACGCTTGACCGGCATGAGGGCTCCTTTGGCGGGTCCGGCCGCCTCACCGGAGCGGCCTACGACGGATTGTAGTGATATGGGCGCAATGCGCCAGTTCCTCTCCCAGGGGGCGAGACGAAGTTCCCTCGGCTTCACTCCGCCCCAACTCGGGAGGCTAAGCCAACTTTCCCCGGCTCCTGCCCCCCAGAAGGAGGCCGCGGGACTCGCGCGGTGGTCGATCATCCTCAGGGGGCGGGGGAGGGGAATGACTTTCCCCCCGTCCGGGCTGGCGCCCTGCGGGCGCCAGCCCGCGGGGCGAACGGCCTCCCCCCTTGCCCCCTGAAACCCCCGGCCCTCCTCCCTAGTAAGTGGCGCAGAGGCTCACCTCCCGCTGATGGTGCGGAGGCGCCGCAGCACTGGAAGTTGCAGCCAGGCCGGAAGGTCCCGGCCATCGCGTTCGCCTCACCGCCGGAGCCGATCTTTCCCACGTTGATGGCGCCAATCCCACATCGGCTGCGAGGAATCGAGTCGGCTCTCGGGCGGCGTTTGCCGCCATCGAACGCAAGA
>DATIFK010000230.1:0-2245 GCA_035455265.1 Anaerolineales bacterium
GAAGCCCAGGCCGGCCTCGAGCCCCAGAGACAGGCGATCGAGGAAGTCGGGGAGGGACCGATCGATTTCGCGTTGGCGCTGGTCCCGCCGTAACGAGAGCCACGCCGGCGGCGCAACCAGCGCCGTCACAACGACAAGGCCAGCCAGGAACCAGCCGATCACATCGCCGTCCCGTCCCAGAAGAACATCTCCCGCCAGGCTGATCCCGGCGCCTGCGACCAGCATGCGCATCGCGGCGAAGTCCTCGGCATGCCAGGGCAGCCCGGCCAGGCGGAGCTGCCGCTCGACCTTCTCCGTGGCCCAACGCTTGCGGATCGTCCGAGGCATCCACACGACGCGCAACCACCGCAAAGCCCGGAGGGCCACCGTCGGCCGTTGCGCCGGCAGCGCCGGTCGCGCGCTCGCCAGCTGGTCGGCGGCCGCGAGGCCGAGACATCCGGCGGCGAGAGCGACCAATATCGCGATGATGGGCGTCAGGCTGAACGTCATCAGCCGCGAGGTGTCCGTCACCGCAAGCTCCTAGTACGCGATCCGCACCAGCCGCGAGATGACCGCCCATCCAGCCAACTGGAGCATCAGGCTGAGGACCAGCAGCGACTGACCGATCCACGTGTCGAAGAGGACGTCGATGTAGCGAGGGTTCGAGAGCAGCAACAGGGCCGCTGAGACCGGCACCAACGCCGCCAGCACCCAGCCTGAGAGCCGTCCCTGGGCGGTCACAGCCCGTACCTCCTGTTCGACCTCGATCCGTTCGCGCAATCTGGCCCCCGTCTCCGACAGCATTCGGATGAGATCGCCGCCGAATCGCCGCTGCAAGGCGATCCCATCGACGACAAGGGCCAAAGCATCGTCCGGGTGCACGTCCAGGAGGCTGGCCAGCGCCTTTTCCATGGGGATCCCCAATGCCAGGCGAAGGCTCAGGGTACGCAGGGCCGCCGAGGCGGGGCGCGCCAATTCCTCGGCAGCGTAATCGACCGCCTGGGCTAGAGACAATCCCGCCGACAGACCTGAAGCCAGAGCATCCAATACCTGCGGCAACTGATCCCCGAAACGTCGCCGGGCTACTTCGGCGCGGCCGGCGATCCAAGCCCGCGGCGCAAGAGGGAGGGATAACCCTAAGGCAACGCCGAAGAGCGGACCGGCGATCCGCGCACCAACGAGCCACCCCATGGAACCCACGGCGAGCAGAAGAAGAATCGGGCGAGAGGCCTTCGAGCCCAGCTCCGCATCGCGCCAGTCCCGCACCAGTCGCCTGACAGGCGGGAATCTCAGCAACGGCCGAGTCATCGCCTCCAAGGGATCGGGGAGGCGGCGCAGCCAAGGGGCCAGACCGGTTGGAGAGGCGCTGTGGATTCCCAGCAGTTCGTGGGTGCGGGCCCGCCAGGCAACTCGCAGGGCGCCATGGTCCGCCCACAGCGCGACCGCCAGGATGAAGACGGCGCTCGCCGCAGCAACGAGGAAGGCCGCCGGAATCGCCGTCCTCTCCGATACCAACCGCGCCAGTGTCTCTCGTGCGAGCCACCCGGCCGTCGCTGTCAGCATCACGCCCAGGGCGCCAGCCGCCGCCGTACGATTCCACGTTGCCATCAGGCCTCCCCCGTTGGGCCGGCTGCGAAGGTACGATGCACCCCCGTGCGCGCATCGTAGGCGAAGCACGATCGCCATCGCACTTCGCCGGCCGCTCCGAGGGCCCGCTCTACGATGGCCGTCACCACGCGCCGCCCATCCGCCAGCCGGTCCTGCTGCACCATCAGTTCAACCGCCCCGGCGATCATGCGCCGGATGGCAGACACCGGGAGCTCGAATCCGGCCATCAGCACCATCGATTCCAGGCGGATGAGGGCATCGGCAGGCGAGTTGGCGTGGAGCGTCGTCAGCGAGCCTCGATGCCCTGTGTTCATAGCTTGCAGCATGTCGAACGCTTCTCCGCCGCGCACTTCGCCGACGATGATCCGGTCCGGCCGCATCCGCAGGGCGTTGCGCACCAGCGTGCGGATCGACACCTCGCCCTGACCCTCCAGGTTGGCCGGCCGCGCTTCCAGCGAGACGATGTGGGGATGCTGAAGCCGGAGCTCGGCGGCGTCCTCGATGGTGATGAGCCGCTCGCCGCCTGGGATGCACAGGCCGAGAGCATTGAGGGTCGACGTCTTGCCGGAGCCGGTGCCCCCGGAGATGAGCACGCTTGCTCGTCGCCGTATGGCGTCCGCCAGGAAGTCGGCCATGCCCTGCGAGATCGTCCCCAGGG
>DATIFK010000231.1:0-3791 GCA_035455265.1 Anaerolineales bacterium
GGAAAGCGCCGCGCGCCTCGAGGTTCCATGGGCTGGCCGCCGGCTCGTCTGTTCCTCTAGGGACAATCGCTGACGTCCCCGCAACCACGCCGCCTGCCTTTGCGGCAGGCGGACGGTCGACCTCTCGCCCGTGGACTGAAACCGCGAAGTGTCCGGCACGATGAAACCGAAGGGGACACCGAGGATGATAGCCGAATCCCCCTCCGGGGTCAACGCCGGCAAGAACGGACCGGACATGGGCCGCGGATCGCGGTGGTCTCATGGCCCGGCCTGAGCGCCGATGCCTGGAGCCGGCCACCTGAGATTCCTGGCACCAGCCGAAGCTCGTCCCCTTCGGCCAGGACATGGTCCCCCTGGACGATCTTGCCGTTGACCACCAGCAGCATCGTTCGTGGGCGAGTCGGCATGTCGATCCGTTCGACCGCCTGGCCGACGGTCGATCCATCCGGCAGGTCGAGCGCCACCCGATCGATGATGCCCTGCGGAGTTTCGCGGCGCAGGATGGTGTGCAGCCGGACGGTGATCTGCATCAAGAGCGGCTTCCAGTCAACAGTCCCCAGTCACCAGCTCCGTGCCTGACTGGAAACTGGAGGCTGGAGACTGGGAACCCGTCGGCACTAGGCTGCCCATTCCAATCCGAGCCTTTGCAGGGTGTCGCGCCTCGGGTTGCCGGTTTGGCGATCCCAGCCGGCCAAGTCATAGTAGGAATCCTTGGCAACCTCGATCTCTTCTTTAGAGATTGCCGTCCCGGCTGTGGGGCCCTCGCCGCTGAGCGGACGGAAGAACTTGTCCGGCAGCCGGTCATCCTTGCGGCTGAGCCCCAAGCGGGCGTTGACCAGGCGCAGCATATTGAGCCGCCGCTCGCCGACCGCCAGCAGCTCGTCCAACGAGAAGTCCTCCCAGCCTGTGGCGGCCCGGACGAAGTCGACGGTCTCCTGTGGACCGTATAGCGTCCAGGCCGGGCCGAAGACGAACTGGCACAGATCGGCTGTATCGAGGAACGAGTAGAACTGTTGGCCCTTGAGGGCGAAACGGACCTTGTCCGGGCCGAGCGAGAGCGGCGGAAGGGTCTTGTCGAAACCAAGCATCGCCAGCCGTCGCATGTAGAGATCGGAGGCCCCGTCTTCAATCATCGGGTCATGCTCGGAGGACTGATGGTCGGCGCCGAACGGATTGACGGCGTAGATCAGCCCCAGCGACCGCTTGGCGTGCGGCATGTGCGCCGGGACCTCGGAGCCCTTGACCGTGATCAACAACTCGCTCCCGCGTCCCAGTTTCTCCGCGGCACGTCGGGATCCCTCCGCCAGCACATCGCCGAAGCCCTGGCGGCCGGCGACGGCCTCGGCCAGGCGCACCATGGCGTCGGGGTCTCCAAACGGCGCGCGGAAACCGATCTCGGCTTCGTTCACCAAGCCCTGATCGAAGCACTCCATCGCCCAGGCCACCGTCGCGCCGGTGCCGATGGTATCGAGGCCGTACTCGTTGCAGATCTTGTTGGCGAGGGCTATGGCGTTCAGGTCGCTGACGCCGCAGTAAGAACCGAAAGTGGAGAGCGTCTCGTACTCCGGCCCGCCGTGTCGCTTCTCCACCGGACGCCCGGCATACTCAGTCTCGACGACGCGCTTGCAGCGCACGCTGCAAGCGTAGCACGTGTCGTTGTCTTTGAGGATGGTGTCGGCCATCTTCTCGCCCGAAATGGCTTCGAAGTCGGCGAACTGGCCGGCGTTGTAGTTGAAGGCCGGCAGGCTGCCGATGGTGTTCTGGAAGACGACGACGCTGGCCGTGCCGTACTTTTGCAGGCCGACGACATCGCCGTTGTTCTCGATTTCACCGGCCCCCCAGCGAGCCAGCTCGTTCATCTTCTTGGTGTCGAACCACGGCAGCTTCTTGCTGGAACCGCGCACCGCGACCGCCTTCAGGTTCTTCGAACCCATGACGGCGCCCAGGCCGGTGCGGCCGTTGGCGCGATTGGCCATGTTCATGATCGCTGCCAGCCGCACTCGTTTCTCGCCGGCCGGGCCGCACTGGGCGATCTCGACCTTGTCATCGCCCAGCTCCTGCCTCAGCAGGTCATCGACCTGGGACGTGGTCTTTCCCCACAGATGTTTCGCCGGCCGCAACTCGGCCTGCCCGTCGTGCAGCCAGAGGTAGACCGGTTCGGCGGCGCGGCCGGTGACCACGATCCCATCGAACCCGGCAAAGCGCATTTCGGCCGGGAAGAAGCCGCCGCACTGGCTGTCCCCGACACCATCCACCAACGGCGAAAGGGCATTGGCGGTCATGCGGCTCTGCCCGGAGATCGGTGCGCCGGTCAGGACGCTGTCCATCAGGGTCAACACATTGTCGGGGCCGAGCGGATCGATACGCCCGTGGACGCTCTTCAGGACGTAGTACAGGCCCATGGCCGAGCCGCCCAGGTACGTCCGATAGAACGACTCGGGCGGGGCCTCCGTTGTCAGGCGGCCGGCGCTCAGATCGGCATGCAGGATGCGGCGAGTGAACGCGGTGCTCATCCTACCTCCTTGGATACCAGAACCTCGGCGTATCAAGCCTCTACCGGATTCGGCCCGACGCCCGCTCGAAGAGCTCAAGGGCCTCTTCGATCTGTCCGGCGTTGACAACCAAAGGGGGGATCCAGCGGATGACGTTGTCGTACGATCCGCAGGTCAACAGCATCAGGCCTTCCTCATAGGCGGCCGAGACTATCGCATTTGCCCGCTCCGTCCACGGTTTGCCATCGGCATCGCGGAATTCCGTGGCGACCATCAACCCCACCCCGCGCACGTCGCCGATGTCGGACCGGGTCGTCTGGATCTGCCGCAATCCGTTCAGGAGGACTTCTCCCATGGCGGCGGCGTTCTCGACCAGGTTCTCGTCCCGCAGCACCTGGATGGTGGCCACCGCCGCGGCGCAGGCCACTACGTTGCCTCCGAAGGTCCCGCCGTGCGAGCCGGGCGTCCACTGGTCCATCAACGCCCGCCGCGCCGCCAGGCCGGCCAGCGGCAACCCCGAGGCAATGCCCTTGGCCATAACCAGGATGTCGGGAACGACACCGGTGTGCTCGACGGCGAACCATCGCCCGGTGCGCCCGAAACCGGTCTGGACTTCGTCGGCCACGAGCAGGATTCCGTAATGATCGCACAACTCGCGCAGAGCCGGCAGGAAGCCGGGCGGTGGAACGACATAGCCACCCTCGCCCAATACCGGTTCGATGACCATGGCGGCCGTCTCTTCCGGAGCCGTTTGGGACTTGAGTAGCAATTCCAGCTCGCGCAGGCAGAACCGAAGCGTGGTCGGCTCGTCCCAGCCGTAGCGATAGGCGTAAGGATACGGCGCCACGAAGATGCCGCCCGTCAGCGGCTGGTAGCCGGCGCGGTAGATCGTCTTGGAGGTCGTCATCGCCATCGTGGCGTTGGTCCGGCCGTGAAACGAGCCCTGGAAGACGACGACGTTGGGGCGTTTCGTCGCAGCTCGCGCCAGCTTGACCGCCCCCTCGATGGCCTCGGCCCCGGAATTGGTGAAGAAGTACGAATCCAGCCCTGCCGGCACGACCCGTTGCAGCTCTTCCGCCAGCCGCAACATCGGGCGATGGATGACGATGTTGGCCTGGCCATGGATCAGCCTGGCGGCCTGTTCCTGGATCGCTTGGACGACCCGCGGGTGCGCGTGGCCGGTGCTGGTCACCGCAATCCCGCTGGTGAAATCGAGGTACCGCCGGCCGGCGGCATCGTACAGGTAGACGCCTTCGCCGTGATCGACGTAGAGCGACCAAGCGCGATTCCACACGGGGG
>DATIFK010000232.1:0-31414 GCA_035455265.1 Anaerolineales bacterium
TGGGCGACGTCTTGGGCGATCTAAACACGCGGCGGGCACGCGTCCAGGGGATGGAGACGGAGCGCGGCCGCAGCGTCGTCACTGCCCAGGTGCCGCATTCGGAGATGCTGCGGTACACCAGCGAGCTGCGCTCGATCACCGGTGGCCGCGGCGTTTTCACCATGACGTTGAGCCACTATGAGGTCGTCCCGACCCATGTGGCGGAAGGCATCATCGCCGCCAAGCAGAAGGACGCCTCCAAGGAAGAAGCCGAGTAGTCCACGCGGCATCTTGATACACGGGGACACTCGAGCGGGCCCGCTGCGACAACTGATAACTGATAACTGACGACTCCCTCGTGAAACCCCCGGCGAGCCTTCTCCTGGTGACGATCGCGGGCACGGCGTTGGGCGCAGCCCTGGCCTGGACTGGTCTGATGCTGCGCCTGTTCCAGGCTGCCCCTTCTCCTTTCGGGCCGTGGGGGTTGTGGAGCGGGGAGGGGGTACGCCTTCTGGCGGATGCCCAGCCGCTGGCCTGGCCGATGATCGCCGTTGGCTGCGCCTGGCTGGGGGTCGTCATCGGCTTGTGGCTGCGGCTGGGTTGGGTTCGCCGCGTCGGTCTCGTTCTCTCCGCTCTGACGGCCATCGGCCTCGGACTGGCGCTCCCGTTGGCGATCGTGGCCTTCGCTGGCCTGCTCGCCTCGTCTCTGAAATCGTGGATCATTGCGGAAGGCCCTGCCGATGGGCGATGAGTGGACCCCCACCCGTTTCATCGACGAAGAGATCACCATCGCCTTTGACCGCCCGCCGGCGCGTAGCAAAGTCCCCGGACCTCCGTCCATGTTCACCTGGGAAGGGAAGACCTTCCGCGTGGACGACCTGCTGGGGACATGGAGCGAATTCGAGCGCAAGGGGCGTATGGCGCGCAACATGGCCCCGGCCCACCTGCGTTCGGCTGCGCATATCGGCTCGTGGGGCGTCGGCCGGTTCTTCTTTCGTGTGAGTGTCGAGGGCGGGCGGGTGTTCGACCTGTACTACGACCGGGCACCGGAGTCGGCCGGGGACCGGGCCGGACACTGGTTCCTGTACCGCGAACTCGAGAAGGGGACCGGCGCGCCGCCCATGGATCCTAGGGCGTGATCACGGTCGCAATCCCATCGACTGTCCACGCCCGGTTGCGCTGCATCGTCACAGGGTCAATGAGGGCGAAGCGGGTCGTCGAGGGCCCTTGGGAAGTGGCAAGAAGCAAGGATCGTCCCTCCCGACTGGCGACCGTCAGGATCTGCCAGCCCTCGAAGGTTGTGCCGGCCTCGAGGGACTGAGCGTCAACCAGCTGGCTCACCGGACCTCGGTAGTCCCAGTGCTCCAGGACGAGCCAACGGCCGTCTGCCGAGAGCCTCAGGGCGATGGCGTCGGTTTCGACGTGGGACTGAAGGACACCGGTGGCGGGCTCGACGACGTCGAGGCCGAGGGGCTCCTCCCAACCTTCGATCGAGCCGTCCGGGTTGGTGCGCGTGTGGAGAAGCCGGCCGACGGTGTACAACTTCGACCCATCCGGCGATACGGCGACCTGCTTCATGGCGCCTTCGGCCCACCCTTTGGCTTCGGCCGACACTGTCCCCCAGGCCATCAGGCGGTCGAGCCAGGTCTTGGCGGGGCCGATCGCCGCGGATTCGACCCGCCGATTGCGCAAGTCGACGGTCGTGAGTCTTTCGGATTCGGCGTGCAGGATGAGAAGGCGATCCGCGCCGGCCCGCAAGTTGAACGCCGGGGACCAGGCCATCATGCGCGCCGGTTCGTGGCCGGACTCGCAAGCCTCCTGGCACCAACTCCCCAGCATCAACCCGTCGATGGCCTGACTCCACTCGGTGGAGAGGTCGGCGGCGTTGAGGATCAGCACCTGGGCCGGGCCGGGCGGCGCCATCCCCGGTTCGCTCCCGGGATCGGCGCCAAGTACGACCAGGCCGGCCCCGTCCGAGGTGTATCCCAGGATCGACGGAACCACGGGCAGTGAGACCTCGCCATCGAGGCGCGCCGAGTCCGTGTCGAGGGTCAGCAGGCGCGACCCTTCCAGGGTTTGCGCCGCCATCGCCAACCGCCGACCGGAGGGGTCGAAGGCCATCAATGAGACGCGGCCGCGGCGGTCCATGTCGACCTGATGTGTTTCGCCCGTCGTCAGGTTGAGCAGGCTGATCGTTTCTGTACCCGCCCAGCACGCCGACCCGCCCATCGAGGGTTCGCAATAGGTCAGAGTCCCCGTGGCGACAGCGAGGCTCTGACGGTCGAAGGATAAGGCGAAGGTGGACATCTCGGCGCCGGGCACCTCGAAGTCCAATGGCTTTCCGCTGGCTGCCCCCGAGGCGGGATCGGCGGACCAGATGCGGACGGATCCGGACTTAGTGCGCGGCGCAGCGATCAGGATGGAAGCGCCCGACGGCGCGGCCGCCATTTCGGAAGCCCGCGGCTGGGCCGATGGCTCGGCGGGCCGTGCGACCCCTGGCACTGAGCACGCCGCCGTCAACGCCAGCAGGGCCGGCCATACGCGAGAGTGAGCAGACCTCATCTTCGCCCTCCAGTGGGTGTTTCCATGGAATACACCCGTCGAACCGTCGGGGTTCCATGGCCCAGCCAGGAGGTCTGCTGGTCTGCCGCTCAGGGCAGGCGGGCCAGCACGGTGATCTGCTCCGGTTCGCTCAACTCAACCTGACCCAGGCGAAGAGGCGCGGCGCGCCGTAGGTCAGCCAGAATCCGACGAGGGCGTATCGCAGGTAACGCCCTCCATCGGCCACGATGGACTCGCCACTCGGAAGCACCGCTCGCAGTCCATAGTAGATCAGCAGTGTTCCGGCCAACCCCAGGGCGAAGCGCCCAACGAGCACCCAGCCGCGGCCGCGGCCGGTGAAGCGGCCCCAGGCGCCGAGGAGAAGGGCGCCGGTTCCGAATCCGAAGAGGGTTCCGGCCGGGTTGACGAAATCGGCCGCCAGGCGCGGCTCCAGCGGCGGCCCGTGCGGGTCGGCGCGCATGGCGTTCATGATCCATTCGGCCGGGAGGGTGCGCTCGAGCGCCCCGCTGCGGATCAGAAAGCCGGCGGCGACCATCGCCAACGAGATCAGGAGAGGAAGCGACAGGCGCACTCCGGGAGCGAGTCGCCGGAGGAGACCGGCGAAGGGAGCCTCGAGGCGAATGAACGCCCACAACAAGACGGCGCCGATCACCCAGCCGGTGATGACGTCGATGGCGAAGTGGACGCCCAGCACCAGGCGGGACCATCCGATCAGGAAGAGGAGGGCGAGGGCCAGCGGCACGATCCAGCGGCCGCGCAGGCTCGTCGCCAGGCCGCCGTAGACGGCGGTCGTTGTCTGCGCGTGGCCCGACGGAAGCCCGTAGCTCGTCTCGATTGCGAGCGGGGCGATCTTCTGCGAAACCCAGTAGGGGCGCGGCAGGCCCGCCGCCAGTTTCAGGATGGCGTTCAACCAGCTGCTTCCCAGCAGCAGGATCCCCAGGCGAACGCCGAGTTGGGCATCGAGGCACCACAGGATCAGCGGGAGGATGAACATGTAGACCTGTTCGCTTCCCAGGAAGGAAAGTGCCTTCATTGCCGCGATCCAGGTCGTTCCCCAGCTCTGCAGGACGGGGATGGCATTCAGGCCGAAGGTCCACCAGGCATCCATCGTGTCGCCTCCTCGGTGCGGACGTCAAGTTGTGCGCAAGGGCGACGGAGCCGCGGCTGGAACCAGCGCGTAGACCAAGCCGACGGATAGTGCGATGAGCAGCAGGCTGGCGGGAAACGGAGACGCCGGTTGGAGCTGGTACAGGAGGCCGGCGATCGGCGGCGCCACGGCCAGACCGATGCCGGAGACCGTCTCCATCAATCCGAACGCCAGGCCCCACTGCGAAGGGAGAACAACTCGCTCGACCAGGGCCGACAGCAGGCCGCGCGCGGTCCGCAGCCCTCCGGCCAGGAAGTAGCCGAGCCCGAACCAGGGCAGACCCGTGCCGCGCCACAGCAGCACGGCCGAGGCCGCCACCAGCACCTGCGAGGCGACCACGCCGCGGCGCGGGGCGGAGCGCCCGAGCGTCAGGTTGAGCAGGACGATGCCCAGCGCGTTCAACGATCCGAGGGCGCCAATCTGGCTGACGGTTAAGCCGCGCTGCGATTGCAGGAAGACCGGCGTCAGGGGCCAACTCAAGTACATTGCCGTGACGGCCACGAATACGACCACCAGCAGCCGCCCCAGGGCGAGGTTGCTCAACAGCGGCCGATAGCGGTTCCCGTCGCCATGGAGTTCGACCGGTTGTCCCTTCAGGAAGAGCATCAGGGCCGTCGACAGGATGAAGATCGTCGCGGCGCACGCGTACACCGTCCGCAGCCCGAAGGCCTCCGCCACCATTCCGCCGGCCACCGGGCCCAGGATGGCGCCGGCATTGAACGAGGCGGAGATCGTTGTCAGGGCCCGGCCGACGCTCCAGTCTCCACGCGCCGCCGTGATGTAGCTTGACATCGGCGACATGACGAAGGCCGTCAGCGAGTAGAGCGTCAGCGCCACGACGAAGATGGGCAGGCTCGTCGCCAGGTACATCATCCAGGCCGACACCAGGCCGAAGACCCAAGACGCGCCCATCACCGCTTTGCGGCCGAAGTGATCGGCGAGAGCCCCGGCCGGGATATGCGCCACGGTCATGGCCACCGCCGCCAGCCCGAGGATCCCGCCCACCTCCACGGCGCTGGCGCCCAGGCGGGTCAGATAGATGGGCTGGATGTACAGGAACATGCCCTCGCCGATGCCCCAGGTGAAGAGCGAGGCGGCGAGCAGGCGTAGATCTCGGTTCACGGATGAGGTCCTGGTGCCGGCGGCGGCCTCACGCCAGCACGATCAGATCGCGGTCGAGGTGCGAGAGGGTCCGCCCTCCATCGGCTGTCACGACGACGTTATCCTCGATGCGGATGCCGCCTCGTCCCTCCAGGTAGATGCCGGGCTCGACCGTGAAGGTCATCCCCGGGGCCAGGAGGGCTTCGTTGTCAGCCCGGATGTATGGAGGTTCGTGCGCTTCGAGGCCGATGCCGTGCCCGGTGCGATGGAGGAACTTCGGTCCATACCCGGCAGCCTCGACAACGCTCCGGGCGGCGTGGTCGACCTCCCGACAGGCAGCCCCCGGCCGGACGGCCATCCGCCCCGCGGCATTCGCCTCGGCCAGCGTAGCATGGACCTTGTGCCACTCCGGCTCCACGTTTCCCAGGGCGAACGTGCGCGTCAGGTCCGAGATGTAGCCGTCGACGGTCGCGCCCCAGTCGACGATCAACAAATCCCCCACCCGCAGGCGACGGTCGGTCGGCACGGCGTGAGGCAGGGCTGCGTTCGGGCCGCTGGCGACGATGGGATTGAAAGGCAGCTCGGGTTCGGAGCCGGCCTTCAGAAGCTGCAGCGTCAGTTCAGAGGCCGCCTCTCGTTCCGTCAGGCCGGCCCGGATGGAGGGGAGGGTGGCGCCGAGGGCGGCCTCGGCGACCGCCATAGCACGCTCGATGGAGGCCAGCTCCGCGGGAGACTTGACGGCTCGCAGGGGCTCCAGCACCGCCTCGGCGCTTCCCAGTCGGACTCCGGGAGCGGCCTCGAGCAGGAGCTGTTGCTCCATCCAGCGCATCCGCAACGGCTCAACCCCGAGGCGCAGCTTGGCGAGCGTGAGGTGCGAGGCCAACTCGCCGAAGGCCGCCAGTCGTGAGGCCGGATCCTCCCCGTAGCTGAAGACACGTCCACCCAGCGGATGGGCCTCCGCTTTCGACCTTTCCAACTCGGGCACCAGCAGCGTCGGAGCCTGACCGCGCGACAGCACGGCCAACGTCGGCCGGCCCATGAGATGGAACGACAGCCCGGTGTAGTAGATGAGGTTCGGCCCGGGGAGCAGGACGACGGCGTCGAGGGCGTGCTCGGGCAGTGCCTCGGTGAGGCGGGCGATGCGGTCGGAGTAGATCGATGTCATGGGCTTCCCCCCGGAATGGGAGGATTATAGCCGGAGAGGTACGCCGGAGTCGTCTATCGAGACTGTCCTTGTCCGGCCCTGGAACTCGGAGTAGCATTAGCCGAATTGGCGCGCACGGTCGACCCCCTGACATTGCCAAAGGAGATCTCTCGATGACGCCCTTCCTCCACCTCCTCCGCCGGTTGACGATCGTGGCGCTGTGCGCCGCGCTGACGCTGGCCTGCGCGCTCACGGGCAACCTCGGCCCGAGTGTCGTCCAGCCTTCGGCGACATCCGCCTCGGGCGGCGCCACCGAAGCGCCTCCCACGTCGACCTCGCTGCCGCCCACCGAGACGGCCGTGCCGCCGACGCCCACCGTCACCCACCTGCTTCGGCCGGCCTCGGGAGTCGTACCTCCAGAGCAGTATTTCCTCTCGGACGTTCAGTCCGGCGGCACCAACGAGATCAAGCGGGCGGAAGCCGGTGACAACTACGGTCGCAACCGCTTCGAGCGGCCCTTCACCCCGGTGGCGATGACGTATCGTCCCGATCTGGACATCATCCGCGCCGATATCAGCTCCGACAACACCTGGTACTACTTCACCATCACGCTCTACGGGGTAGCCGTGGGTGCGTCGGAGGGGCCGCTGACGGGCCCCTACGGCATCGAACTCGATCGGGACAGCGACGGCCGGGGCGACATGCTGATCGTGGCGCCCGCGCCCTCGGTAGGCGACTGGACCACCGACGGCGTGCAGGTCTGGGCCGACGGCAACGGCGACGTCGGCGGACTGACGCCGATGAACTCCGACCCGCCGTCGGCCGGCCTCAACGGCTACGACACCCTGCTCTTCAATCAGGGATCGGGCGCCGATCCGGATTCCGCCTGGGTGCGGCTGGCGGAGATCGAAGACATCGGTATCCAGTTCGCCGTCAAGCAATCGGTTGTCGGGGATCCATCCTTCCTGTGGGGCGCCTGGGCCGACTCGGGCGTCGATCGGCCGGAGTGGCTGGACTACAACGACCACTTCACCGAGGCGGAAGCAGGTTCGCTCCAATCCTCCTCGCTGTCGCAGGTGGCGGCTGTCGATAACACCTGCCGGATGTACTTCGGGTTCAGCCCGACGGGAAGCGAACCCGGGTTGTGCCTCGTCACCGGAACGGTCCGCAACTGCTCGCCCCATCCGATGAAGATGGAACCGGGCGGCAAGATCATCCCGCCGTTCTTTGACCCTGGCTCGACCCTGCACGACGTTCGCATCGGCACGTACACGTTCTACGATCAGAACGTCGAGGGCTATCCGGCCGTCCTGACGGCGACGCTGACGGCAGGCGGGCTGATCACCATCACCAAGACCGGCCTCGGCGACAACTATCCGTGCCAGTAGGTCGCGACCATCAGCTGACCGACCACTGCTTGACACCCCCTCGCGCGCTCAGGTACAATCACCATTCACAAGCGTGGGCCTGTAGCGCAGTTGGGAGCGCGCTTCAATCGCACTGAAGAGGTCGAGGGTTCGAATCCCTCCAGGTCCACCTGGCGTCAACCTGGGCCCATAGCGCAGTTGGGAGCGCGTCTCAATGGCATTGAGAAGGTCGTGGGTTCGAATCCCACTGGGTCCACCTCGAAGGAGTCGTCAGTCATCAGTTATCAGTTCTCAGTAGGGACCCTGTCTGAGAACTTGACTGAGGACTGATGACCGACAACTGATGGCTTGATGAGGCCAAGGTAGGAGTAGTAGGCCATCCTCCAGCGAGCCGGGAGGCGTGAGAGCCCGGCGGGGCGCCCGAGGAGCGCCATGGGTGGGCGCAGGCATTAGCCCGCGCAGCGACCCGAAGCCCGAACTCGCCTGCCCCCTCTCCCCAAGCGCAGCTCGAAGGGTGAGGGAGGCCCTGCCGGTGAGACGTGCACTAGCCGGCGGCGGGTCCGCCCGATAGCGCGGACGAGAGCCCTTCTGCGCCGGGGTACGCTCCACTTCGTTGGCAGGAGCGAAGCCCTGAGCGCAGACCGGTTCTGTGCCTCGGCACAGAACCGGTCTGCCGTCGAAGGGAACCAGGGTGGGACCGCGGAGTCCGCTTCGCCCCTGGGCGGAGCGGGCTTTGTGTTTCAGTGCGGCGAACGCAGGAGGATCGAATGCCGGCTCGACAGGCGCCACCCGCAAAGGAAGCCGTCCGCAAACAGGTCGACCGCTACGTGCCGGCCGAGATCGAGGCGCGCTGGCAGGCCCGCTGGGAGGCGGACGGTCTGTACACCGCCCGCGTCGACCCTTCGCGGCCGAAGTTCTACTTCTTGACCATGCTCCCCTACACCTCGGGGAACCTGCACTGGGGCCACTGGTTCGCTATGACTCCGTCCGACAGCCGCGCCCGCTACCTGAGGATGCGCGGCTACAACGTCGTCTACCCGATCGGGTTCGACGCCTTCGGCCTGCCGGCGGAGAACGCCGCCATCCAGCGCAACATCCACCCCAAGACCTGGACCTACGCCAACATCGACAGCATGCGGCGCCAGCTGCGCACCATGGGCGCCTCGTGGGACTGGTCGCGCGAAGCCATCTCGGCCGATCCGGAGTACTACCGCTGGACGCAGTGGTTCTTCGTGCAGCTGTTCCGCCACGGCCTGGCCTACAAGAAGATGGCTCCGGTGGACTGGTGCCCGAAGGACAACACAACTCTGGCGCGCGAGCAGGTCATCGGCGAGGAGCGAGTCTGCGAACGCTGCAAGACGCCGGTGATCAAGAAGGACCTGGAGCAATGGTTCTTCCGCATCACAGCCTACGCCGAGGAATTGCTGGACTTCACGCACATCGACTGGCCCGAGCCCATCCGTCATCTCCAGACCAACTGGATCGGGCGCAGCGAGGGTGCCAGGGTCACATTCCAAACGGAGGCCGGCGACCCGATCGAGGTCTTCACCACTCGCCCCGACACCCTGTGGGGCGCCACCTTCCTGGTGCTGGCCCCCGAACATCCACTGGTGGCGAAACTGACGACGCCCGACCGCCAGCCAGCCGTCGCGGCCTATGTGCAACAGACCCTGCGCCAGTCCGACATCCAGCGTGAGGCGGCCGACAAGCAGAAGACCGGCGTCTTCACCGGGGGCTTCGCCGTCAATCCGGTCAACGGCGAGCGTGTGCCGGTCTGGATCGCCGATTACGTCCTGCTGACGTACGGCACCGGCGCCATCATGGCCGTGCCGGCCCACGACCAGCGCGACTTTGAATTCGCCCGCGCCTTCGGCCTGGAGGTGCGCCCCGTGATCCTGCCGCCGGGAGTCGATGCCCTCGACGGGCGGACGATGGCCCAGGCCGAGCCGGGATACGGGACGATGGTCGGTTCGGGTGAGCTGACGGGAACGCCGGCCGATCGCGCCGTCGACGCCGCCATCCAGTACGTGGAGGCGCGGGGAGCCGGGAGGCGCGCCGTCAACTACCGTTTGCGCGACTGGCTGATCTCGCGACAGCGCTATTGGGGCGCGCCCATCCCCATCATCTACTGCCCCGAGCACGGCCAGGTGCCCGTTCCCGATGATCAGCTGCCGGTGCTGCTGCCCGACGACGTCGAGTGGCGCCCGACGGGCGAAAGCCCCCTGAAGCTGCACCCCACCTGGAAACACACGACCTGCCCCGTGTGCGGCCAGCCGGCCGAACGCGACACCGACACGATGGACACGTTCATGTGCTCGTCGTGGTACCACCTGAGGTACCTGAGCCCGCACGACCAGCAGGCGCCGTTCGACCCGAGAGAGTACGACTACTGGATGCCCGTCGACACATACACCGGCGGCGCCGAGCACGCCACGCTGCACCTGATGTACACGCGGTTCTTCCACAAGGCGATGCGCGACCTGGGCGTGACGCGCGGCGATGAACCGATGCTGCAGCTGCGCAATCAGGGGCAGATCCTCGGGCCGGACGGCCAGCGCATGAGCAAGTCGCGCGGCAACGTCATCGATCCCGGTGAGCAGGTGCTCGCCCACGGAGCCGACGCCGTGCGCGCCTACCTGATGTTCGGCTATCGCTGGCAGGAAGGCGGTCCCTACAGCGTCGAGAACATCCAGGGCGTCGTGCGCTGGCTGCACCGTCTGTGGGCGCTGGTCCTGGAATCGGCCGATGCACCGGCGCGCGAGGGCGATCCGGCGGCGGCGCGTCGCCTGCGGCGAAGCCTCCACGAGGCGATCCGCCAGGTGTCGGCCGACCTGGAGACGTTCGAGTTCAATACCGTCGTCTCAGGCTTGATGGAGCTGTCGAATGCGCTGGCCCAGGCGCGCGAGGATGGGCTGGAGGGCACCACCGAATTCCGGCAGGCCGTCGAGACGAGCCTCTTGCTGGCCGCTCCGGTGGTGCCGCATCTGGCCGAAGAGCTATGGCATCGGCTGGGCAAGCCCTATTCAATCCACCAGCAGCCCTGGCCGGCTGTCGATCCTTCCGCGTTGGCGGTCGAGGAAGTCACGCTGGCCGTGCAGATCGACGGGAAGGTGCGCGACCGGATCCAGGTTCCTGTCGGGGTGAGCGAGGAGGAGGCGCGCCGGGCGGCCCTGGCCAGCGCCGTCGTCCAGCGCCATCTGGCCGGCCGCGCCCCGCGCCAGGTGATCGTCGTGCCCGGCCGCCTGGTCAACATCGTCACCTGATGGAGAGGAATCCATGCCCCCTGAGCCGTCCGGCTCGCGCCGGATCTACCTCTACGAGCATCGATCGGAGCCGCTTCTTCCCCGGCGACTCTTCCTGCGCCGGCTTCTAAATCATGCCGGGGTGGCGGCCGCAGTCTTGGCGGCCTCCCTCGGCATCGGCGTGCTCGGCTATCGCTTCCTGGAGGGGTTCAGCTGGATCGATGCGGTCCTCAACGCCTCCATGATCCTGGGCGGCATGGGGGAGATCAACCCGCTCCTCACGGACGCGGGCAAACTCTTTGCCTCCGCGTACGCCATCTTCGCCGGCGTCGTCTTCCTGGCTGTTTCCGCCGTCCTGGTGGCTCCGATCGCGCACCGTCTGCTGCATCGGCTGCACCTGGAAGACACCCAGGAGGGCGCGCCCTCGGCCGAACCGCGGCCCCATCGACCCGCTCGTGCGCTCCGCCCGGCCGCGCGCCGTCGATCGTGAGGAGAGCAAGATGACTTCAGTAGATCGGTACGTGGTCGTTCCCTCCGGGGCGCCCAAGCCTCTCGGCCCCTACTCGCCGGCGATTCGGAGCGGCCGCTTCGTCTTCGCTTCGGGGACGATCGGCAACGAACCGGCGACCGGAAAGCTTGTGCCCGGCGGTGTCGAGGCCGAGACGCGCCAGGCCCTGACCAACCTGGTGGCGATCTTGGAAGCGGGAGGCGCCTCGCTGGCCGGCGTCGTCAAGACGACGGTCTTCCTGCTCGACATCGCCACCTTCCAGGCGATGAACCGGGTCTACGCCGAGTTCTTCCCGGTCGACCCTCCGGCGCGTTCGACGATCCAGGTGGGTGCTCTTCCCGGAGGAGCAGCGGTCGAGATCGAGGCCGTCGCGGCCGTGTCGGGCTGAGCCCAGTCATCAGTCATCAGTCGTCAGTCATCCGTCTTCAGTCATCCGTCAAGGGCTGAACGCAGACAGCCGACAGCTGACGGCCGAAGACTGGTTATAATGCGCCCTTCAGGTCGGGAGGGTGCCTCGCATGAGTTCACCTCGGGACAATACGGTGTTGTGGATCGGAGGCGGCCTGCTGGCCGCCTTGGTGTGCTGTCTGTGCCTGGCCCTGTCTGTGGGAGGGCTGTCGTACTGGATCGCCCGCGAGGCGGCGAACACCGTCGCGCCGGGGGTCCCCACCGCTGAGATCCTCCCGCTGGACGAGGCCACCAGCGTGCCTCGCCTGGCGACCCCTGTTCCGGCCGAGGCCGAAGCCATGCGGGACGCTCTGGCGGCTCTCGACGTCCCCGTCTCCGATCCGATCGGCCTGGCGGAGCGGCTGCAAGGCATCGAGAACATCCCGCAGGTGCTGGCCGATCATGCCGACCCCGTTGCCCTGGGCACGAGCGAGACCTTTTGGGCGACCGATGTGGACACCAACGAGAGCTTCCAGGTGACGGCTCGCCTCGCCTACGCCACCGAGCATGTCTACTTCTGGGTCGAAGAGGGCGTCGAGGCGCGCCAGGCCGACATCCAGGCGCTGGTGGATGAGTTCGAGCAGAAGACCTACCCGACCGATCGCGAATTCTTCGGCAGCGAATGGACGCCGGGTGTGGACGGGGACCCCCATCTCTACATCCTGTTCGCCAACGGGCTGGGATCGTCCATCGCCGGCTACTACTCGTCCAGCGACGAGTACTCCTCGCTGGCCCACGAGTATTCCAACGGCCACGAAATGTTCTACCTGATGGCCGAGAACCTCAGCCTGCGGGACGAATTCACCTCCGGCGTCCTGGCCCACGAATTCCAGCACATGATCCACTGGTACCGCGACCGCAACGAAGAGAGCTGGATGAATGAGGGGTTCTCGGAGGTGGCAGCCTTCCTGAACGGCTTCGACGTCGGCGGATTCGATTACGAGTACGCCACCGACCCGGACCTGACCCTCACCTACTGGCCGGCCGGCGGCGTCAACAGCAATCCCCACTATGGTCAATCCTTCCTGATCCTGGCCTACTTCCTCGACCGTTTTGGCGAAGATGCGACCAAGACCCTCGTTGCCCAGACCTCCAACGGCCTGGACTCGATCGACCAGACCTTGACGGAACTGGACTCACGCGACCCTGAGACCGGGGAACCCATCCGGGCCGACGACGTGGTCGCCGACTGGGCCGCCGCGCTGCTGGTGCAGGACCCGAGCGTCGGCGACGGGCGCTTCGCCTACAACTCCTACAGGGATGCGCCCTCGCCGTCGCTGACGGAGACGGTCAATCAGTGCCCGGGAAGCTCCGGAACGCGCACCGTCTCGCAGTACGGAGTGGACTACATCCGCATCGCCTGTGATGGGGACTACACGTTGACGTTCGATGGCAGCACTATCGTGCCCGTCGTGCCTGCTGAGCCGGCCTCCGGTTCGTACGCCTTCTGGTCGAACCGCGGGGATGAGTCGGATATGACGCTGACCCACGCTTTCGACTTGCGCGACGTCACCGGGCCGGTCAGCCTCGACTACCGCCTTTGGTACGAACTGGAAGAGGACTACGACTACGCATACCTCGAAGTCTCCACCGACAACGGCGCGACCTGGACGATCCTGACCACGCCTTCGGGAACGGCCGACGACCCGACCGGTGCCTCCTACGGCTGGGCGTACAACGGCTTCAGCGGCGGCGGCGACTCGGGGGAATGGATTGATGAGTCCGTCGATCTATCCGAGTTCGCCGGCCAGGAGATCCAGTTGCGGTTCGAGTATGTGACCGATGCGGCCGTCAACCTCGAAGGGTTGATGGTCGACGACGTGCGCCTCGATGCCCTCGGCTACCACGAAGACTTCGAGCAGGGCGACGGCGGCTGGGAAGGCCAGGGCTTCGTCCGCCTCTACAACCGCCTGCCCCAGACCTACCGGGTGATGCTCGTCACGCGTGGCGACCAGACCACCGTCCAGCCGATCGCCCTCGACGACAACCAGCACGGCGAGGTCTCGATCCACATCGGGGACTCGGTGCAGGATGTGGTGCTGATCGTGATCGGGACGGCCCGCCACACCTGGCAGACCTCCGACTACTCCTATCAGCTCACGCGCTAGCCCCTGGGATCGGCCCAGGACGCGAAGCGGGGCTCCTCATAGAGGAGCCCCGCTTCGCGTTGGGCGGCCCCGGCCGTGCCGGCTCAGGCCTTGGTGCGGGAGGCGCGCAGCTTCTCGAGCTCGGCCTCCAGCTGGGCGACGCGCGCGCTGTAGGCCTCGCGCACGTCGTCGGACAGGTCGTCGATGCGCTCACGGGCCCGCGAGCGCAGATCCTCGCCGGAGGTCGGGGCCAGCAGCAGGGCCGTGATGGCGCCCACCAGAGCGCCGAAGATCACGCCCGTCACGAAACTGGTGAAACGACGCATGGCTCACCTCCGCTCCCATTATCGCACAGGATCAGCTCTCAACCGTCAGCCACCAACTCCCTGCGGCCAGCCCCGGGCTGCCTTCGGAAGGCCGCTCACGTTGCGGCCATTGGTGGAGATTGAGGTCCCTCATCTCCTTGGATTCCATTCCCCTCCCCCGGTTCCGTTGAAGTCGGGGAGGACTCCTTGGAGCCGGGGGAGGGGCAGGGGTGGGGGATAGGCTACAGGCGTCGTTGTATACTCACGCCGCGGGGAGGCTTGGAGGCCAGCGTGCTCGACATCACCATCGAATACTGCGCGGTCTGACACTACACCGATCGGGCCATCGGTCTGATGGCCGAACTGCTCAAGCTGTATGAGGAACGAATCGCCTCGATCCGCCTCATCCCCTCGGACGGCGGGCGCTTCGAAGTCACCTTGAACGGCAAGCTGATCTTCTCCAAGTTGAAGGTCGGTCGCCACGCCGAAGCCGGCGAAGTCGCCGCGCTTCTGGAACGGCAGGCCTAGGCCGGCGTGCGGGTCGTCGCCCAGCGAGTGGGCCGCGGCCGCGTCTCGGTCGACGGGCAGACCGTCGCCGAGATCGGCCGCGGCCTGGTTCTGCTGGTCGCCGTCGGCCATGGCGACAGCCTGGTGGAGGCCGATTGGCTGGCCGAGAAGTGTGCCGGGTTGCGCATCTTCGAGGACGAACTGGGGAAGATGAATCTATCCTTGGGCGACGTCGGCGGCCAGGCTCTGGTCGTCTCCCAGTTCACCCTGTACGCCGACGCCGGCAAGGGCCGGCGGCCCAGCTTCATCGATGCCGCGCCGCCGGAGGTGGCCGAGCCGCTGGTCGAGGCCTTCGCCGCAAGCCTGCGCCGCCTCGGGATCGACGCACGCTTGGGACGGTTTGGGGCTCACATGCTTGTCGAGATCGACAACGACGGCCCGGTGACGATCCTGCTGGAGCGGGAGGCGGGTGGATGAGCGGACCGCCGCCGGCTCCCTGCTCCCGGCCTTCAGCCCACCTCCACGCACCTGAGCGGAGGCGCCGAGCTCGCAGAGCGAGGCGCCGAAGTCGAAGGGCCAGTACCCAGTCTCCAGTCAACCTGATCACCTATCCCCTGTCGCCAACCGCCTCCCTTTCCTCGTGATTACCGGCCACCGACCACCGACCACTGACCACTGACCACTGACCACTGCTATAATGCCGCGCATTCCCGAACGTTCGACGCCCATGAGGAGGTGTGTATGAATGTAGCCGAGCTCCTGCGCGCCCTGGCGACCCTGTCCTGGTTGGCCGCTCTGGCCGTGATCGCCATCGCGGTTCTGCGCGCGGCGCGCGGCGCCGCCGGATTGAAAGGCACCGGCAGTATGGTGGCCGTGGCCATCGCCCTGGCGGTCGTGTTGACCACCGTCAGCGCCGGCCTGGTCTTCGTTCAGCCGGAGGATCGGGGCGTCGTCATCTCGGCCGTCGCTCCCGGCGGCTACCGGACCGAGCCTCTCGAGCCGGGGCTGCACTGGGTGATCCCGTTTGCCGAGAACGTGGTGATGTACCCCATCTCACGCCAGACGTACACGATGTCGATCGCCCCCAGCGAAGGAGCCATCCAGGGCGACGACTCGGTGACCGCCCGTACCGCTGACGGCCAGGAAGTGTTCATCGACGCTTCGGTCATCTTCGCCATCGACCCGGCCGAAGTCGTCAACGTGCATATCCGCTGGCAGGGGCGCTACATCGATGAACTGGTGCGGCCCGTGGCGCGCGGAATCATCCGTGACGCCGCCTCGCAGTTCGGGGTGGAAGAGCTGGTGTCGAGCCAACGGGATGCCTTCAAGGCGGGCATCGATGCCGATATGTCCGCCCAGATGACGGACAACGGCATCGAGCTGATCGACTTCGTCCTGCGCAACATCACCTTCTCCGATGAGTACGCCGCTTCGGTGGAGCAGAAGCAGATCGCCGAGCAGCTAGCCCAGCAGGCGGCCTTCGTGGTCGAGCAGCGCAAGCAGGAAGCCGAGCAGGCTCGCCAGACGGCCCAGGGTCTGGCGGACGCGGCTGTCATCGCCGCCAAGGGTGATGCCCAAGCGCGCGTCATCCAGGCTGAGGCCGAAGCACAGGCCCTGAAGCTGATCGCCGAGGCGCTGGCGAACAACCCGGACCTGATCACCTACCAGTACGTCCAGAAGCTGGCTCCCGGCATCCAGGTCATGCTGGTTCCGAATGACAATCCTTTCTTGCTTCCCCTCCCGACGCTGACACCGGGCGCCAATCCGTAGGCCCGGCGCAGAAACCGCTTACCGACCGCCTTTGCAGCGCCACCGTAGGGCGAGGCACACCTGGCACCGCCCGCCACACCGTCTCGGCCGTCTCGCCCCGGCGGGCCAATTCCTCCCATCGGTCCCAGAGGGCTCGCGGCCCGAACGGGGTGTCCTCCCGTAAGGACATCGGGACGATGTGCCGGGAGGGCAGGTGTGCTTCGCCGCTACGCCATCCATGTCGGACTGTTGCCCGTGGTAGCCAATTCCCGACCGACCTTGTCAGAATAGGGCGAGGGGGGATATAGTCAAAGGCAGCACGTCGCCCGGGAGGTGTGGATGTTGGCGGAGCGTGTCGTTCGAAGCACATGCCCGTTCTGCGGCGTCGGCTGCCAGGTCGATCTGCATGTGCGCGACGACGTCATCTACCGGGTCAGCGCGCCCTACGACGCCGCTCCCAACTACGGCATGTTGTGCGTCAAGGGGCGCTTCGGCACCGATTTCACCACCCACCCGTCGCGCCTGACCTCGCCCCTCATCCGCGTCAACACCTCCGAGCCGCGCTCAGCGCCGCCCGTCTGGCGCCAGGCCGGCTGGGACGAGGCGCTGGACCTGGTCGCCGATCGGCTGACGGCCATTGTGCGTGAGTCGGGCGGGGATTCGATCGCCGCCTTCGCCTGCGCCAAGGCGACCAACGAAGACAACTACCTCCTGCAGAAGATGGTGCGGGCGGTCCTGGGGACAAACAACGTCGACCACTGCTCGCGCCTGTGCCACGCCGGCAGCGTCGCCGGGCTGCAGCTGGCCATCGGCTCGAGCGCCATGAGCAACTCCATCGCCGAGATGGAGCATCTGGAAACGTTCATCGTCACCGGGTCGAACACCACCGAGACCCACCCCGTGATCAGTAACTTCCTCAAGCGCGCCGTCCGGCAGCACGGGGCGCGCCTGATCGTCATCGACCCGCGCAAGATTGAGATGACCGACTTCGCCACACTGTGGCTGCGCCAGCGCCCCGGCACCGACGTGGCCGTGTGGCAGGCGATGGCCCACGTCGTCGTGAAGGAGCGCCTGTACAACGACCGCTTCATCCAGCAGCGCACCGAAGGCTTCTCCGACTACGTCGAATCGCTCGAGTCCTTCACACCGGAGTGGGCCGAATCGGTCAGCGGCGTGCCGGCGGAGCAGATTCGCCAGGCGGCGCGCTTGTATGCCACGGCCGGCGCGGCCTCGGTCTACTGGGGGATGGGCATCAGCCAGAGTTCCCACGGCACCGACAATACCCTGGCGATCACCAACCTGGCGCTGATGTGCGGCCATCTCGGACGCCAAGGCACCGGGCTCAATCCCCTGCGCGGTCAGAACAACGTTCAGGGATGCTCCGACAGCGGTGGGCTGCCGTACGTCTTCACCGCCTACCAGCGCGTCGACGATCCGGCGATACGCGGACGCTTCGCTCAGGCGTGGAACCGCCTCGACCTCAACCCGGCCCCGGGCCTGATGATCACCGAGCTGGCGGATGCCGCGCTGACCGGAGCGGTGCGGGCCTTCTTTGTCATGGGAGAAGACCCGCTCACGAGCGAGCCGAACCTCAACCACGCCCGCCACGCTCTGGAGAAACTCGACTTTCTGGTGTGCCAGGACATCTTCCTCAATACCACGGCCGCTTTCGCCGACGTCGTCCTGCCTTCGGGGTCATTTGCCGAGAAAGACGGCACCTTCACCAACTCGGATCGGCGCATCCAGCGCATCCGCACAGCGCTGCCGGCCATCGGCGATAGCCGTCCCGACTGGCAGATCGTCTGCGACCTGGCGAAGCGACTGGAAGCGCGGCTTGGTCAGTCGCCCAGCGCCGGGTTCGACTACCGCCACCCGTCCGAGATCTGGGAAGAGATGCGGCGCTTGACCCCGGACTTCGGCGGAATCGACTACGCTCGCCTGGACCGGGAGGGCGGGGTTCACTGGCCGTGCCCGACGGTCGATCACCCCGGCTCGCCCTACCTGTTCCAGGAGGACTTCCCGCGCGGCCGGGGCAAGTTCTGGAAGCTCGAGTACGGCACCGACAGCGAACTTCCGGATTCCAACTACCCGTTCATCCTTTCGACGGGCCGCGTCCTCTACCACTGGCACGGCGGCACGCTGAGCCGGCGTTCCAAGCTGGATGAGATCTGGCCTGAGGCGACGGTTGAGCTGCATCCCGAGGATGCGAGCCGCCTTAGCCTTGAGACGGGCGACTGGGTGCGCGTGACCTCGCGGCGCGGGGAAATCACTCTGCGGGTCATGGTGACAGGGCGCTCGCCGCAAGGTACCGTCTTCATCCCGTTTCACTTCGCCGAGGCGGCCGCCAATGTGCTGACGAACGACCGCCTGGACCCGCGCGCCAAGATCCCCGATTTCAAGATGTGCGCCGTCCGCCTCGAGAAGACTTCGCGCCCGCCCGGCCACGACGCGGGGTCGGATCAGCCTCTGATCGGCCGCGGGGCGATCAAGGACCAGGCAGCGTTGGTTCACTAGAACGGCTATCAGCTGTCAGCTTCCTGCTGTCATATCGATCGCGTGTCTTTTCGGGAGCCGTCAGCGTTGATCCGTAAGATCCCCGGCCCCTCCCGGCAGGACACCGAGACAGCCGTCTCGCCCCGGCAGGCCGGGGCTCTCGGCCCGAACGGCGTGTGAGTGCAGGCGACTCCGCAACTCGGTTTCAAGAAGGGGGCCTCAGCCGCCGGGAAGCGCCCAGGCGGGCAGTCGAAGGGCACTCCCGCCCAGCAGCCAATTGCAACAGCGCCCCCGGATGAGCCGGGGGCGCTGTGCTTGCGAAAGAGGCCGGGGGAGAACTACTTCGGGAGCTTGAGGTCTCCCGGGCGCCATAGGATCGTATTCGTCTCGGTGTACTTCCGCGAGGCGAGATCCAGATCGCGCGCCAGGTCGGGAATGATGCCGCGTACGGCGTCGAGGGCCATCGCCAGCGGTGCGGATGGGCCCAGGCCGATGGACAGGACGCATTCCTTGTTGATAGCCAGAACGAGCTGCTGCATCTCCGCGCCGACCATCAAGGTGAACCGCCACTTGCCGAGTTGAACCTCCTGACGCGCCCGCTCGCCGGCCGAAAGCACGTGCGCTGTGGCGGCCGCCACGCGGTCGGAGTCGAACTGAGCCTCGGGTGGATAGGAGGCCAGAAGGAAGCCATCGTAGTCCACCAGCGCCGCCCAACGGACGTCGAGGCTCGGCCAGGACAGACGCCCCAGCGCGTTGCTGAGAGCCTCGGCCCGGGACAGGCGCGCGGGCTCCTGCGCCCCTCGGCTTTCTGCGTACATAGGCACCTCCAAGACCCCGTCCCGTCCGGCCGGGGTTGCTCGAGGGCATTATGGCACACCAACCCCATCGCCCAACCTTTCAGGGAGCCAACAGGTTCGCACCGCCGGAGCCCGGCCTAAGAGGATCCTACGGGCTGGCCTGTGCCCAGAGGCGGAGGCCGTCGGTCTCCACGGAAATCCAGCCGCGGGCGCCCGTCGTCTGGAGGCCGGGAGGCGACGCCGTCCCCGCGACCCCCACGACCTCCGCGTAGAGTCGGTCGTCCACATGGTCCGCCGCGTCGGCCAGGACGACCGACACACCTTCAGGCAGCGCCTCGAGCGAGCGGTAGGGAATGCCCAGCAGGACGAGCCAGCGTGCCCGTTCCATCGAGAGAAGGACAGCCGATCCCTGATCGGACGCTTCAATGATCTCGAGGCTGCACTCGCCGCCCAGATTCAATCGCGCCCCTCGCTCCGCGGGCTGCAGTCGCAGCGTACGGCCCGGCACGTCGAGCGTGGAGAGATCGGGCACAGGACCAACGTGCAGGATGCCCATCGGCACCATGCGGTCCCCGGGGCGGCCGGCCAGGAAGCCCTGCGCCGCCTCGTCCGTCGGGAAGAAGATCCAGTCGAGCGACGGAGCGAACAATGGCAATCGGCTGCCGATGTCGGCGGTTGGAAGGAGTGCACCGTTGGCCGGGCGAAGCAGGACGAAGCGCCCCGAGGGCGATTCGATGAGGACGTCGCCGCTGGCGAAGAGCGTTGCGTGCAACTTCGCATCCGGTGCATCGATCACCGACTTCCAGGTGAGGGATGTCAGGAGTCCGACGGCCGCCAGCCTCACCCATGCCGGCGCGGAAATGGGCGGCTTCCAGCCGCGGCTGCGGGCGCGCAGGCCAGCCGCCAGCAGGAACACGCCGGCGTAGGCTGTGGCCGTACCGAGGATCGATATGGGGCCCACGGCGACGCTGGCCAAAGGGAGCCTCGCGAACCCTTCGACGACCCGCAGGTTGTACGAAGCCAGAGGGAATGTGATCCAACCCAACAGCTTGCCGAGCGGCGGCCAGATCATTCCGCTGACCGCCGTCAGGCTGCCGAGGATCATCAGGGCAGGCTGAACCGGAAGGATGAGGAAGTTGGCCGGCAGCGCGGTCACCGGCAAGCGCCCGAAATGGAAGGCGGTCAAGGGCAGGGTGGCCAGTTGAGCGGCCAGAGTCATCAAGACCACTTCGCGCAGGATGCCAATGACGCCGCCAGCCTTGCGCCGGTGGTCGCCCGCCTGAAACCATTCGAGGGCGGCGTGCTCGAACGGATCCGCGAACAGGACGAGCCCCAGGGTCGCGGTGAAGGAGAGTTGGAATCCGATGTCGGCGATCAGGGAAGGGCGCCACGCGGTCATGATCCACCCGGTAGCGGCGAGCGAGGTCAGGGCGTCACTGCGGCGCCCCAGGAGCTTGGCGGTCATCGCCAGGCCCGCCATGACGGCTGCCCGGACGGCGGACGGTTCGGCGCCGACCAGGACGGTGTACGCCGCGACCGCCAGACCCGCCGCCAGGGCGCCGCGGCGCGCCCCTAGCCATCGGCCGAAGGCGGTGCCGAAAGCTCCCGCGACCAGGGCAACGTTGAATCCCGAGACGGCCAGGATGTGGGTGGTCCCGGTTCGGGAGAAAACCTGCCTCAAATGAGCCGGCATGGCCTCGTCGGCGCCGAGGACGACGCCGCCCAGGAGGGCCGCCTCCTCCGGAGGCAGCGACGCCGTCAGGGCGGTCAGGGAAGCCCGCCGCAATCGATGGAAGAACCCAACGACAGGCTGGCCCTGCCCGGAGGCGAGGCGTTCGACCTCCACGGCGCGCAAGACGCTGAACACGCCGGCTGCGTGCAGGACATCCGCTTCGGGGAACGTCGCTGTGTTGCGAGGAGTCGTCAGCCAACCGCGCAGCTGGAGCCGATCGCCGTAGTCCACGTCGATCCGCTCGTTGGTTTCCACTTGAATCCGCCCGGGTGCCTCCAGCCAGGGACCGCCTTCCTTGCGCGCCAACACGTCTGACTCGAGTCGGAATCGAACGGACCAGCCGTAGGCGATGGGCGGCTCGACGACGATCCCCTGGAGGGTCAAGAGGACGGGAACATCGTTGAAGGCCGCGACGGGGGAGTCCTCGGCTCGTGGGATCGACGCCTGCGCACGCGCGGCGCCGACGAAGACCGCGACCAGCAGAGTGAACAGTCGCCGGTAGCCGAGCTGCTTCCGGAAGAGGCGGGCAAATCCCGCCGAGACGACCGCCAGGGCAATCCAGGAGAAGACCGGAAGCGAAGCGGGAGGACCGAAAACCAAGCCGAGTGCCCAGCCGGCTGCGGCCCAGGGAAGGCTCACTGCATCCCCCTTGTGTTTGCCGGCTAGGACCCCCTACACCCGCCGCGCTCGCCGGTCAGCGCAGGGCGGGGCCGCGCCTCACGCGCCCGACGGCTCCGACGGAATCTCCTCCTTGGGGATGAGAGAGATCCCATCGACCATCTCGCGGTTGAACAACATGGCCGGGGACTTGGCGCCGACCGAAGGGAACAGGATGGCGGTCAGCTCGGCGGCGTACAACGGGACGAAGAGGCGATCACCTTCGAAGAGGGCCGAGCCGAAATCGAACTTGCCCGCCGTTTCGATCATGCCTCTCAATTCGTAACCGCCGAGCAGGATGTGGACCCAGTGCGGCACGAGGGTCGAGTAGCCGCCGCGCGCGACTCCCGACGGACCGATCTCGACCCGGCTGCTGAGCAGGAGCGTCACGATCTGGCGTTTGACCAGCCACATCGTCGCGTAGCGGGCCACCAGCCGACCCGGCTGGTGCAGCCGGTTCAGGTGCGCCCCCTCGATTTCAACGATGGAGGTCGTCGGGATGTTGAGGTAGCTGAACAGGCCGCTGGCGCCCGGATCGATGCGCCCGAGGATGCGGTGGCTTTCGGTGTACATCTCGACGGAGATCGGCTTCGCCATGGTCGTGCCTCAGCCGGCCGGCAGGGAGACCGTGATGAGTGTACCCGCGGGCGTCTGGTCATGCCACAACGCGCCGCCCAGGCTCTCCGTCACCAGACGGACCTCGCCCATCGTCAGGCCGGGCCCCAATTCGCCGGCGGTCGCCACGACATGGTCGGCGGTCAGGGCCCGGATGGTGTCGGGCGAGAGGCCGGAACTGGTATCGGCGACGGTCACGGAAAGCCACGGGCCGTCGGTCAGCTCGATGTAGCTGGGCGGCGTGATGCCGTCGCTGTGGCCGTCGCGGACGGTGAAGGTGTGGGCATCGATCACCACGCGGCCTTGCTGCGTGCGCCGGATGGCTGCCGCCGTGAGGCCGCCGACGATTTGCAGGATTCGGCCGCGGTCGCCGGGCACAAGGGGCAGTCCGGGAGCAATGTCGGCGTTCAGCTCGAGCCCGCGCCGGGCTGCGATCGGTCCGAGTTCGCCGGCCACCTGACGGATCAGCCGAGGGATGTCGACCAGGTTGTGGGCGGAATCCTCTTCGGCCGGGACCGGCGCCGGCTGGGCCCGCTGTTGGCGAATCTCTCCCAACACGGCGCGGATCTCCCGCTGAAGCGCCGGGCCGGCGCTCACCGGTCCGCTGGACAGCGCCTCGAGCAGCGTGGCCGCGCGGTCGACCGTGTCGAGCAGGGCCGGCGGAGCGGCCTCCTCCGGCAACGGCGGCGCCGGCTGGGCCTGTTGAGCGGACCGCGCTTGCTCCATCAAATCGGCGTGCTCGATGGCAACACCCGCCCAGTCGGCCAGCGAGCTGAGGACCGTGAGGTGCTGTTCGTTGAAGGCGCGCGGCGCCAGGCGGTTGTAGATACCGAGAACGCCGACAATCTCGTTGCGAACCCGGATTGGCACCTTGATCAGCGACTGGACGAGGAATCCGGTTTGCACCTTGACCTGCCCGCCCTCCAGGGAGGGCTGCCGCATCACCGGCAGGCCGGTCTGGAAGACCTGGCCGACAAGCGTGTCGCTGACGCGCAGCTTCTGCAGGACCGCCTCGCGTTCGCCGGCCTGCTTGCTGGCCCGCAGACTCAGTTCGTTCGTGTCGCGGTCGGCCAGGTAGATATTGGCCTCTTCGGCGTCGGTGACGAACACGGCGGCTTCGACCACCCGCGCCAGGACGGCCTCGAGGTCGCCCAGGGAGGCCACGGCGCGCCCGATCTCGCTCAGCAGGCGCATCTCCTCGGTGCGACGCCGCGACTGCTCGCGCAGCGCCTCGAGCCGGCGCGACAGCGATTTCGTGTTGCTTTCCGACGAACGGCTCTCCGCCAGATCGAGGATGGCCTGGACCAGGTCGACCGGGCGGTAAGGTTTGAGCAGGACGTCGGCGACGTTCAGGTGGAAGAGTTCGCGCAAGCGGGAAGGCGGTACGTGGGCCGCCAGAACGACGGCCGGCGCCTCGTCACCCTTCTCACGGCGGGAGCGCAGGCCGGCCAGCGGGTCGCCGCGCAGCTGGGTGACGTCGACCAGCAGTACGTCGACGGCGGGCGCCTTGGCGTCCTCCGTCCAAGCTTCGATACCCGCCGGAATGAGGATGCGTTCCGCCAGGGATTGGGCGTTGCTTTCAACATCGGCAACGACGAGGACTCGGGGCGGCGTGCGCCGCTCAGTGGGTGCCGTCATCGTGGGCCGTGCCTCCCACGCCGGGCCGACTCGACGAAATCAGGTGCGCTTGCGCGGCCCTGCCGGAGGTCGAGTTCGGCTGAAGGTTGGCCGGCGACCGGTGCGCCGAGGCCGACGGCGGTTGAAGCGGTCGCTCTCGAGCATGGCCCGCAGCTCGGCGAGGGCGGCCTGGTCATATTCCCGTCGCCCGCAGACGTCGCACACCCACGCGGGGAAATCGGGGACCGCCACAGGGCGGCCATACGCGTGGGAGAAGTACGAGACATGGGCCGGACGCAAGGCCCCCACCTGGCATTCCGGGCAGGGGTACGTCGGTTCGGGCTTGGCGGACGCTGGCCCGGTCATAGGCCGGATTCTAGCACTACTCGCCTGCCGCCACGGCGGTGTCGAAGTGCGGGATCCAACCCATCTGATCGGGAGGCCAATACACCAGAACAGCCTTGCCGATGACCTCCCGCAGGGGTAGCGGCCCCCAGTTCTGTGAGTCCGAGGAGTTGTTGCGATTGTCCCCCAGCACGAAGAGCTCGCCCTCCGGCACCTGCCACTCGCCCTCGTAACGCGGCGCAGCGGCGATGTACGGTTCGTCGAGGAGCTGCCCATTGACCGACACCTGGCCACTGTGCACGGCGATCGTGTCACCCGGCAGGCCGACGACGCGCTTGATGAAACGCCGCTCCTCGTCGAGCGGAAAACGGAAGACGATGATGTCCCCGCGGTCCGGAGACTGCCAGCGGTAGGCCAGCCGGTAGACCACGACCAGCTCGCCGTCTTGAAGGGTCGGCTCCATGCTGTTGCCTTCGACGCGTATGCGGGCCGTAACCAGATTGACGACGAAGAACAGCATGGCGGCGACGACGAGCGTTTGCAGGATTTCGAGCAGGCCGCGCAGCCAGCGGGCAGCCAGGCCGGAGGCGGAAGCGCCCCCGGAGGGGGGCGCGAGGGTGTCGTTCTGGGGCTCGTGCACGAGGCGATTATAAGCCCTAGGCACCCCCTATGGTCCCCCCCCAAAGGGGGGACGGCGGGGGGCACATTTGCCCCCGCACCCCTTGACATGGCGACCATTCGCAGCCGTGAGAATCACATGGGCCTGCGGCCGCGTGATTCGGTCGCCTGACCTCTTGGCATCCGGCGGCCATCCTTCCTTAGTCTCAAGGATGTCTGGCACAAGAACCCCAACGGGTGCACTGCCCTCGTCCTCTGGGCCGCGGGGCCAAGCCATTAGCAAGAGGGATTGAAGGGGGGACAGCTTGAGTCCCGCTTGAGTCCCCCCTTCAGGGGGGACCATAGCGGAGTCGATCTCATCGCCGTGAGCGGAACGCCAACCTGAGCGGGGTCCCGGTGAAGCCGTACGCCTCCCGGAGACGGTTCTCGAGGTAACGCTTGTAGGTGAAGTGGACGAGCAAGGGATCGTTGACGTGAAACAGGAACGTCGGCGGATCGCTGCGGACTTGCGCGGCGTAGAGAATCTTCAATGGGCGTCCGCCTCGGCCGGGCGCGGCGTGACGATCGACGGCCTCCTGGACGAGACGGTTGAGCTCGCCCGTCGGGATGCGCCGCAACCGCTCTTCCTGAACCCGTAGCGCCATCGGCAAGATCTGAGACGTCCGCTGGCCCGTCCGCGCCGAGACGAACATCACCGGGACGAAATCGAAGAAGTTCAGATCGGCGCGCAACCGTTCGGCGTAAGCCGGCATGGTGTGGGCGTCCTTGGGCACCAGGTCCCATTTGTTGACCAGGACCACGGCGCTCTTGGCCTTGTCCAGCACGAGGCCGGCGATGTGCGCGTCCTGGGCGGTCACGCCCTCAAGTCCGTCGAGCACCAGCAGCACGACGTCGGCGCGGTCGATGGCCTTGAGGGCGCGCAGGACGGAGTACTTCTCGACCCCCGGGGCGATGTGGCCGCGGCGGCGAATGCCGGCCGTGTCGATCAGCGTGATGGGGGTGCCGTGGTAGGTCAGGTGGGTATCGACGGCGTCGCGCGTCGTCCCTGGAAGCGGAGACACCAGCACGCGCTCCTCACCCAGCAATCGATTGAGCAGACTCGACTTGCCGACGTTGGGCCGGCCGACGATGGCGATGGGCAGGCCCTCGTCGTCTGGCTCGGCGCCCGCCTCCGGTGCGGCGCCAAGGGCGCCAACCAATCGGTCGAGCAGATCCCCGATGCCCAGCCCGTGCAGGGCGCTGACCGGCAGGGGGTCGCCCATGCCCAGCTCGTAGAACTCGACGGCGCGCGATCGCGACTCGGGCGAGTCGCACTTGTTGACGACCAGGAAGATGGGCGGCGGGGAGGGGAGACGGCGAAGCAGCCCGGCCACCTCATGATCGGCCGGTGTCGGGCCGTCCACTCCGTCGACGAGGAAGACGACGGCGTCGGCTTCCGCCGAGGCCTGCTGCGCCTGAAGGCGAATGGCGTCGACGTAGTCGGCCGAGTCCAGCGATAGAGGTTCACGGCCGCGGCCGGCGCGCGGGTCGATGCCTCCGGTGTCGACGATATCGAAGGCGACGCCGTTCCAAATCGCTTCCGCCACCAGGCGATCGCGTGTCGTCCCCGGTCGGTCGTCCACGACCGCCAGGCGCTCGCCGGCGAGGCGATTGAAGAGGGTGGACTTGCCGACGTTCGGCCGGCCCACCAACGCGACGACGGGTTTGCTCATCAGGGCCTACGGTATCGGTGTGGGGGTCCCGAACGGCGTCCGACTGATCGTGACCTCGATCAGGTCGGGGATGATGGTCTGGACCCGCACGGCGCTCGGCAGGACGATCGACTCCGGAGCCACTTGATGCACGCCAGGCTGGAGCCCCTGCAGGTCGAGGATGATCCTGACGTCCTCCGGCCGCAGCTGCTCGAGCACCGGAAGGGATCCGGTCAGGATGACGCTGATGTGTTCCACCGACGGCCGGGCGAACAATCCACTTTCCAGGCCCACCACTTCCACCTCGCGGGAAATGGTGAGGGAGCTCTGGATGGGAGCGATGGTGACCTGGACCAGCACCGACTGCTCGTCGACAAGGGAAAAGCCGCCGGGCAGGGCCAGGCTGACGCGGCGCTCGATGCTCTGGCTCGCTCCGTCCAGCGAGATCGCCTCGGTCTGGACGAATCCCGGCAGCGCTTCCACGGCGCTCGGGCTGGAGGCGAAGACCGTCACGGTGGGTGGAGAGACGCTCATGTTGGTGACGTAGTAGCCGGGAAGGACTTGGCCGGTGACCAGCGGGATGACGGCCACCGACCGGTAGCCGCCGGGAAGTGCGATGGGCACTTCGACGGAGACCTGGCTCGGGGTGAGCGTGACGCCGCGGACGTCGATACCCGCCGCGTTGCGGGGCACCAGCTCGACCGTCCGCAGCACGATGGAATCCTGGCCCGCCAAGGGGACCCTGGCGACAGCCTCGACCACCTCGCCCACGTTCGAGGCCGGCCCGGAGACGGTGACCTGTTGCGTCGAGGTCGTGGCATCCCCGAGGCGGTAGCGAGTGGCGGGTTCACCGGTGACCTCGATGCGCACGGGCACTGCCCGCGTGGCTTGCTGTTCGATGGTGACGTTGATGGAGGCCGGATCGACGCTCCGCACGCGGGCCGACGAGATCTTGACGGAGGCCCGGACGACCACGCTATGGGTCCCGGCCCCGAGACCCTGCAAATCGACCTGGACGTGCAGATCGTCGGCCGTCAGGCCGGTCCACACCGACGCAGGTGCGCGCAGGGATACCGTGGCCTCGGTCGGCAGGTTGCCCGTTGTGACGAAGCCGTCCGATGGGCCGAGGTATTCGATGGCGACCGCATCGGGGAAGAGGCCCTCCTCGATCGGATCGCTGGAGTTGACGCCGGCCAGCCAGACGACGAGCGAAAGGATGAAGGCCAGGATGAGAGGCTCGGCGTTTTCAGAGAGCCAGCGAGGCATACGGACGTCCTACGTGTCGCTCGGGGCCTCGGCCCGGCGGCGCCGGGGACGGCCCAGAAACCGCTCGAGCCAGGCGGGCAGAGGGCGAACCGGTCGCGGGCGGTAGAAGGCGAGCAGGATGTTGCGCAGCCGGGAGGAATCCAACCGGCGAATCATCCGGCCGTTGTGGGCGACGGAAACAGACCCGGTTTCCTCCGACACGACGACCGCCACGGCATCACTGACCTCGCTGATCCCCAGGGCGGCGCGGTGGCGCAGACCCATCTGGCGGTCGCGGGCGCGCGACAGGGTGCCGCTGGCGGAGAGCGGCATCACGCACGCCGCGGCAGCGATGCGCTCGCCCCGGACGATCACCGCCCCGTCATGCAGCGGCGTGTTGACGTGGAAGATCTGCAGCAGGAGCTCGGACGAAAGTAGCGCGTCCAGGGTCACCCCGGTTTCGAGGTATTCGTCCAGACGCGTTTCGCGCTCGATGACGATCAGTCCACCGATGGAGCGGTCGGACAGGCGTTGGGCGCCGGAGGTGATCGCCTCCAGCGAGCGCTCGACGTCGCTCGGGGCGGCCGAGAGGGGGAACATCAGGCCGGCGCGGCCCAGGCGGTCGAGGGCGCGCCGGATTTCGGGGGCGAAGATGACCGGCACCGCCACCAGCATCGCCGGCAGGGCCGTGCGCAGGAGCCAGCTGAAACCCGGCAGCGGCAGCAGGCTGGCCAGGATGACGATCAGGATGACGAGCAGCACGATGCCGCGCAACATGCCGAAGGCCTGCGTGCCCCGCAGCAGCCGCAGCACGACGAAGAACGCGGCGGTGACCAGGAGCAGATCGACGACGCTGATCCAGGTCAGGCGCTGGAGGTAGAAGCCGATGTCGGAGAAGAGGGTTCCCACCATCGTCCGTCACGGCCTGTCCGGCCTCATTGGGAGGCCTCGAGATTCCGCAACAACTCGCGGTAGCCCTCCGAGTCCGGAGGCTCAAGATCGACGATCGTCTGAATCGTGCGAATGGCGTCCTGGAGGCGGCCCGCGTCGAGCTGGATTTCGCCAAGGGCGTCGTACTGCGCGATGGCGTCGGCCGTGCGACCGGCGGCGCGGTAGGCCTCGGCCAGGCGGGCGTGCAGCGCCTGCTTGCCGGGATGCTCGCGGGCCATTTCCTCCAGCAGGGTCAACGCCTCCTGGCTGCGGTCCGCCTTGACCAGGAGCTCCAGGTGCCGATCGAGGGCCTTGGCCGCCGGATCCTCCTGGCCCAGGCGCAAGTTCAGGTCGATGACGCTCAGGCTGGCCTTCTCATCGTTGGGATCCAAGGCAATGATCTTCTCGAAGGACTGCAACCCCCGCCGCCAGTCCAACCGCGAGAGGTCGATGTCCCCGATCTGATGCAGGATCTTGGCCGACCAGCTCGGGTCGACGGGAGACTGTTCCACCAGGGTGAGGGCGTCGGTGAGGGCGCGGCGGGCTTCTTCGATCTGCGCCATCTGGCGATACAGGTCGGCCAACTCCAGGAACTGGCCGAGCGCCTCCTCCGAACGGGCCTGCTGCGCCAGCAGGTCGATGACGCGCAACCGCGCCGGGATATCGACCGGCGCGAAGGACAGGATGCGCAGGTAGACCTCCGTCGCCTGTCGGACCTCGCCGCGGATGCGGTGGGTCTCGGCGACGGCCTTGAGCTTCTTCATGGCCAGGTCCTGGCGCCCGGACTTGAAGAGGATCTCGGCGATGCGCAGGTGGATCGCCAGGTAGTTGGGCGAGGCGCCCAGGGCCAGCAGGGCCTCCTCCATCGCCGACGGCAGGTGCGACGAGGCGATGAGGTTGTCGATCCGTTCCAGCGACTGGAACACGCGCTCGCTGCCTCCGACGGCGAACATCTCGGCGATCGGGACGACGGCCGCTCCCGGCGACTGGACTTCGAGCTGGTGGCGCGCCTGGCGCAGCCGGGTCAGCCATTCGGGGCCGCTCAGGAAGTTGACCGTGCTCTCGACGATGCGCGCCAGATTCTCGGTGTCGCCTTCGTTCTGCGAGGCCATGATGCTGTCGTAGAACTCGTTGAGGCGGCTGGATTGGCTCTTGTCGACGGAAAGAGTGTCGGCCAGCCGCAGGGCCTGCAGCAGGTAGCGGGCGGCCTCGACCTGGTCGTTCTGCATACGCGATAGCCGGCCCAGCGCCAGGTTGGCGCCCAGGCTCAGCTCTGGGTGGCCGACGGATGCCATCAGATGCTTCTTGGCTTCGTCCAGCTCCCCTTCTTCCTTGAGCAACACACCGAGGTTGTAATGCGCCGCGGGGTGATCCAGGCCAGCCTTGAGCGCTGACTGGAGTTCCTTGATGGCCTGCTTCCTCTGGCCGTGGGTTTGCAGATCGATGGCCTGTCCGAGGTAACGGGTCACCTGGGAGCGGGCGGCGGCTTCGTTGCGCGGGTTGCCTTTGCCGCGCGACAGGGCGGACATCCCCGGTGAGCGTGCCTCGGGTTCGTCTTTGCCCTCCTCGAACATGAGGCCGGCCAGCAGGGTGAGGGCCTGGCGCTGACCGGCCACTTCTGGGTCGGCCCCCTCGGACTCCACAGCCGCCGGAGCCTTCTCCGCGCGCACGTACTGCTGGACATCGGCCATGCGAAGGGGACCGGTGGCGCCGCGCGGCGGAGAAGCCGGCGGAAGCGGCTTGCCCTGGCGCAGGAGGCGGGCGGCGGTGCCGGCGTCCGGGTGCCCCGGGATGAGGGCCAGCGCCCGCTGGGTCGCCTCCACCGCCCGCTCGTTCTTGCCGGCGCGCTGAAGGATGGACGCCACGGCCAGGTATTCGTGGACCGCCTCGCGCCGCCGGCCCAGCCGCTCGTGCGTCAGGGCCAGGCGAGAGCGCGCCGACAGATTCTCGGGCGCCAGCCGAGCGACGTTCGTCCACGATTCGAGGGCCTTCTCGGCATCCTTGCGGCGCACATACATCTCGCCGGCCGCCTCGCGATGCTCGATGGCCTCCTTGGTCTGCCCCAGGCGCTCGAAGATCTCGGCGCAGCGCTCGATCGGCACCGGGTCTTCGGGGGTGATCTTGGCGGCGTGGCGGTAGATCGCCAGCGCCTCCTTCAATTGGCCGGTTTCCAGCAAGGCGAGGGCCAGGCTCGTCAGGGCGCGCGAATCTTCAGGGAATTCCGCCAGGGCCTTGTTGTAGTACTCGATCGCCCGATCCCACTGCAAGTCCCACGCGGCGGAATGCCCCAACTGCATCGATTCGTCGTACAGGTCCTGACGGCCGGTCATGGGTTGACCATCGTGCCCGGGATGTGAGGCGAGTATAGCACAGCGACCGCGGCGAACCCCGCGTCCGCCGGCAGGTTCTTCAAACCGTGAGAGAAGCTGCCCTACACCCCACCCCTTTCCCTCCCCCGGCGTTGAACGCGCCCGCTGGATTCGAATCCACGGCCGGGGGAGGGGAAGGAAGATCAGGAGGCGGGGGGGG
>DATIFK010000233.1:0-5202 GCA_035455265.1 Anaerolineales bacterium
CCCACGCCTTGCTGCTTCAGGGCGCGGATGGCGTCGAACAGGTAGTCCAGATCCCGGCCGCCCAGGGTCGCCGAGGGTTCATCCATAATGACCAGGCGCGCATTCAACGAGAGCGCCTTGGCGATCTCGACCATCTGCGCCTGAGCGACGCTCAAGCGCGCCAGGCGCACGTGAGGGTCGATGTCGACTCCCAGGCGGTGCAGGACGTCCTGGGCCTGTCGTTCCAGACGACGGGCGTCGATGACCCCGAACCGCCCCTTGGGCTCGCGCCCGAGGAAGACGTTTTCCGCCACCGTCATGTCGGGCAGCAGGTTGAGTTCCTGGTAGATGATGCTGATCCCCAGTCGTTGGGCCTCGTACGGGCTGGCGATGCGCACCGGCTGCCCGTCGATCAGGACCTCCCCCCCATCGGGAAGATGGACGCCCGCCAGGATCTTCATCAGCGTCGACTTCCCGGCGCCGTTCTCTCCCACGACGGCATGCACCTCGCCGGCATCGCAGGCGAAGCTGGCGTGATCCAGGGCCACGACGCCCGGGAAGATCTTGGTGATGCCGCGCATTTCGACCAGGTGGTCCGCCATACGGTCCTCGAGGCTGGCTTGTCCCGATTCGGCTGCCGGAGGGCTGGCCGAGGGGAAGTCCCCTCGGCCAGCGCGTCTCCGGAGCCCTGCGACGGGTCCGGCCATTCGGCTTGGGTCAGGGCCGGACCCGTTCATCGGGCCAGGGCGACTTACTTGAACGCGTCCGGATACATCTTCTGCAGCACCGCCGGAATCGCATCCACGATGGCCTCATCCGGGAGCTTCGGGTTGTACAGCTCATGGATGTTGTCGTTCGTGGCGACCAGCGGGTCGATGATGAAGTGCTCCGGCACGGGCTCGCCCTTCAGGATCTGCAGAGCGATCTGCACCGCCTGATAGCCCTGGCGGCTGGAGAAGCTGGGGGCGAAGGCGTTCAGGTCGTTCTGAACCCACAGGCGCCAGAACATCTGGAAGTCCTCGCCGGTGATCGGGGGAACCGGCAGGCCGGCATCCAGGTAGGCCTGAATGGCGCCCGCGCCTTGCAGTCCAGCGTCCGACCACACCCCGTCGATCTTGGGGTACTTGGTGATCCAGTTCGCCATGATGGTCTGACCTTCGGTCGGCGACCAGTTGGCGTAGGCCTGCTCCAGGATGGTGATCCCTGGGTTGGCGGCGAAGACCTCGTTGGCGCAGCGCAGCCGTTCCTCGGCCGGGCTGGCGCCGGCGATGCCGGACAGCTCGACCACGTTGCCCTGGCCGTTCAGCTGCTCGACGATGAACTCGGCCTGTGACCGGCCCATCTCGCAGTTGTCACCCTCGACGTACGCCAGGCGGTGCGCCGGATTGGCGACGTCACGGTCGAGGGTCACGACCGGCACGCCGGCTTCCATGGCAGCCTGGCCGGCCGGGTCGACGACGTCGGAGGCGGCCGCGCTCAGGATCAGGACATCACAGCCCTGCGTCAGCAGGTCTTCGACGTCGCTGATCTGCTTGGCCGGGTCGTCGTTGGCATCGGTGTAGCGATAGTTGGCGACGGTGCCGGCGGCCTTTGCTTCCTCGACGCCGTAGTCGACGTGCGCCACCATCATGACGCGCCAGGAGTTGGAGACCGAGGCGTTGCTGAAGCAAACGTCGTACGGTCCCGGCTTGGCGTAGGCGCTGGTGTCGACGTAGCCTTCGGGCACGTTCGCCGCCGGGGCCTGGGGCTGCTCCGGTGCCGGCGCCGTGGTGGCCGGGGCCTTGGTGCCGCAGGCCGCCAACGCGATGGAGGCCAGCAGCAGCAGCGAGAACACGCGCATGAGCTTGCTCGACATGACTCTTGTCCTCCTTAGGGTGTGCCCCTATCAGAACCATCTTCGGTAGGGCTCTCAGGCGGTTCGGCTCTTGCGGTGTAGCACCTCCTTTGCGCGAACAGGCTGCGAACCTACCGCCTTGCCCGCAGCCCGGCATACAAGGCCACGGCCAGGATGATGGCCGTGCCTTTGACGATGCGCTGAACCTCCTCATCCAGGCCCAGCAGCAGGACCAGGTTGTAGAGAATGGTGATGATGAGGACCCCGGCAACGGTGCCCAAGACGCCGCCGCGGCCGCCGGAGAACAGAGTCCCGCCCACGACCACGGCGGCGATCGAGTCGAGGTCCTTGCCGCGGCCCAGCCAGTTGTCGGCGAAACCCGAATAGCCGGTGAGCACCAGGCCGGCGACTCCGGCCAGCAGCCCGCACAGGGTGTAGGCGGCGATGATCACGCCGTTGACATTGACTCCGGAAAGGTGCGCCGTGCGCGGATTGCCACCGGTGGCATACAGCCGGCGTCCAAAGACGGTCCAGCGTGTCAGGATGACGAAGACGACGACCACGATCGCCCACACGATCACGGCCGCCGGGATCGGGCCGACCATCCCTCCACCGATGAATTTGATCCCCGGCGGGATCGATCCCTTCGGAGTCCCGCCGGTGTACATGAAGCGCGCCCCCTGCACGATCAGGATCATCCCCAGCGTGGCAATGAAGGCCGGGATCTTCAGTTTGGCGACCATCAGCCCGTTCGCCAGTCCGATGGCGGAGGCGACGGCCAACGCCGCCAGCGACACCGGCAACACCAGCGACTCCTGGCCGTTCATCCAGTGGGATGCCAGGACGGATACGAGCGCCATGACCGAAGCCACCGACAGGTCGATGCCACCGGTCAGGATGGCCAGGGTCTGCCCGACGGCCACGATGCCGAGCGAGGCGGCCTGCTTCAAGAGCGTGGAGATGAAGCGCGACGTGAGAAAGACCGGCGACACGATGGAGGAAACGACCGACAGCCCGAGCAGCACGATCCAGATCGCGCCGCGGGAGGCAAAGGCACGCCACCAGCCACGGTTCAGCGCCGCCTCCGGCGCGGCCGCTCCACCTGGACCTGGCATGGTCGCTTCACTCATACCGACTCCTCCTTACCCCTGCGCCTCGTTCGGAGGAAGAAAGGGCAGGCGCAGGGGTTACCACGCCGTGTAGCCGCCATCGATGACCAGGACGTGGCCGGTGACGAATGTCGCAGCGTCGCTGGCCAGGAACACGACCGCACCGCCGATGTCCCCGTCCCGTCCGAAACGCCCGAGGGGCACGCGCCCGATCAGTTCCTCGTAGAAGGCCGGGTCCCTCTGCTTCAAGCGATCGGTCATCGGCGTGACGAAGTACCCGGGGGCAATGGCATTCACTCGGATGCGATGGCGGGCCCATTCCACCGCCAACGAACGCGTCAGCGCGATGACGCCTCCCTTGCTGGCGCAGTAGTGACTGTTGTTGCCGCCGCGGTTGCCCACCAGGCCCGAAACGGATGCGATGTTGATGATCGAGCCCCCCTGCCCCTGCTCGATGAAGCGCCGGGCAGCCCAGCGGCAGCAGCGGAAGATCCCGCCCACGTTGACCCGCAGCACGCGTTCCCAATCCTCCTCCGCCAGGTCTTCGAAGGGCGAACGGCTGGTGACGCCGGCGTTGTTGACCACAATGTCGAGGCGGCCGAGTTCGGCGACGATGCGCGCCAGCATGCGCTCGACTTGCTCGCCCACGCCGACATCGACCGTTATGGGCGCTGCTCGACGACCCAGGCTGCGCGCTTCGGCGGCCACGGCTTCGACATCGGCCTGGTTGACGTCGGCCAGGGCCAAATCGGCGCCGGCGCCACCCAGGGCCAGGGCCATGGCCCGGCCGAGGCCGCGGCCGGCGCCGGTCACCAGGGCCACCCGCCCCTCCAGGCCGAAGGTGGTCAGGACGCGGGCCAGGTCGTCGGCGGGCGCCGGCGGGCCGCTGCCGGTCACAGCTGACCGCCGCGAGGGCCGAGCAGGTCCAGGATTCGGCTCTTGACGTTGGTGATGTGCGCCTCGAGCGATTCCTGCACGGCCGATGGGTCGTGCGTACGGAACGCGGCGATGATGGCGTCGTGCTCCCGCAGAGCCTGCACAGCTTCTTCGACCGTGCTGAGGTAGTGCGCCCGCGACACCTGGATGTGGACGTTCAGCTCCGCGTAGACCGCCGCCAGCCGGGTGTTGCCCGTCAGGTCGACCATCGCCTGGTGAAAGTCGCGGTCTCCATCCATGAACGCCGAGTAGTCACGGTAATCGCCGCTGGCCGTGGCTCGCCGCATGCGCTCCATCGGTTGCGCAACGCGCCGTAAGAACTCTTCGGTCTTGTCCTCACAGACAATCCGGCGGGCGGCGTACAGCTCGATCACGGCGCGGACATCGAACAACTCACCCACATCCCGTGCTGTCAGGGAGGAAACGAATGTGCCACGTCGAGGGATGATCTCGACCAGACCCTCCACCGCCAGGCGCTTCAACGCGTCGGTGACCGGGGTCCGGCTGACGTGCAGACGTCGGGCGATGTCATCGACGCTGATGCGTTCGCCGGGATGAAGCTGGCGGCGCAGGATTCGGTCCTTGAGGACCTGATAAGTCTGTTCCGCTAGATCCGTTCGGTCGAGGGAGGGGTACGGCGCATCCAGAACGTCGATATCGTTGGACCGGAGAGCGGGGGTCACCGACGGGAGGTTCCTCTACGGGCCGACCCTTTGGGGGTCTGCCGCTGGCTGCAGCGAGAGGTGAAACCGTCCGGCTACGGTGAGTGAAGTTTCACATGTAATATGTCAGAGCGTCAACTTGGCATCGTCACAGCCCGCTGGTGACGTTTCTCCCATCGGAAGGCACACGCGCCACGCCCTCCAATCCGATCCAAAATGGTCGACAAAGGCCGCGCGCCGAGCGGACCAGGCAGTCCAGGTTCAGGCCTCCACAGGCGCTTGTTGCCCGGGGTGTATACTCTGCGCTCGTTGCCTCTGGGGTGCCCGCCGTTGTATGACTCGATTCCCTGACGGGCGGATCGGAAGCTGGAGCAGGTTCGCGGGAGGGTCAAGATGACATCGTCGGAAGACGTCATGCGGGTCCTGGCGGAGACCAGTCGCACGTTCTACATGCCGGTCGCCGCCCTTCCTGATTCCCTCCGAGAAGCCGTCGCCTCCGGTTACCTGTGCATGCGCGCCATCGACGAGGTCGAAGACCATCCACAGCTGGACCGATCCGCCAAGGCTGAGATCCTGCGGGGTATCAGTCGGATTCTCCAGGCGCAAGGCTCGATCGAAAGCCTGCGGCGCGCCGGGCTGGAGACCGTATTCGCTCCCTACCACGACCAGCTGGCGGAGGTTA
>DATIFK010000234.1:0-12463 GCA_035455265.1 Anaerolineales bacterium
ATGTTCTCCTTTTCTATGCGCTCTTGAGGCGATTGCAGAGGCATACCGGGTTTGCCCTTCTCGGGGCCCTGGCGTACACCTTGTTCTCGGCGGACACGACCCAGGCTTTCCTGACCCATTCGTTGGGATTGCAGCCGTCCTTGACACTTCTCTTGCTGTCGCTTCACAGTTGGCTGTCGGACCGTCGGGTGCTGTCCTATCTGTTGGCGTTTGTGATCCTCTTTGCCTATGAGTCGCCATTCCCAGTGTTCCTTGCCGCTCCGTTGCTCGATTCTGATTGGGACGCCTCCCTTGTCCGCAAAGCCGTGCGGCATACCGTCGTCGTGGGCCTGCTCTTGGGGGCGGCGGCGATGGTGAAAGCTATGGCGGGCGAAGAGCGCGTAACGGGCCTGGGCGTAGCCGATATCCTGCTCACGCCCCTCAACCACATGGTCGTCGGTCCGGCGGCGAGCTTCGCCACGTTCGCTTTGCGTCCTTTGGAGGTCATCGTCAACCTGCGGGCCGAGGTTTTGGTGGCAGTCGGGGTCGCCCTGGTTGTCTTCTCATGGGTGTTGACGAGAGAGGACATAGGTCCCTCTTCCGCCTTGGCCGACAGCGTGGCGTGGATTCGGAGCCGCGTTCGAGAGACCCGCGACGCCCCCCACACAGCGATACCTCCCGGGAAGGTTCCGGCACCCTTACAGCTGCGTCTTGCGGCGGCCGGCCTGGCGATGTGGGTACTGGCTTATCCCCTGACTTTCACGACCCTCGGGTATCACATTCGCGGTCGGCCCACCCGGGTTCATTTGGCGGCAGTCGTAGGGGCCTCCCTGGTGGTGGCTTCCGTTGGGACAGCCGCGGTGCGGTCGGTCAAGAGTCGGGCTGGTAGGCGGCGCTGCCTCATCGGCGTGGCGGCCTGGCTAGCCCTGCTGGCGGGGTACGGTTTCGTTCTGCAACGGGACTACGTTAGGGCTTGGGAGCTCGAGAAGGGCTTCTGGGTTCGTCTCTTGCCGCTGGTGCAAGATGCGGGCCAAGGCAGCGTGATCCTGGTTGACCCTGCCGGAATCGCGGACACGTATCAGATCGCCGCCAACACGTGGAATCTTCCCCGCGTCCTCGAGCAACTCTACACGATCCCGGCTGGCTGGACCGATCCGCCTCGCGTCTACCGACTGACCGAGAACTGGGCCGACACCATCCTCGATCAGGATGGGAAATTCGTACTCAACGAGACGACGACTGTGGCCCCGCCGTCGTTGTACGGGTCTTTCCTGGCCAGGCAAGTCATCCTGATCGAGACCGAAGGCGGCCAATGGACTCGTCGGCTGGGCGCCCTCACGCTTGGGGCGCGGACAGTCACCCTCGAGCCAGGGAAAGGAACGGTGCTGGACTCGGCCGGGCACAGTGAGTTGTACAACCTCCTGATCGGCTCGACGGGCGCCGACTCGGGCGGCGCCAAGGGGCGCCTCCGTCGCATGGAAGGCAACGGCCCGGAGGGCACATCTGTGGAGACCCGTAGGAGCTGCCATGAATAGGGAAATCGTGATCGACGATCGGAAGATCGGGGCCGACCACCCGACGTACTTCATTGCCGACATCTCGGCCAACCATGATGGGGACCTGGACCGCGCCAAGGACTTGATCCACCTGTGCGCCGAAGCCGGCGCCGATGCGGCCAAGTTTCAGAACTTCCGCGCCCCCAAGATCGTGAGCGACCATGGATTCCGCGCCCTGGGGAAGCAGATCTCGCATCAAGCTACCTGGAAGCGCTCTGTCTTCGAGGTCTACCAGGCGGCCTCGCTGCCGTGGGAGTGGACGCCGATCCTGGCGGAGACGTGCCGCCAGGCCGGCCTGGATTACTTCTCGTCCCCGTACGATATGGAAACGGTCGACATGCTCGATCCGCATGTCCCGGCGCACAAGATCGGATCGGGGGATATCACCTGGCCCGAGATCCTGCGGCACATCGCCTCGAAGGGCAAGCCGGTATTCCTGGCCACCGGCGCCTCCACCATCGGAGACGTTCAACGGGCCGTCCACACGATCCTGGAGGTCAACCCGGACCTTGTGCTCATGCAGTGCAACACCAACTACACCGCCAGTCTGGCGAACTTCGCCTACATCCACCTCAACGTTCTGAAGACCTATGCGGCCATGTTCCCCGACGTCGTCCTCGGCCTTTCGGATCATACGCCCGGGCACGCCACGGTTCTGGGCGCCGTGGCGCTCGGGGCACGTGCCGTCGAAAAACACTTCACCGACGACAATTCGCGCGAGGGGCCGGATCATCCATTCTCGATGACGCCCGCCTCGTGGCGCGATATGGTCGACCGCACCCGGGAGCTGGAACAGGCCCTCGGATCGGCGGACAAGGATGTCGCCGACAACGAACGCGATACGGTTGTCGTTCAGAGACGATGCGTGCGAGCGGCGCACGAGCTCAAGGCGGGGCAGGTCCTGACGCGCCGCGACCTGGAGGTTCTCCGGCCGGCGCCCCTGGAGGCGATCTTCCCTTATCAGATCGACGCCGTGATTGGCATGAAGACCGCTGTCGACGTGGCCTCCGGCGAAGCGCTGCGCTGGTCGATGTTGGTTGCGGCATGAAGATCCTGTACCTCACCCGAGGGTGGACCGTCCACGACCGGCGCTTCGTCGGGAGTCTTCTTGGCGCCGGCCACTCGGTCGCGCTCCGGGCGGTCGAGCATCTACCGGCCTCGGCGATGAAGGACCTGGCGGCGCCCGATCGGGTCTCCGGCGCAGGTTGGGAGGCCGCGGGCGCCATGTTCTGGGTGCGCCTTCCGTGGATGGTGCGGGACTTGCGCCGGCTCGTGCGCGACGTCCAGCCCGACGTCATCCACGCCGGGCCCATCCAGCGCGGCGCCTTGGTCGCCGCGCTGGCCGATGTTCATCCGATGGTGAGCATGTCCTGGGGTTCGGACGTCTTGTGGGAGGCGCGCCGCGGGTGGGGGGAGTGGTTGGCCTCCTTCGTCCTTCGCCACAGCGATGCCCTTATATGTGACTGCGAAACGGTGCGCCAGCGGAGTGTCGGACTTGGGATGGACCCCTCGCGGATCGTCGTCTTCCCTTGGGGAGTTGATCTGAAAGCCTTCTCTCCGAAGGTACCCTCCCGCATCCGTCGTGTCTTGGGGTGGGAGACGGCCGTGGTGCTGATGTCGGCGCGGCCCTGGGAATCAATGTACGGAACCCGACTTGTGGCCGAAGCGTTCGCTCTGGCCGCTGCCCGCGAACCGGGCCTTCGCTTGCTCATGCTGGGGAACGGCTCCGATCGGCAGCGAGTCCGCAAACCGCTGGAGACCGGCCGACTCACCAGCCGAGCTCACTTCCCCGGCCCGGTCGATCACGAGGCGCTGCCGACGTACTTTCGGGCGGCGGATCTGTATGTCTCGGCATCGCGCGTCGACGGTACGTCGGTGACCCTGCTCGAGGCGATGGCCAGCGGCTTGCCGGCTGCGGTTTCGGACATCCCCTCCAACCGCGAGTGGATCGACGGCACCACCAATGGTTGGGTGTTCCGCGATGGAGATGCACGCTCCCTGGGAGACCTCATGGTTCGCGCCGTGTCCGAACGCAGGCGGCTGCCGGCGATGGGGCGCGCCGCGCGCCACGTGGCGGAGGCTCGCGCCGACTGGTCGAAGAACTTCCCGCGCCTGGAGAAGGCCTACCGGACGGCCCAAGCTCATACCCGGCGGAGTTCGGATGCCACCTGAAGCCCGCGTCGTGGCCATCGTCCAGGCTCGCATGGGCTCCCACCGGTTGCCCGGCAAAGTCTTGGCGGATATTGCCGGGCAACCGATGTTGGCCCGCGTCGTGGCGCGGGTGAAGGGTGCCCGGACCCTGGACGAAGTCGTCGTGGCGACGTCGCAGGCGAGCGAAGACGATCCGATCGCCGAGCTGTGCCGGGAACAGGGAGTGCCTTGCTCCCGTGGAAGCGCCGAGGACGTCCTCGACCGTTTCCACCAGGCGGCGGTCGAGCATCGAGCCGACATCATCGTGCGCATCACGGGCGACTGCCCATTGATCGACTCGGAGCTGATCGACGAGACCGTCGGCGCGTTTCAATCGGCGACGCCCCCGGTCGACTTCGCCTGCAACCGCCTGTCATGGGATCGCACCTATCCCATCGGCACCGATACGGAGGTCTGCTCGCGTAAGGCGTTGGACGAGGCCTGGCGCGAGGCCGACCAGCCCCACCAGCGGGAGCATGTGATGCCGTACCTGTATGAACACCCGGAGCGGTTCCGCATGATCCAAGTGCGGTCCTCCGATCCGTCGTTGGGCGGGTTGCGGTGGACCGTCGATGAAGCCGACGACCTGGCCTTCGTGCGCCAGGTCTATGCGCGCTTGGGCGGCCGCGAAGACTTCTCCTGGCGAGAGGTGCTCGACCTGGTACGGCGGGAGCCGGAACTGGCGCGCATCAATGCCGCCGTTGTCCACAAAGGACACCGCGATGTCGGCTGAGAGGCTGCGGCATCGATGTTGACCCTGTTCACGGCTCCCAAGCCGTTCCGCGGCCATACCGGCGTCATCCAGACCAATGCCATTCGTTCCTGGAAGGAACTGGATCGGGGAAGCGACATCCTGCTCATCGGGAGAGAGGACGGGCTTAGGGAGGCTGCCTCGGCCGTTGGGGCGCGGCATCTGGATTCGGTCACCCGATCGCCGAGCGGTGCGCCCATGCTGCGCCCGGCGTTCGAGCTTGCCCGGCGTGCCTCGGGCCGGCGAATCCTGTGCTACGTCAATGCCGACATCCTTCTCCTGGACGACTTCCTGCCTGCCGTCGAGCGAATCGCTGATCGTTTTGCCCGCTTCCTGGTCGTCGGGCAACGCTGGGACCTGGAGGTGCGCGACCCGCTGGCCTTCGACGCCGGCTGGCAGGGTCGCGTTCGCGAAAGCCTGGCCCAGTCCGGCCGTCTTCACCGGCCCGTCGGCAGCGACTATTTCGTCTTCCCTGCGGATCAGTACCCCGAGCTGCCGGATTTCGCCATCGGGCGCTCCGGATGGGACAACTGGATGATCTTCGACGCGCGGCGCAGACGGATCCCGGTCATCGATGCGAGTCGGGAGATCACGGCCGTCCACCAGAATCACGATTACTCCCATCTTCCCGGCGGGCGGCCCCACCACCGGCATCCGGAGAGCACGCGCAATCTGGAGTTGGCCGGTGGGCGGGAGGTCATCTTCCGGCTGGAAGACGCGGACTGGTATCTCGCCGAGGGGAAGATCGTTCGCAAGCGTCTGGGGGAGTGGCGATACCCTCGCAAGTGGGAGGCCGATTTGATCGCGAGGTTGGGTCCCGGGAAGGCGGCGCGGGTCGTGCGCATGCTCTTCCGCCCGAGAGCCGCGCTGCGCCGCGCCCTCGGACTGCCCGGTCGACGGGCGAGGGCTGACGTCGACGACGCCGACAACGGGGCGACCGAATGACCCGCATCGGGATGAACCCGGCCCGCCATCGCGTGTCGCAGTATCGCCCGGCGCGCATCACCCTCGGGATGCTGGTCTATCTGCCGCACCTGGAGGGCTACTTCGAGCATCGCTTCGACGTCATCAAGATGTCCCTGGCGACGTTGATCCGTCATTCCGATCTCCCCTTCGATCTGATGGTGTTCGACAACGGCAGCTGCGAGGAGGTGAAGGAGTACCTGCGCGGGCTGATGGAGCAAGGGGTCGTCCGGTACCTGCTCCTCTCCGGCGAGAACATCGGCAAGCTCGGCGCGCTGCGCGTGCTCGCCGGCGCCGCTCCCGGCGAGGTGTTGGCCTACACCGACGATGACACCTTCTTCTACCCGGGATGGCTTTCGGCCCACATGGCCTTGCTCGGCGGTTTCCCCAACGTCGGCATGGTCAGCGGGTCGCCGGAGCGATCGCTGTTCGACCATGGAATCGAGTCGACTCTGCGATTTGGGAAGAGCGATCCGGAGACCCGCATGACCACCGGCCGAAGGATCCCGGAGGCGTGGGAACACGAATGGGCCGTCGCCCTGGGCAAGGATCCCGAGGAGTACGCACGCCGCGTGGCCGACGTTGAGGACATCTTGCTCGAGCGGCGCGGGCTCAAGGCCTATGCCACGGCCTGCCACAACCAGTTCGTTGCACCCAAGGATGTCCTGCTTCGCTTCCTGCGTGGCGAGTGGAGCGGACGTTTGATGGGCGGTTTGAACGAGCTCGAGAACGACATCGACGCTGCGGGCCTGCTACGGCTGACGACGGCCGAACGCACGACGCGCCTCATCGGGAACCTGGTCGGGCCTCCCATGCAGGCGGAAGCGCGCCGCTTCGGCATCGAGATCGAGGGTCAGCCGTGGCAATCCTTCGTCCAACGGCGGGCGACGATCCTTTCCCGCATCCTTCAATGGCGACCGCTCAGGAGACTCCTTCAGGGGGTCTACAACCAGCTGTTCTGGTTGCTCAGTGGTCAATCGACGACGTGGCTGGAACGCGAGGCCAATGGCAAGGAGACGGACCGGTGACAGCGGCGCGGTTTTCCGGCGGAGTTGGATGATGCGGAGCGGACAGAATCCCGCGAAGTTCATGGACGACGTAGCTCGACCTGAGAAGGTGACGGTGGTCGTCGTCACCTATCTTCCGTTCCTGGCCGGCTACTTCGCGGAAGGACTCGAGGTGCTGCGCGTTTGCCTGAACAGCCTGCGGCGCAACACCGACGCGCCGTTCGATCTGATGGTCTTCGACAACGGCAGCGCTCCCGAGGTCGTCGCAGATCTTCTGGAGGCGCGCGCCCGCGGCGAGATTGACTACTTGCTCCTGTCGCGCAAGAACCTGGGCAAGGGGGGCGCCTGGGATATCGCCCTGGCCGGCGCACCCGGGGAGATCCTGGCCTACGCCGACGGCGATGTGTACTTTCACCCCGGCTGGTTGCCCAGCGCCATGCGCCTTCTGGATACCTTCCCGAGGGTGGGGATGGTGAGCAGCCGGCCGATGCGGACGGATCCGGGGCTGTTCGGCGCGACCCTGCGATGGTCGGACTCCGAGGCCGAGGCGAAGGTCGAACGCGGGCCGTTCATTCCATGGGAGACATTCCGCGAACACGACGTTAATCTGGGGCAGCCGGAGGCGGATGTTCGCCGACGCTACGAGCAGACGGAGGATGTTCGTCTGCGCTACGGCGGTGCCGAAGCCCTCGTGGGCGCGGTTCATTGGCAGTTCATCGGGCGCAAGGATGTCCTGCGCCAGTTCCTCCCCCTTTCGCTGGAGCGCCCGATGGGTCAGGTCCGTACGTTGGATGCTCGCCTGGACGCCGCTGGATACCTGCGCCTGATGACTCCTGAGGCGCATGTGCGGCACATGGGGAACACCGTGCCGCCCGACCTGAAGGCAGCCTCCGAGTCGATGGCGTCGCCGCGTCGGCCGGCTCCCAGCCGGCTGCTGCGTTGGGGGCCCGTGCGCCGTCTGCTCCTCGGCGTGCACAACCAGATCTTTCGCTGGTACTTCCGCTCCTAGAGGCCGACCCTTGAGTCCGCGCGCCGCCTCCTCGAAACGCATCCTGATCTGTGCCGACCACGGTCTGGCGCTTGTCTATTTCCTTCAGACGGATGTCGCTCCGACCCTAGCCGAGGGCGGTGCCAAGTTGGTCCTGCTCACGGACGATGGGATCGTGGAGCGCGTGCGGGATCGGTTCTCGCGTTTGCCCATCACGGTCGAGGGCATGCGCCTGGATCAGGTGCGGGCCTACGAGCGCCGGTCGTACGACGTGCAGTGGTGGCTTGGGTTTCTGCGCCGCGTCGGGGGCTCGCGGCGCATCAACACGCGGGCGATGGACAGCTACGTCGACCAGGTGCTGGTGGAAGTATCGCCGCGGCAGGTGCCGATCCTCCCGTTGGCGCTGATGGCGCGCTTCTTCCTTCGGCGTTCGGCGCGTGCCCGCGCCACGCTGGTGCGAGCCCAGCAGAGGTACACGCCGCACATCTACGGAGACTTGTTCGAGCGATACGCCCCGGATCTCGTTGTCGGGAGCACTCCGGGCTGGCGCCAGGACCGATACCTGCTGCGCGAAGCCGCGGCCCACGGCCTGCGGACGGCGTCGGTCGTCGTCGGATGGGACAACCCGAGCAGCTACAGCATCCCCGGGGCTCCCGTGCAGGATATCCTGGGATGGTCGGAGATCCAGAAGGAGGAGCTGATTCTGGGTTCGGATTGGGATCCGGGGCGGGTCCATATCGTGGGCATGCCCGTCTACGACGGCTATCTGCGGAAGGCGTGGCTCCTGCCGCGGCGGGAGTACTTCCGGCTTCACGGTCTGGATCCGCAACGCAAGCTGTTGAGCTACGCCTGCAGCTTCGTCAGCTTCTCACCCAACTACCAGAATATCGAGGCCCTCGTCGATCTGGTCACATCGGACCGCCTGGGCGCACCGAGTCAGCTGATCATCCGCCTTCACCCGAATCACTTCTGGGACAACTGGCTGTTCGCCGACGAGCGCGAGCGCATTTATCGCCTGGCGCGACAGCATGAGCACGTCCATGTCGTCGAGCCCGTGCCGATCGGCGGGGAACTGGGCTACTACTCGGGCGAGGATGTGTCGGAGAAGGCCTCGATGATGGCGCACGCCGACGTCTTCTTGACGGTCTATTCCACCATGGTGGTGGAGGCCGCCATCCACGACCGGCCGATCGTCAGCGTTTGCATCGACGCCCCGCGAGGCTGGGGGTACACGCGCCGCTTCTACCTGCGCAAATACTCGCTGAGGCTTTCCCGAATCGGGGACTGGCCCACACACGACCGCTTCCGTCGATCGAGGGCCGGCCGCGTCGTCCTCGACCGTGCCCAGTTGGCCGAAGCCGTGGCGGCGTACCTGCAGGATCCAGCCCTGGATCGGGAAGCCCGGCGGGCATTCGTCGAACGCGAGATCACGTTCACCGACGGCAGCGCCGGCCGACGGACGGGCCAGGCCCTGCTGACCCTGATGGAAGGGCTGCGGCCGTGAAGATCCTGATCGCCGGTCTCGGGTCGATCGGGCGCAGGCATCTGAGGAACCTGGCGGCCCTCGGCCAGCGGGATGTCCTCCTCTACAGGACGGGCAAAGGCACGCTGCGGAGTGACGAGTTCGACGCGTACGAAACAGTGACGGATTGGAGGGAAGCCATCGCACGCCGGCCGGATGCCGTTGTCGTGAGCAACCCAACCTCCCTCCACCTCGACGTGGCCATCCCGGCGGCTGAGGCGGGCTGTCACCTCCTGCTGGAAAAGCCCATATCGGACTCCATGGAACGCGTGGACGATCTGCGACGGGCCATCCGGCAGGGCGGGGGCCGCCTCCTCATGGGTTTCCAGTTCCGCCACCATCCCACACTTCGCAAGGTCAAGGACTTGGTCGAGATGGGCGAGCTTGGCCAAGTCCTTTCGGCGCGGGCTTACTGGGGGGAATACGTCGCCGATTGGCATCCCTGGGAGGACTTCCGCGTTTCGTATGCCGTCCGGCGCGATCTGGGTGGTGGCGTTCTGCTGACGCTGTGCCATCCCTTCGACTACCTCCGCTGGATCTTCGGCGAAGTGGCCTCGGCGCGAGGCCTCGTCGGCTACGGACTGGACCTCGAGGTCGAAGCGTTTGCTGAAACCAGCCTCCAGCTGGAGTCCGGACTGCTGGCCAGCGTGCATTTGAACTACCTGCAGCGACCCGCCACACACCACCTCGAGGTCGTGGGCGAGAAGGGACATCTGCGGTGGAACGGCATGACGGGCGACCTTGAGATCCGTGTGGCATCGCAAGACGAGTGGCAGCGTCATCCGGCGCCGGCCGGCTTCGAACGCAACGAGATGTTCCTGGCCGAGATGAGACACTTCCTGGAGGTCGCCGCGGGATCGGTTTCGCCGATCTGTTCGCTCGAGGACGGTGTCCGGGTGCAAGAACTCGTCGAGCAGATACGGACCTCGGCGCATCTCGATGATCACGCCGTGGCCCCATGACGAGTCGGCGATGACATTTCAACCGGCCCATTGCCTACCGTAAGGGGCACAAGGAAGGTTGCTGTGGGCGGCGGAGTCACACACAGGATCGTCAGGTCATTGCGGCTGAGGGAAAACCGTCCGCCGTGGATCCTCCTTCTGCTGGCGGCCCTGTTCGTGACCTGGTCGGCTTTGTATGTCTGGCGCAACTCTTTTGTGGCGATTGACGGCCATCGCTATTTCGCCAGCTTCGACGATGCCCTGATCTCGATGCGCTATGCGTGGAACCTGGCGCACGGGAACGGGCTTGTGTGGAATCCGGGTGAGAGGGTCGAGGGCTTTACGAGCCTGCTGATGACATTGGGGATGTCCATCGTACAATTGGTCGCGGACAAGCGCTTGGCCGCCCTCATCATCCAAGTCGCCGGCGTCGGCACGGTTGTGGCGACAGCCGCCCTATCAGGCCAGCTGTATCGGGGGTTGCGCACGGATCTGGACGAGCGCATGCCGATCGGCGTCGCGGAAGCTCTTGTCTTCGCCGGGGTCCTGCTGAACTACCCGCTGGTCTACTGGTCGCTGATGGGAATGGAGACCGGGCTCCTCACGTTGCTCCTGACCTTTGGGGCGGTTCGCTGGCTCCGATTCGAAGCAGGGCAGGAGACCGTCGATCTGTGGGCTGGGACGGCCGCGTTAGCTCTTGCGTATCTCTGCCGGCCGGATGCGATCCTCTACATCCTGCTTCTCTTGGGCTATCTCGCGATGTGGTTGTGGAGCCGTCGACCAGGCCGGAGAGTCGTGGCCCTCCTCGCCTCGGCCGCGCTGGCCATTGGCGTCGTCGTCCTCGGGCAGACCGTCTTTCGCTGGCTGTACTACGGGGCGCTCGTCCCCAACACCTACGTCCTCAAGGTCGAAGGGTTTCCACTTCCTGCTCGAATCCAGAACGGATGGGTCTTTGTAGCTCCCTACTTCATCGAGTATGTGCTTCTGCTTGTGTTGGCGTTGGCCGGCGCGCTCCTCTCGAGGTCCCGTCCGAGCCTGCTTGTGATCGGATGGATCGGCGTCTCGATCGCGTACCAAGTCTGGATCGGTGGCGACGCCTGGCGCCTGTGGCGCTTCCTGACTCCTGCATTTCCCTTTCTGCTGGCGGCTTTCGTCGGGGAGGCGGGCGCTCTGGGCTCGGACCTCGCCGCCCATCGAGGCGAACTAGCCGCTCGATACCGCCTCGGCGACACACTTCGTCTCGGGCGGTGGCGGGTCGATCTCCGATCTGCGCTCGCCGTCGTGGGGGTCGTCGCCGGCCTTCTAGCGTTGGTCAGCGACCCAATGGGGCTGAGCGATCCCGGGTGGGGGAGCGAGCAGAGTCTTCTCTTGATTGCCGGCCTGGTGCTGGTGTCTCTTGCGGGCGCCGGGTTTGCGATCTCGCGGTTGCCCTGGTCTCGCGGCGCGCGGGCCACCGCGCTGGGGCTCGCCCTCTTTGTCGCCGCCCAAGTCCAGTTGGACGGTCGCTTCCTGCCGGAGATATCGCTGGCTACGGTCGCCTTCGACATCCCTCGGTCGCAGGACAACATCAACATCGCCCTGGCGGTGCGCGAGGTCACCGAGGACGCGGCGAGCGTCGGCGCCTTCTCGGCCGGATCGATTCCCTACTACAGCGGTCGGTACGCGATCGACTTCCTGGGAAAGTCGGACGCCCGGATCGCCCGCCTCCCGGCCGATCTATCGGGAGCCGTGTCGCGGGGGAGCATGATCGCCTGGCCCGGTCACAACAAGTACGACCTGCACTATTCGATCGGCGTGCTGCGGCCCACCTATGTGCAGGCGTTTCGCTGGGGCCGGGACAACCTCACCGACGTTCGAGACCGAGATTACAGGACGGTGGATTACCGGGGCGTGAGCTTGTCGCTGCTGCGCGACTCCGACCTCGTCCGGTGGTCCGTAGTCGACGAGCCGTGACGTGAGGGGCCGAGTCCGACGGGAGGGAGTTGAAACCACGATGGCCAGGGGAGTGAAGATGGGGAAGCGAAGGGCGCGGGCCAACACCTCGACACCGGGGAGGGCGGAGCAGGTTCGCGTGTCGGTCGTCCTTCCGGTCTACGAGGAGGCGGCTTCGTTGGAAAGTCTCCTTGGGCGGATCGAGGCGACGCTGCGGAAGGAGCGCGTCTCTTTCGAAATCATCGCGGTCGACGACGGCTCGAAGGATGAGACGCGCCAGGTCCTGCAGGACCTGGAGGACCGCCACCGCCGTCATCTGGTGGTGGTGCGCCATCTGGTGAACAAGGGCAACGGCGCGGCGCTGCGCAGCGGCATTCGGGTGGCGCGTGGCGAGATCGTCGTGACGATGGACGCCGACGGCCAACATTCCCCCGAGGACATCCCGTCTCTACTGCAGCCAATGCCCCCTTACGATCTGGTCGTCGGTGCCCGCACCGACACGTACGCCGGGAGCTGGTATCGGGGCGTCGCCAACCAGTTCTACAACGTCTTCTCCAGTTGGCTATCCCGGAGCGAGATCAAGGACCTGACCTCGGGTTTTCGGGCGATGCGCCGCGACGTGGCCATGCACTTT
>DATIFK010000235.1:0-39066 GCA_035455265.1 Anaerolineales bacterium
ACTGTTCGCAGATCTCGTACGCCGCTGTCTTCTTCCCCTCCGCGGTGAACGGATTGTAGCCGGTGTTGCGGCAGTACCAACCGAACGCCCGAGCCGCTTCCAGCGTCAGATCGAACGCCTGGTCGTAGGTGCCATCCACAAGAACGACGCGCGCTCCAAAGATCAGCAACTGGGCGACCTTGGCCGGGGGCGCGCTGCGCGGAGCGAGGATCACGGCCGGGCGGCCGGCGGCGGCTGCCATGCCGGCCAGCGCCGCGCCGGCGTTGCCGGTCGAGGCGGTGATGATGACCTCGGCCCGGATCTCCTGGGCGCGCGCCACGACCACGGCGCTGGCGCGGTCCTTGAACGAGGCCGTCGGATTGCGGCCGTCATCCTTCAGCCAGAGCCGGTCTAGGCCAAGATCTGCCGCCAGCCGGCTGGAACGAAACGAGGGAGTCCATCCGACGGCTTTCAGGGGAGTGCCGTCGTGCCCGGGATCCTCTACGGGAAGAAGCGGCAGATATCGCCAGATCGAAGCCTCGCGCGACTCTCCGATCGCCGCCGGATGGGCCGTGCTCCGAATCGCCTCGAAATCGAGCAACACGTCGAGATTGCCGCCGTCGTCCGGGCAGACGTAGGTCACCTCGGTGACATCGAAGGTCCGATCGCAGATCGAACAGCGGTAGCCGGCCGGACGACCCATGGCTATTCCTGCTCGAAGGGTACGCCCAACGCTGCCGGAGGCGAGGCGCGCAGCGAACGCAACAGGCGGGCGATGAACAGTCGGGTCGTGTCCGGCAGGGCCGCCAGCGTCCGCTCAATCCATTCGGTGCTGCCGATGTTGACCAGCAGCAAAGCCAGAATCATCAATGGGAACGGCGCCACCTGCAGCACCTGGGAAGGAACTCCGGGGAGGCTCGTTTGCAGAACGATCCCAAGCCATTGAAGGAGCGCGAACAGATAGGCCCCGAACGCGGCCCGGATGGGGTTCCAGGCGCCGAAAATGGTGATCGCCAGCGCGATCCAGCCAATTCCGTCCAGGCCCGTCTGGGTGCCCATCCACCCCGCCTTGACGTTCAGCGTGTAAGCCGGGCCGGCTAGGCCGATGATCGCGCCGCCGGCAACCGTGTAGAGGTAGCGCAGCCGGTTGACGTTGGCACCGCGCACGAACGCCGCCGCCGGGCGTTCGCCGATGCCCCGCAGCATCAATCCGGGCCGCGTGCGGTAGAGCCAGAACCAGACCACCAGGATCAGTGCGAGGCTGAGGTAAGTCATCCAATTCTGGCGGAACAAGAGCACACCCAGGACAGGGATGTCCTTCAAGATCGGGACGGGCAGCCCCTGGAGAGTCGGCCCGGAGATGTTCATGTACGGGACGCCCAGGAAGTACGCGAGGTCGCGGCCCAGCAGCGCCAGCACGAATCCGACGGCCACCTGCGACTGGCGCAGCTGGATGCTGCTGAAGGCGACGATGAAGGCCATCACGGCGCCGATGGCCATGCCCGCCAGGAACCCCATCACCAGGTTGTCGGTGCTGGACGCGACGGCGAACCCGCCCATGGCCGAGAGCAGGATCGATCCGTTCATGGACAGGTTGATCAGGCCGGCGCGCTCGGTGATGGTCTCGCCGAGCACAGCGAACAACACCGGCGCCGCCGCCGCCAACACCCCCGCCAGGCCGATCCACAGCATGTTCGTGGTCATCACGCCACCCGGCCTTTGAGCACACGCTGGCGGGCGCCTTCCCCGAGCAGCAACAGCAGGACCAGCAGGTCCTGCAGGACCCCGGCGAAGGACGAGTCCAGTTTGTAGACGATTTGGAGCTGGACGCTGCCGATGTTCAACGCCGCGAAGAAGAACGCGATCGGCGCCGCCCAGAAAGCTTGATAGTTGATCAGCATAGCCACCAACAGCCCCAAGAATCCGTAGCCGCCGGAAATGTTGGGCAGCAGGCGGTGGTACACGCTGGTCACCTGGATGGCGCCCGACAGGCCGGCCAAGGCCCCGCACAACAGAAAGGCGAAAAGGCTGTACTGCCAGGTAGGCACGCCCAGCAGGAAGGCCGCCTTCGGGTTCTTGCCGACGGCCTTCAAGCGCAGGCCGAAGTGGGTCCCGCGCAGGAGGAAGTAAACGAACACGATGGCCAGCAGGGAAATCCCCAGCGCCCACAGGCTCAGCTCGGTGTTCGGCAGGCTCGGCAGCCACAGAGACGGATCAAACGGCTGCGTGCCCGACATCGAGCCGACTCCGGGACGCTTCCATGGGCCGAAGACCAGGTAGATGGTCAGGGCGGTGGAGACGAAGTTCAACCCCAGGCCCCCGAAGATTTCATTCACCCCGCCGAAGACTTTCAGCACTCCCGCCAAGCCTGCCCAGATGGCTCCGCCCAGCACTCCGGCCAAGATGCCCAGGACGATGATCAGGGCCGGCGCCACGGAGGTGTCTTGCAGCAGACGCAGCATGCCGGTGGCGAAGATCGCGCCCAGGGTCATCTGGCCTTCGATGCCGATGTTCCACAGGCCGGCCGAGAAGGTGATCAGGACGCCGGCGGTTGTCAACAGCAGCGGCGACCAGGTGATCAGAATCTTCTCGAAGTTGTCGAGGGAGCCGAAGGCGCCGTTGACGATGCTGGGGTAGACCTTGAACGGCGGCGCGCCGACCAACAGCAGGATGATGGTGGTGATCAGCAGAACCAGGCCGAGCGACCCGGCCTGGAAGCCGAGATTGAGCCACAGGTTCTTCTTCATGCGCTTCGCCGCGGGGCCAGGGCCGACCATCCGCTGCCGCCGATGAGCTCGCCGAGCTTGTCACTCGTCAGGCGCTCAGCGTCGAGCGGCGGGGTCACCTCGCCGCTGAAGAAGACCAACACGCGATCGCTGTACTGCAGGATCTCCTCAAGGTCCGACGAAACGAACACAATCGAGGTTCCCTGCTGGCAGCGTTCCCTCAGCTTGGTCCAGATGTAGATGGTGGACTCGATGTCCAGGCCGCGCGTCGGATGCTCGAGCATGAGCAGCGTCAGCGGGTCCCGCAACAGGGCGAGCAAAGCCCGCTGCTGATTCCCGCCGGATAGAGACTCCACCGTGCTGGCCGGTGTGCCGCGGACGTTGAATTCCCGAATCCGTTCTTGGGCCAGCTGCTTCCCCCGGTCGGCGTTGACGAAAAAACCGTCCGCCCTTTCGGCCAGCAGGAAGTGCTCCGTGAGGGTCAGGCCGGGGACCAGGCCCTCCTCCAGGCGCGCCGCCGGCAGGAAGGCCACTCCGCGTTCCTTGAAGTCGTGATACGAGCGCCCGGTCAGGTCCCGGCCGGCGACGGAAATTCGCCCACCCACCGTCCGCACAAGGCCGGCGATGGCGCGCAGGAACAGGCCCTGGCCGCTGCCCTCCATTCCCGCCAGGCCGATGACCTCTCCGCCCCGAACATCCAGCGATACATCCCGGATCCTCAGGCGATAATCGTCCGCCGAGATTTGGCGTAGGCTGAGCACCGCCTCCCCCTTGGCCGATGGGCTCCGGCCGCCCATCGCCACCGCCCTGCCGAACATCATCTCGACCAGCTGTTTGGTGACGTACGGCGCCCGGGCTTCTCCGATCAAGCATCCCTGGCGCAGAACCATCACGCGGTGGCACAGCCCTTCCACCTCTTCCAACTTGTGAGAGACGAAGAGCACCGTTTTGCCTTGACCGGCCAGCAAGCGCAACGCCGCGAACAGCTTCTCCTTCTGTGCGCCGCTGATGCCGGTGGTCGGCTCGTCGAAGATCAAGACCTTGGCCCCCAGCCAGATCAGGCGGACGATTTCCAGTTGCTGGCGTTCGCCAACGGTCAGGGAGTCGACATAGGCGTCGGGATCGAGCGAGAACGAGAACTGCTCGGCCAGCTTCTTCAATTCGCCCCGCGCCTCGGCCTGCTCGGTGAGCACGCCGCCCTCCCGGCCCAGGACGAAGTTGTCGATGACCCGCATCGGCGGAAAGTCGAGGGGATCCTGGTGGAGCATCCCGACGCCATGCCGGATGGCATCCGCCGGAGAATGGATCGTGACCGGCCGATCGTCCAGCAGGATCTCGCCACGGTCGGCCCGGATGAAGCCGGACAGGATCTTCATCAGGGTGCTCTTGCCGGCGCCGTTCTCACCGAGCAGCCCCTGGATCGTCCCGGCCGCGATCGACAGGTCGATGCCTGCATTGGCGTGCACGGCGCCGAACGTCTTGTGGATGTTCCTCAGCTCGACCTTCATGGCCTCGGCCTGGTCGGATGCGGTACCGATGGACGTGCGAGGATGGAGACGGGGGGAAGGCTAGGCCCTCCCCCCCGTCTCATCAGAGGGTTACTGCGAAACGCTCTGGCCCTCCATGCCCTGAAGCAGTTGCGGCAAGTACCAGACTTGCAGATCCGTAGCGACCTGACCGTCGGTCAGATAGGCCGTCCCGTCCTGCAAATTGATCGGGCCGGTCCACAGGTTCAGGCCGCCAGCCAGAGCCGAGATGAAATCGTCCAGCTGGGCCGAGGCTCCGTCGCTCAGCGCGTCGCCCTTGACAAAGCCGACGGCGCTGGTGTCCGGGTTGTTGATGTCCTGCCAATCCGGGCCGTTCCACTGGAAGCCCTCGGTCCAGGTGCCGTCGATGGCGGTCTGGATCGTCGCCAGGTAGGCCGGACCCCAGTTGAAGTACGGCACGCCCAGGCAGATCTCCGGAGCGACGTTGCAGTTGTCCTTGAAGTCGTAGGCGATCGCCCAGACCGACTGGCCGGCATCGTGCATCTTCTTGGCCTCGACCAGAGCTTCCGTCGTGTCGATGCCCGAGAGGACCACGTCATAGCCGCTGTTGAAGAAGTCATCGGCGACCTGGGTCGGGTCGGACGTCACGCCGGGGATGTTGAACCAGAAACCGATCCAGGTGACCTTGAACGCCAGAGCGGCCGGATCCTTGCCCAGGACTTCGCTCCAGCAATACTTGGCGCCCAGGTAGGCCGAGGCGGCCAGGCGGCGCGTTTCGTCGTTGATCAGCGGGCCGAGGTAGCCGATCTTGCCCGTCTGGCTCGTCAGCGCCGCGGCGCAGCCGGCCATCATCTTGCCGTATTCCATGCGGCCCATGATGTCGACCTGGTTGGCCGAGGCGGTGTAGTTCTTGCCGTCCTTCCAGGTCCAGTCATCGGAGGCCCCGATGACATAGATCTCGGGATGGGCCTGGGCGAACTTGAGCGCCTCGTCCTTCATGTCATCCGAGTTGAAGATGACCAACTGGGCGCCTTGCGATACAAGCTGCTCGGCCAGCTGCGAGGCCGTTTGTCCGGGATAGGAAGGTGAACCGGAATAGACGTTCTCGAGGTAGAGCATCTTCGAGTCGGGGATGTGCTGTTCGACGTACAGCCCGGCGTCGTAGTGGGCCTGGCTCCAGCCCTGGTCGTTCTTGGGGCCGACCATGAGCAAGCCAAACGTGAATGGCTGCGGAGGCGTGGTCGGCTCGACGGGGGCGGCGGTTGGGGCCGGCGGCTGCGTGGGCTCCACCGGCGGTTGCGTCGGGGCGGCCGTGGGCGTGCCGCAGGCCGCCGCGAGCATGGCGATCGCGGTCAGGACGCCGGCGATACGCCACATTCGATTGGCAGACATCTCAGAACTCCTCCTTGAGATTTCGGTTGAGGGGAACGCACTGCGGGTCGATGGTCTCGGCTGCGGGAACCATCACCTCCTCTCGAACGGTCGACGTCCTCACGGCACGATGCGGGTTCCAGTTTCGCCGCGCAGGGCCCGTTCGATGTTCTCCGGGTTCGTGATGAGCGCCTCGTGGCCCCCTCGCCCCAGGTAGTTAATGATAGCCTGGATCTTGGGCTCCATGCTGCCCTTGGCAAAGTGGCCCTGCTGGAGGTAACCCTTGGCCTCGGCCAGGGTCATGCGATCCAGCCAGCGCTGATCGGGTTTCTTGTAGTTGAGCGCCACCTTCTCGACCGCCGTCGAGATCAAGAACAGATCGGCCTTCAGGCTCGAAGCCAGCAGCGAGCCGGCGAAATCCTTGTCGATCACCGCCTCGACTCCGACCAGGTCTCCCCGTTCGTCCTCGACGACCGGGATGCCGCCGCCGCCGGTGCTGATGACGACGAAGCCGGCCTCGATCAGACTGCGAATGGCGGCTTCTTCGACGATTCGCACGGGAATCGGCGAAGCCACGACACGGCGCCAGCCGCGCCCCGCATCTTCGACCACCGACCATCCATCGCGCTGGCGATGCTCCTTGGCGGTGGGCTCGTCCATGAACGAGCCGATCGGCTTGGACGGCTTCTGAAAGGCGGGATCGTTGCGATCGACGAGGACCTGCGTCACGACTGTCGCCGCCGTCTTGGCGATGCCCCGCTTGCGGAACTCATTGTGCAGGGCGCGCTGGAACATGTAGCCGATGGCGCCCTGCGTGTCGGCGCCGCAATAGTCGAGCGCCACCGGGTGCAGCTCGTGGAGCGACAGCTCGGCGCGCCGCAGGATGAAGCCCACCTGCGGACCGTTGCCGTGCGTGACCACCACGTCCCAGCCGGTTTCGATCATCCCGGCGACATGGGCCATCGTCTCGACGGCCGCCTCGTATTGGTCCGGGATGGTCTGATGATCCTTGTCTTTGATCAGCGAGTTGCCGCCTACGGCAACGACAGCCAGTTTGCCCATGCCCTTCAATCCTCCCTCACCAAGGGTTGTCCTTCGTAGACCACTAACAACGTTTACAGGTTGCCAGTTTCCAGTTCCCAGGAAGAGCCACCGGTTTCGACTGGGAACTGGACACTGGCGACTGGGAACTGCTACGACCTCATCGTCAGCGCCATGACCGCCTTCTGGACGTGCATGCGGTTCTCGGCTTCATCGTAGACGACGCTCTGTGGGCTGTCGATGACGGCATCGGCGACCTCGATGTTGCGGTCGGCCGGCAAGGGATGCATGTAGACGGCGTCCGGCCGGGCCAGTTTCATCTTGCGCTCGTCGGTGATCCACGAGCTGTATTTCTGGATGATGCGTGCCCCTTCGTCCTGGTCGGTCGTCGTCAGCATCGCCCCCCAGGACTTGGCGTAGATGATGTCGGCGTCGCGGAAGGCGGCCTCCATGTCCGTGACGACCTCGAAGCCCGTGCCGTAGCGCTTCGCCTGCGCCCGGGCTTCCTCCATGACTGGCGGCATCAGCTTGAACTCGGGCGGATGGGCCAGGACGACGTCCAGGCCGAAGCGCGGCATCTGCAGCACCAGCGACTGCGGCACCGAGATCGGCTTCTGATAGGAAGCAGCGTAGGCCCACGAGACGACCATCTTCTTACGCCGCAGATCACGGCCCTTCTTCTCAATGATCGTCATCAGATCCGCCAGGATCTGGAACGGATGGTAGATCTCGCATTGCATGTTGAGCACCGGCACCCGGGAGTTGCGGGCGACGTCGTTCAGATAGCGGTTGCCGATGCCCCAGTCGACGTGGCGGATGGCGATCCCATCGAAGTATCGCCCGAAGATCTCGCCGATCTCCTTGGGCGTATCGCCGTGGGCGATCTGCGTGCTGCGCGACTCGATGAACGCAGCGTGGCCGCCCAACTGCGCCATGCCGGCCTCGAACGATCCCCGCGTGCGAGTGCTGCTGAAGAAGAACAGCATCGCCAGGACCTTGTCGCGCAGGTAGGCGTGGGGTTCGCCCAGAGCTCGCTTGCGCTTGAGGTCGAAAGCGACGTCGAGCACGGTCTCGACCTCCTCACGGCTGAAGTCGAGGTCGCCGATGAGGTCTCTGCCTCTGAGGTCTGTCTGCATTGTTGCGACTCCTTGGAGCCAGCTGGCGGCTTCCTATTCCATCGCGCCCAGCACCAGCGCCAGCAGCGCCATACGCATCACCACGCCATTGAAGGCTTCCTGCCAATAGCGCGACCAGCGGGTGATGTCGACGTCGGGCGGGATCTCGTCCATGCGCGGCAGGGAGTGGAGCAACAAGGCATCGGGCTTGGCCTTCTGCTCCAGCAGCTCGCGCGTGATCTTGTAGTTCGCCGGCGTCGTGGCGACCTGCGCGCCGCGCTCGTCGCGCGACTTGGTGTAGTCCGGTTGGACCACCGGCTCGACCAGGATGACGTCGGCCTTGTCGATCGCCTGCTCGACGTGCTCCGCCTCGCCGAAATTCAGGCTGTACTGCTTGAGCTCGGCCTTGAATTCCGAGGTGAGGGACATCTCCGGCGGAGCCACGAACGTGATGGGGCAGTCGAACTGAGTCAGGGCGTAACCCAGCGAATGCATCGTCCGCATACGCATGTCGCCGACGGCGAGCCAGTGGAGTCCGTCGATCCGGCCTTTCTCACGCAGCACAGTGTACAGGTCGGTCAAGATCTGGGTCGGGTGTTCGCCCCAGCCGTCGCCGCCGTTGATCACCGGGATCGACGCCCAGCGGGCGGCCTCGTGCGGCGCCCCCTGCTGGAAGTGCCGCATCACGATGGCGTCGCCGTAAAACTCGAGCATCTTGACCGTGTCTTTGATCGACTCCTGATAGAAGTCGCCGGCGCGGGTCATCTTGGCGTCGGAGAAACCGGTGACGTGGCCGCCCAGACGGTGCATGGCCGCCTCGTGCGCCAGGCGCGTTCGGGTCGACGGCTGGTAGAAGGCGGTGACGAGGGTCTTCTCCTTCAGTAGCTCGCTGTTACGCCGCGAGCGCGCGATCGGCTCCAGCTGGCGGGCGATGTCGAAGACGTGGGTGAATTCGTTGCGTTCGAATTCCTTGAGCGACAGGATGTCGCGTCCGGCGAAACTACGCATGTCGAGCCTCCTTCAGGAATGTCGTGCGACGTCCTTGGTGGTGCGTCAACCCTCGGTCGAAGCCGGACCCCCTCCTTCGGCCGTCCGGCCGTGCTTGCCTACGCGGCGCACCACATGCATGCGGATGCTTCCGGGAAGGAAGAAGCTCCACGAGTGATCGACGGCGCGGCCGTCGCGCGTGTAGAGGTAGGCCTCCAGCCGGAGCAACACATCGCCGCGCTGGATCCGCAGGGCGCGGGCCACGTCTCCCGGTGCCGCCACGGCGCTGATCTCCGTCCGCGAGACGTCCAGCTCGGGGTCGCCCCGGCGCATCAGGAAGTCCAGCACCGATCCGCGGAAGCCCTGGGCCTGAGCATCCTCCGGGAAGACCTGGCGAGGTAGGACGTCGATCAGGTAGGCCACCGGCCGGCCCCCGGCCTGGATCACGCGGGCGACCTCAACCACCGGCGTCTCGCGAGTCAGCTCGAGCAGGCCCGCCTCCTCGACCGTCGGCATGCGGCCCTCGATCCGCAACTCGCCCATCTCGACCGTCAAGCCGGTCCGGGCCGCCAACGTCTCCAGGCTCTCCAGCACCTCCAGGCCCGCGTCCAGCGTCCGCGGCGGGCGTGTCACGATCGTCCCGACGCCCTGGCGGCGCACGATCAGCCCCTGCTCCTCGAAGGGACGCATGGCTTCGCGCAGCGTCGCCCTGGAGATCCCCAACTGGCGGGCCAAATCCGGCTCGGACGGCAGGTAGGTGTCGGGAGGCGTATTGGCCAACAGATGCGCCAGTTGTTGCGCCGCCTGCTGATAAAGGGGGCTTCCGCCCGGCCCGCCCGTCTTTCGCCGCGGTCGCTCGATCGCCTCGCTCATCCAGCCTCCCCTGTCGCGCCGGTATCGACCAACGGGATCACCTCGAATCGATCGACGTCCACCAAACCCTTGTCGGAGATGCGCAGCTGCGGGATGACGACCAGGCCCAACAGGCTCAACTGCATGTTGGCGTTGTTCAGGCGGCAGCCGCAACCACGAATGGCCTCCAGCACCGCCTCCGCCTTGCCGGCCACGACCTCCGCCCGCTCGTCGGACATGAGGCCGGCGATGGGAAGCTCGACCCGAGCGATGACCCGACCCTGGCGCACGACGATCTGACCGCCGCCCGTCCGGGCCAGCTCGTTGGCCGCCGTCGCCATGTCGCCGTCGTCGGTGCCGACGATGATCATGTTGTGCGAATCGTGGGCGACGGTCGACCCGACGGCGCAGGGCACGTTGAAGCCGAAACCCCGCACCAAACCGACCTGCACCCCGCCGGTGCCGCGATGCCGCTCCACCATGGCGACCTTGGCCAGATCATGCCCGATATCGCCGGTCAGCTGACCGTCCGACGGCTGCAGCTGTTCGACCAGATGACGCGTCGGCGCCTGGTTCTCGATCACGCCGATGACGTGCACCGGCAGCGGCCCATTGGACGAGACCGCGACCCGGAAGTCCTCCGCCCGCAGCGGCCGAGCCATTCGAATGGACTGCTTGACCTCGGCCGGGTAGGGATAGGTCGGAAGGTCCACCACGAGCTTTCCATCGCGGGCCACTACCTCGCCCCGGGCCATCACCAGCTGGACGTCCATGTCCTTGAGCTCGCCGACGAGCAGGAGATCAGCGTGGCGCCCGGGGGCGATCTGACCCACATCGCGAGCCATGCCGAAGTGCTCGGCCGTGTTCAGGGTCGCCATCTGCAGCGCCGTGATCGGCGGCAGCCCCTGGCTGATGGCATGGCGGACGACGCGATCCATGTGCCCTTCGTGGACCAGGGTTCCCGGATGGCAATCATCGGTTACCAGCAGACAGTGGCGCGGGTCCAGGCCGTCCTTCAGAATCGCCGGGACCTGTGCCGCCACGTCGTACCAGGCCGAGCCGTAGCGCAGCATCGCTTTCATCCCCTGCCGGACTCGGGCGATGGCGTCCTCAGGCCGGGTCCCTTCGTGGTCGTCCTCCGCTCCGCCGGCGACGTAGCCGTGGAACGGGCGACCCAGGTCCGGCGAGGCGTAATGGCCCCCGATCACCTTTCCTGCGACGTGCGTCTCCGCCATCTCGGCGTGCAACTTGGAGTCGGAGAGGGCCACACCGGGGAAGTTCATCATCTCCCCCAGGCCCACCACCCCGGGCCAGCTCATCGCCTCGGCCACTTCCTCGGGACCGATCTCAGCGCCGGGAGTCTCGAGCCCCGGGGCGGACGGCACGCACGACGGCATCTGCACCCAGACGTGGATCGGCTGCTGGGTGGCTTCATCGACCATCATGCGCACGCCGTTCAGACCAAACACGTTGGCGATCTCGTGAGGGTCGACGAACATGCCCGTCGTGCCGTGAGGCGCGACGGCTCGCACGAATTCGGTCACGGTCAGCATGCCCGATTCGACGTGCATGTGGCCGTCCAGCAGGCCGGGCACGAGGTAGCGCCCTTTGGCCTCCATGACCTCTGTCGCGGCGCCGATGGCGTGGCGGGCGTCCGTGCCGACGTAGGCGATCCGCCCGCGGGCCACGGCGACGTCGGTGTTGTCGATGATCTCCCCCGATTGGACGCACACCCAGCGGCCGCCCAGCACGACCCGGTCCGCGGGGGCGCGGCCCATGGCCACATCCACCAGATGCCGTGTCAGCTCGGCCCACTCGCGTGAGGTCATCGGCATGTCTCTTCCCTCACCCAGTGTGTTTGTCGTGTGTCTCCGCCCCCACCCCCTGAGGAGGAGAATGAGGTTTCAGGGGATGGGGGAGGGAAGCTCCTCCATCCCCAGTGACTTCCTCCCCCCACTTCGCCCAACCTACGCATCTCCACCCACCAGCCGCCGCGCCGCCCGGTTGTGCTCTCGGACGAGCTGATCTTCGTCGATGCCGACCAGCTGCCCGTCGCGCACGACAGCGCGCCCGTGCACCCAACTCTGGTCGACTTTGGCCGGAGCACAAAGGAGAAGAGCTGCCACCGGGTCATGGAGCGCGCCGGCGTAGTCCAGGCGGTTCAGGTTCACAGCGACGAAGTCGGCGCACTTCCCCGGCTCGAGAGATCCGATGTCATCGCGACCGAGCACGGCGGCACCGCCGCGCGTCGCCAGCTCAAGGGCCTGCCGCGCCGTCAGCATCCCAGGCGCGCCGTCGAGATCGGGACGGGCGGTGCCTCCCAATCGGGCAAGCAGAAGGGCCTGGCGGGCCTCGGCCAATAGGTGCGACGAGTCGTTGCTGGCGGATCCGTCCACGCCCAGTCCCACCTTGACGCCGGCGGCCATGTAGCGCCGCACCGGCGCGATCCCCGAAGCCAGGCGCATGTTGGAGCTCGGACAGTGCGCCACGCCCATCCCGTCGCGCGCCATCCGCTCGATCTCCAAAGGTTGAATGTGAACAGCGTGGGCGAACCAGACTCCCGGTCCGGACCATCCAAGCGACTCAGCGTAGGCCAACGGCCGCAGGTGAAACGTCTCGAGACAGAATCGCTCTTCATCGAGCGTCTCGGCCAGGTGCGTGTGCAGAGTCACCCCGTGCGCCCGGGCCAGCTCCGCCGCCTCACGCATGAGGTCGCGCGTCACCGAGAACGGCGAGCACGGCGCGACGACGACTCGCACCATCGCACCCGGCGCCGGATCATGATAGGCCTCGATCACACGGCGGCAGTCGTCCAGAATCGCCCCCGGTTTCTCGACGACGCTGTCCGGGGGCAGGCCGCCCTGGCTTTCCCCCAGGCTCATCGACCCGCGCGAGGCGTGCAGGCGCAAGCCGATCGGCCGAGCCGCCTCGATCTCATCGTCGAGCCGGCAGCCGTTGGGGAACAGATAGAGATGATCGGAGGCGGTCGTGCAGCCGCTCCGTGCCAGCTCGGCCAATCCCAACTGGGTCGAGACACGGATGTCATCGGGAGTGAGCCGGGCCCAGATCGGGTAGAGCGTCTTCAGCCAATGGAAGAGGTCGGCATCCTGGGCGGCCGGGAGGGCGCGCGTCAAGGTCTGATACAGATGGTGGTGGGTGTTGACCAGGCCGGGCAGTAGGACGTGGTCGGTCAGGTCAACGACTTCATCGGCGCGGTCTGGCAGGGAGGCGCTGGGCCCGATGCCTTCGATCCAACCGTCGCGGGAGAAGATCGCTCCGTCTTCGATTTCGCGACGGGTGCCGTCCATCGTGACGAGCCGGCTGACGTGTCGAACGAGGAGGGTGGCCATGCAACGCCTAGCTCGGGGCGCTCCCGGGAGACGTGGACCGGCCATACAAGGGGCTGCGCACGGGCCGGAGTCTAGCACCCGTGCGCTACCCCGTCAATTGTCAGACAACCATCCGAACGGGCCGACGAACGTCACCCTCGCGGGCGCGGCAGCACGATGGCCCTAGGGCGCCAGACGCGAGGCCGAGCGATAGGTGTTCTGGAGCAGGAGCGCGATCGTCATCGGGCCGACGCCGCCCGGCACGGGCGTGATCGCCCCGGCCACCTCGACTGCCTCCGAGAACATGACATCCCCGACCAGGCGCGAGCCGCTCTTGGCTGTCGGGTCTTCGATGCGGTTGGTTCCCACGTCGATGACGGTGGCCCCTGGCTTGATCCAGGACCCGCGAATCATGTGGGCCCGGCCGATGGCGGCGATCAGGATGTCCGCTTGCCGGCAGACGCCGGCCAGATCCTTCGTCTTCGAGTGGCAGATCGTGACGGTGGCGTTTTCCTTGACCAGCAGCAATGCCGCCGGCATGCCGACGATGTTCGACCGCCCGACGACAACGGCATTGGCACCTTCAATCTTGGCCCCCGCCTTCTTCAGCAGCACCATGCATCCGGCGGGAGTGCAGGGGACGAACAGCGGCTCCCTCCCCTTCTGAGCCAGCCGGCCGATATTCAATGGATGGAATCCGTCGACGTCTTTCTCGATGCTGATGGCCTTGAGAATCGCCTCCTCATCCAGCCCGGCCGGCAGCGGCAGCTGAACCAGGATCCCGTGGACTCGCCGATCGGCGTTGAGCTGCTGGACGAGGCCCTCGACTTCCGCCTGAGTCGCCGAAGCGGGAAGTTCGTGGCCGAACGATTCGATGCCCACTTCCGCGCACGCCTTGCGCTTTGCTTTGACATAGGTGTGCGAGGCCGGATTGTCCCCCACCAGCACGGTCGCCAGACCGGGGCGCGGGCCGCCCGAAGCCACCAACTTCTCCACGTTCCGGCCGATCTCCTGCCGTATCTCCTCGGCGATGGCCTTGCCGTCAATCAAGGTAGCTGCCATGGGTCGTCTCCCGTGAGGCGTTATCGCGCGTGCGCCCTCCGGTGGAGGGCCCAGGGCGCGGGTCGTTTGTCGATTGGATTATCCCGGAGGGTCGCAACGGGCGGCAAGGATGGAGGTCCCACGCCCCCCTGACACCCGTCCTGTTATGGGCTCCAGTACGGACGCCAGGCGGGGTCGAAGTCCAGGGCCGGGTCGTCGGTCAATTCCTTGTAGTTGCTGCAGGATGAAGACATGACGGCGATCTCGTGGTTCGCCCCGGTCGGCCAGGTTTCGAAGGCGACCCAGTTGCGGTCGGGCGAGAAGCGACCCTCCGCCATCGGCATCGTCGACATGTCGCCGGAGGGGCACAGCCGGTTCTCCGGCACGCCGCGATCCTCGAAGCGAGTGACGATCAGCCGCGAGATGCCATCGAGATCCTGTTCGAACAGGATCAGCTGCCCGTCGTAGGACCAGTCCGGGTGCGAATCAGCTCGCGAACCGCTGCGGCTGAACTGCGATCCGCCTCCCGTCACCGGGATCGACCACAGTTGGGCCGGCCCGGACTGGCGAGAGACATACAGGAGTTCGGCTCCCGACGGTGACCAAATCGGCTGCGAGTCGGCGCCGCCACTCTTCCGGAGTCGGGTTGCCGTCTTCGTCGCCAGGTCGATGATGTAGATCTGAGCATGGAGGTCGCGCGTCGACGAGAAGGCGATGCGTTGTCCGTCGGGCGACCATGCCGGATCGAAATCCCCTCCCGGAAACGACGGGAGCGGCTCCACGCCCGTCCCATCGGCGTTGATGAGGAAGATTTGCGAACCGTCGTAGTAGTCGGAGTTCGTCCGGCACGGCGATATGAAAGCGAGCCGGGCGCCATCGGGCGACCACGCCGGCTGGCAGGCTCCATCCGACTGATGCGTCAGCTGCACGAGGCCCGTACCGTCGAAGTTGATCAGATAGATCTGCGCCACTCCGGTGCGGTTGGAGGCGAAGGCCAACTGCCCCATGCCGCCTCCCACGGGTGTGGCGCCTGGTGTCGGAACCTCCGTCGGCCCGGGCTGCGATGGCGTAAGAAATGCCGGGGCGGCGGTGGGAACGACGACGGGCAGACCGACGGTCGGCGACGGCAGCGGTAAGCCACTGGTGGGCTCGGGCCGTGTCGTCGGCGAGGTCGAATCGGCCGGCGACAGCAACCCGCCGAGGCTGTCCCGGATCACCGGCAGCAGGGCGACACCCGCCAGCAACGCCACGCCGGTGGCGCCGACGGCCAGCCACGGCCAGGTCGGGCGAGGCTTTCGGCGGACGGGCCGCGACTTGGGCGCGGCGACCACGGTATCCGTGGTCCGCACGGCCGTGTGTTCCAGATACGGATAGTGGCGGACAACCGTCGGTCGACTGGCAACGGCGGCAGCCCGCAGCGCGGCGCCGAACTCGACCACCGATTGGTAGCGGTCCTCCGGCCTGACTTCGAGCGCCTTCTCGATAGCCCGCGCCACGCTCGGGCTGACTTGGGGATTTCGTTCGCGGAGGGGCGTCAGATGGTCCCGCCCCATGGCGCGCTCCAGGGCGTCCTCGGGAATGCGTGCCGCCAACGAGGCGTACATCGTGGCCCCGAGCGAGTAGACGTCGGTGCGCGGGTCGGTGCGGCCGCTGCCATACTGCTCCGGCGGCGAGAAGCCCGGGGTCATCGCTTTGGCGCCGGTCGTCGTGCTGCCGGTGTCCTCCACGACCTTGGCCAGGCCGAAGTCGACCAGGTACGCCTTGCCGTCGGGCGTCAGCTTGATGTTGCCGGGCTTGATATCGCGATGGAGGATCGGCGGCACGCGCGAATGCAGGTAGGCCAGGGCGTCGCAGATTTCCAGGAACCACGGCAGGCATTCGGTCTCGGGCACCGGCCCGCTGCGTTCGAGCCGCTGACGCAGGTCCTCCCCGGCGACGAAGTCCATCACCAGGTACTGGCCCTCGCCCGGGATGACGAAGTGGTCGGTGACGCGCGGCAGGTTCGGGTGGCGCAGGCTGGCGAGGATCGTCGCCTCGCGCCGGAACTGGCGGGCGAACTCCTCGGTAGTGAACAGATTCTCTTTGACGGCGACCGGGACGCCCAGGTTGATGTCGATGGCGCGGCAAACCGCGCCCATGCCGCCCTGCCCGAGGACGCTTTCGATGCGATAGCGATGCCAGAGAACGGTGCCGGGTTTGAGCGGCATAAGACCTAACGGCCCAACGGGTCGTCGCGCGCAATTGTAGCAAAACCCACACGTCTGTGAGGCCGCCCATCAACCCCATTCGGACCACTGTAAGCCGATTGCAAGGTCAAACGAGACGGGAGACCGTACGCTGAGACCGCAGCAGGGCATGTGTGATAGAGTCCCGCCCCTGTGGCGGAGGTTGGAGCGTCTGAGATGAAGGCGCGTGGCGATCGGAGACTCTGGAGGGCGCTGGGCCTTTGGGCCGGCACCATCACGCTCGCGGGTTGGGCGCTGGGCGCTCCGGCGCACACGGCGCCGGCCTGGAGCGCGCCGATCGAAACCGTCGCCTTTCCCTCTGAACCATCGGCCGCCTCCACCGAGCCGTCGCCGACCCCGGACGATACGCCGATCGTGATCGGGACGTCCGTCGGCGGGAGACCCCTGGAGGTCTATCGCTTCGGCAATGGCCCTCGCGAGCTGTTGATCGTGGCCGGCATCCACGGCGGCTACGAGTGGAACACGGTCCTTCTCGCCGACGCGCTCGTCGCCCACGTCCGTGACGGTTCGGTGGCGGTGCCGGAGGACGCGAGCCTCTTCATCCTGCACGACCTCAATCCGGACGGCTACGAGCGTGCTCACGGCGCCGAGGGTCGCGCCAACGATCGCGGCGTCGACCTCAATCGGAACTGGCCGCTCAACTGGCAGCCCGATTGGAATCGGTCGGGGTGCTGGGACTACCTCCCGATCACCGCCGGCAAGCATCCGCTCTCAGAGCCCGAGACGGCTGCCTTGCTCGGATTCATCGTGCAACACGACTTCCAAGCCCTGATCAGCTATCACAGCGCGGCCCTGGGCATCTTCCCCGGCGGTCAGCCGCCGACCGAAGGGTCCCTGCGATTGGCCGAGGCGATCCACGGCGTCACCGACTACCCCTACCCTCCCCAAAGGAACGGCTGCGAGTACACCGGCCAGTTCGCCGATTGGGCCACCGCCCAGGGCATGGCCGCCGTCGATGTCGAACTCAGCACTCACGATTCGATCGACCTGTGGGTCAATCTGGACGTGCTTCGAACATTCCTCGCGTTCCAACCTTGAGTGGCCAACCCCTCGGACGCGGCTGCCGATTCGGCGGCGTTCGTCAAGACGGGCCTGGGCTACCTCCCTCGCTCCAGGGTTCTCGCGACGTTCCGCGCTTCGACTTCCCTCAGGCCAAAGACCTACGTCCCCACTCAAGTGCCTGAGCGGAGCCCGCTCCCAACCCTCGGATACATCCGAAGGGCCTTTGCGACCCGTGCGCTTCAACCAGCTAGCGATTGGAGCTGAAGGGAAAGCTGGTCGCGTAGCCAGCCGCTCGGTCAGGCCTCCCGAATCACGCCTCGCACCGTCGATGAGAAGTCCGGAAAGATCCGGTCCATCGCTGGATTGTTCAAACGCTTGAGGCAGATCTCCGCCAGGATGTCGCGATAGTCGACGGTGACGGCCAGGTCTCCCGGGCCGAAGAGCTGCTCCGGCTCGAGGCCCGGCCACTGGGCGTGCACCTTGCCCCCCTCGACATGGCCGCCCAGCAGGAACATCAATCCTCCGTGACCGTGATCCGTTCCCAGGCTGGCGTTCTCGTAGGCGCGTCGGCCGAACTCCGTCATGACGACCAGGGTGATGCGGTTCATCTCTTCGGCCAGGTCGGCGTGGAAGGCGGCCAGGCCGCCGGCGAGATCGTCGAGCAGGCCGGCCATCAGCCCCTGACTGGAACCCTGGGCGAAGTGCGTGTCCCAACCACCCACGTCGATGGCCGCCGCCTCGAGCCCGACTTCGGCTTTGATCAGGGCTGCCACCTGGCGCAGGCTCATCCCCAGATCCCCATCGGGATAGAGCGCCCCGTCGCTCGGTCGATACGCCAATGGGTCGAGTGAGGCGAGTGTGTCGAGGATGTGCAGCGTGTCCTGGCCGATGCCCTGAAGCTCACCCTCCCCGCGGTACATCGTCGCCAGGGCCTCCTGCAACGCTTGTGCCGCCGCCAGATCGCCTCCGAGGTGAAAGTCGGCGATCGAGCGCAGAGCCGTCACCGGGATCGAACCGCGCAGGCTCTGCTGCACCCTGTCCCCCAGCCCGACGGCCCGCAAGGGAGAGGTGTTGCCGGTGTCGAGGCTGGCCAGGTGACGGGCGATCCAACCCGAGGCCGGCCCGTGCAGGTCGGTCAACCCGCGTTCCATCAGCTCCATGGCCTGGAAATGGCTGCGCGACTCGTCCGGCGCGCCGCACGCGTGGACCACGGCCAGCTGCCCCGCCTGCCACGCCGGCAGCAGGGGCGCCAAAGCCGGATGGAATCCGAAGAAGCCGTCGAGATCGATGATGCGCAGGGCCTTCTCGGGCCGGCGGTCGTCGGGGCGCGGCACCGCCAGAGTCGGCCGAATGCGGAAGTAGGCCGCCTCGCCATGAGGGACGACGATGTTCAGCGCATCGGCTGCACCCCGCAGGAACACGACGACGAGCACATCGCCGCGGGGGCCTTGCTGTGCGGGCGCAAACGCCAGGCGCGGCATCCAGGAGGGCCAGGCCCACGCGGCCAGCGGCGCGGCGGCCAGGGCCTCCAAGAACGCTCGGCGTGAATGAGTCGTTGCCATCGAGAAGACCTCCTCTACCGCCACTGAAAGGCCGGGGAGGCCAGGATCCCGGCCACCAGCAGACTTCCATCGTCCGACACCAGCGGTTGCAGGGCGCGCCTCATCGGCTCGCTGGCAGCGGAACCGAGAAGCAGCGTCGCAAAACGATCCAGAACTGAATTCGATTCACCCTTCTCGTCCGTGTGCCTCCAGGCCTCGAGGGGCACGCGAGTTCCGTTCAGCCGACCGGTCATCAGGTCGAGGGCGAATTGCCAGCGAGACACGAGGCCGCCCTTCCAGGGCGCGGCCTCATCGGTCGGTCCATCGGGCGTCGCCCAGGCGAACGGCAGTTGTCCCATGCGCGCCAGCGGGTCCTGCACTCCGGAGCCCCCGTCCGTGTCGCCGTCGAGCATCCGCAAGGACGAGATGACGAAGTTCAGCGGGCGCTTGAACTTGGGCTCGGCGATTCGTCCCAGGGGGAGATCCAGCAAGATGGGGCGGAGCATCGCGCCGATGTCCCCGCCGCTCTCGACCAGCGCACGGGCGCATCGGGCCACAATGTCGCCGTATTGCTCCACGGACTCACCGACAAAGCGCCGGACGAGCTTGCGGGCCAGGTGATCGGCCGTTGCCCGGTGCAAGGCCAAGACGTCGAGCACGCGCTCGGCCTCCGCCTGCCCCGCCGGCTCGATGTGAACGTGGATGACATCTTTCGAGCCGGTGTCGTGGTCGTCGCCGCGGAAGACAAACTCGCCGCGCCAGAAGCGCGAGCGCACCGACCATCCCGTCAGGCAACGGGCGAGCTCCATCACGTCGGCCTGGTCGTACCCGCCGTGCACTCCCAGCGTGTGGAGCTCCATCAGCTCACGGGCGTAGTTCTCGTTCGGCGTCCCCTTCAGATTGGCCTGGTTGTCGAGGTAGACCAGCATCGCCGGCGAATGCGCCGAAGCCCACAAGAGATCGCGGAAGTTCCCCAGGGCGTGACGGCGGATAACCTCGCGGTCGTCGACGGTCTTCAGGAACCAGCAGTCGCCCTTGTCGACCGAGATGTTGAAATGATCGGTCCAGAACTCGACCATGACTTCGAGCAGCTGACGCCGGCTGTAGATCTGCCGCAACAGGCTGGCGCGTCGCAATTCGCGGACAACATCCTCGCGATCCCACGCTGCCAGGTCGCTCGCCTCGAGCTGAAGCGAGTCCAGCGGCCGCACCAGGAGATCCGCGGCCGGATCGGCGATCTGCGACGGCGCCAGCTGCCCCTCGATCCAGCCCGGCAGCCCAACGGCGGCCGCTTCGATTCGTTCGGCTGCCGTGGGCCCGAACGTCAGGCGCTGCAAGGCGCGGAAGGTTCCCTCTTCCGCCGGAGGCCACGCCGCGGCCGGGCGCAGGGCCCCGGCCAGTCGAGCGTACACCGGCGAGCAGGCCGAGGCCGCGGCGCCGGCCGCCAGCAGACCCCCAACCTTGAGGAACGTCCTGCGGTCCAGCATGCGAGATCAGGCTGATCCGAGAACGGGCTCGGGGTCGGCTGCCAGCGACGGCCGGGGCTTCCAGCGAAGCAGGGCGAACAGCCCGGCACCATACGAGACGACCAGGCAGGCCGGCAGGATGACGAACCACCCCACGATCGGAAAGGCAGCTGCCAATTCCAGAGCGAGGGCACTGCGGACGAACGCGCTCAGGCCGCCCTTGCCTTCGATGAGCTGGAGGCGATCGCTCATGACGCTCGTGGCTCCGGCGGCGCCGATGGTCGCGACCGCAAAGGCGGCCAACGCAACCAGAGCGCCCACAAACTTGAACAGGGCCGCCGGGACGGCCGAGAGCACGCTGACGACCAGGGCCGTCGCCATCGCCGCGCCCAGTCCGAAGAACAGGCTCTTGTACGGCGTTCGTTCCAGCCGTTGCTGCGCCCGGCCGACGGAATCGGGAAACAGCAGCCAGACTCCGGTCAGCAGCCCAGGAAAGGCGATGCCCAAAGCGAGGAGAGTCCCGAAAACGGAGTAGACGTCGGCCATGGTGTCCTCCCAACTCGGCGGCCCGCAGCCGCATCGACGACTTTCTGGACGAGGTACAGCCAGAATGGCCACAAGGTCGCGCGAAGAAAACTCCCCCGCCGTGGCGGGGGAGCGTGGGGAGCCGGGGCAATTCCGGGTCAGGAGATCGCGGCCCTGCGTCGGAAGAGGCCCAGCACGAAACCTCCCAGGCCCAGGCAGGAGATGTAGGGAATGAGGCCGAACCAGCCCACGTACGGTGTGGCGCCTCCCAGGCCGAGCACGAACGTCCCCAGGATCATCCGGCCCAAACCAGACCGGTGCGGAGCGATCCGTTCCCCGGCCAGCCCGCTGACCGCCGCCAACCCAAACGTCAGGCCGATCAGGCCGACGGCGAGGACGACGGCGCCCAGGAAGCGGAAAGGCGGGCCTCCGATCGACAGCAGGGCTGTAGAGACTCCGCCGAGGAACAACACATTCACGACGCCCAGGGCGAACGAACGGCCCGGGTGGTCGTCGATGGCGCGCCGGCTCACCTCGACGGTCACCGGGAAGAGCGCCGCCACGGCGTTGAAGAGAGCCGCCAGGCAGACCGTCAGGACCAGGACGGCGATCACGATGGCAAAGGGTTGTTCCATGATTCCGCTCCTTCCCTCAGATGGATGTGCTCGTTCAGGCCCGTCGTGCCGGGAAACGCAGGAGGACCCCGTTGCCCAATGCCCCCAACACGAGGGCGGCGGCGCCCACCGTGAGAACGAAGGGCCAGGACATCGCTGAGCCGGCGGTCAGGCTGCGCAGCCACATGTCCGCCGCACTTTGCAGGACGCGAATGTCGGCCAACCACTGGGGCCAGTTCGAATCCCAACTGCCCACCAGGGTTTCTGCCCAAGGGACAAGCGTGGGCGGCACAAGCAGAGCGGCAACGGTCGCGAGGTCCGCCTCCAGGCGCGGCCAGATGGTCGCGATCAAACTTGCGCCGGCGAGGGCCTCCAGCGCGGTCATCCAGGTCAGCAGTCGGGGCGCAGACCGCCGCCGCACCCGCGCCAGAACGGGATGGACGAGGTCGCGGGTGAGGCGGACCTCGGGCAGAGCCTGAAGGGAGGCCGTCAGGTCCTCCAGCGCCGCCAGGCGAGTGCGACAGGCCGCGCACGACTTCAGATGGTCGCGCGCCTGGCGATCCGACCCTCGCGTCAGACGTCGATCCAGGAACTCGTTGAGCGTCGCGTCATCCAGATGCATGATCGGCCGTCCCTAGGCGCCGGGCCAGTTGGCGCCGCGCCCGGAAGAGATGGGTCTTGATATCGCTGAGCGGCAGGGCCAAAGCGCGCGACATCTCCTCGTACGACAGGTCCTGGAAGTGCCGCAGCTCGATGACGGCGCGATAGTGCGGCGGAAGCTCGGCCAGGGCCCGCCGCAGACGCGTGGCTCGATCACGGCGTTCCTGCGCCTCGGCCGGATCCGGCTGATCGGCATCGATCGGATCGTCGCGTTCCTCATCGAGAGGCAGGCTCCACGGCGCCCGTCGCTGTAGGGCATTCAGGCACACGTTGGCAGCCACTTTCCGGATCCAAGGCCCGAAAGGGCGATCGGCGTCGAACGTCTCCAGGCGCTGGAAGCCGCGCACCAGGGCGTCCTGGGCCAGGTCTTCGGCCTCCTGACGCTCCCCAACCAGGCGATAGCACACGTTGAAGACCGAGGTCTGGTACCGGCGCACCAGTTCCCCATAGGCCTCCACTTCGCCGCGGCGTGTCCGCTCCACCAGGTCACGGTCTGGGGAGCTTTCCATGTCCGTAGCGTACTACAGGCCGATATGGGCGAAAGTCGCGTTGGGGGCTACCGACGGCCCTTCTGATGACGTCTATCCGGGCTCCGACGCCGCGGGACCGATTCGGCCGCCAGTCAGCCGGCTGCATCCACTTGTCAGGCAATCGGCGGCCACCCTGCAGCAAGGCACAGCATCGAGGGACGTCAATATTGACAGGGCCCAAGGCTCTCCCATACTATCAATGCAACCGTGGAACGCCCCCGGGGACTGGCGGGCCGGGGCGAAAACCAGCCACTCGAGGATGAAACATGGATCTCACTACAGTCGTTGTTTGGGTCATCGTGGGCGCCATCGCCGGGCTGCTGGCCGATCGCTTCGTCAGGAGCGTGAGCCTGGGCCTCGGGATGGCCATCGTCGTCGGGATCATAGGCGCCTTCATCGGAGGCTGGCTCTTCGGCCAACTGGGAATTAGCATCGGCGGCGGAATTCTCGGGGCGATCATCGTCGCCTTCATCGGCGCGGTGATCCTGCTGCTGATCGTGGGCGCCATTCGCCGGCGATAATCAGCACGCTACAATCATCCATAGGCTGTCTCGCCGCACCCGAATGGGTGCGGCGGCTTTTCCACGGCGTTTCAAGTGCGCCTGCGGCCGTCCCGGTCCCCTCCCTCGGCCTCGCGGTATTCGGCCGGGACGCCGCCTCTCCCGAGTTGGCCAGCGCTAGGAAGCAGTCGGCCCGGCAGATCCCGCCGGGCCGGTTGCGATTCGAGTGGGCGCAAGTCTTCGAAGCTAGATGTCCAGGTTGCGGACGTCTTTGGCGTGGGTTTGGATGAACCGGCGGCGTGGGGGCACGGCCTCGCCCATGAGCATGTCGAAAGTGCGGTCGGCGGCGGCGGCGTCCTCGATCGACACCTGGAGCAGCGTGCGCTTGGCCGGGTCCATCGTGGTGTCCCACAGCTGCTCCGGGTTCATCTCCCCCAGGCCCTTGTAGCGGCTGATGGAAGCCTTCTCGGCACTCGATCCCAGATCCTTGAGGGCGCGGTCGCGCTCCACGTCGCTGTACGCGTATTGGACCTTGCTCTTGTGGGCGATGCGGTAGAGAGGCGGCTGGGCGATGAACAGGTGCCCCTCTTCCACCAGCGACGGCATATAGCGGAAGAAGAACGTCAGCAGCAAGGTGCGGATGTGGCTGCCGTCGACGTCGGCGTCGGTCATGATGATGACACGACCGTAGCGCAGGCCGGCGAGGTCGAAGTTCTCGCCGATGGCGGTGCCGAGGGCCGAGATGAGCGCCTTGACCTCGTTGTTGGATAGGATCTTGTCCAGGCGGGCGCGCTCGGTGTTGAGGATCTTGCCGCGCAGGGGCAGGATCGCCTGGAAGTGCCGGTCACGGCCCTGCTTGGCGGAGCCGCCGGCCGAGTCGCCCTCGACAATGTACAGCTCGCACTTCGTCGGCTCGCGCTCCGAGCAATCGGCGAGCTTGCCCGGCAGGGTCAGGCTTTCCAGGGCGGACTTGCGGATGACCAGATCGCGCGCCTTGCGCGCCGCGTCGCGGGCGCGGGCCGAGGTCAGGCATTTGGCGACGATCGCCCGCCCCGCCTTGGGGTTGGCTTCCAGGAACTCGCCGAAGGCCTCGTTCAGAGCCTGCTGCACCTGAGTCTGGACCTCGGCGTTCATCAACTTGACTTTGGTCTGGCTCTCGAACTGCGGGTCGCGGTGCTTGATGCTGACGATGGCGGTCAGGCCCTCGCGTGTGTCGTCGCCGGAGAGGTTCGGATCCGAGTCCTTGAGCAGGCCGTTCTTGCGGGCGTAGTCGTTGATCGTCCGCGTGATGGCCATGCGCATCCCGGTCAGGTGCGTGCCCCCGTCGACGGTGTTGATCGTGTTGGCGAAGGAATAGACCGACTCGGCGTAGGCATCGGTGTACTGCAGCGCCACTTCGATGCCGGTCCCGTCGACCTCGCGCTCGACGTGCACCACCGGGTGCAGCACCTCGCGGTTGCGGTTGAGGTAGCCGACGAAGGAGGTGATCCCGCCCTCGAAGTAGAACGTCATCTCGCGGCCGTCGCGCAGATCGCGCAATTGGATGGTCACGCCGCGGGTGACGAAGGCCATCTCGCGGAAACGCTGCACGAGGGTCTCGAAGCGATACTCCAGATCGCCCTTGAAGATCTGGCGGTCGAACTTGAAGGTGGTCTTGGTGCCGGACTGGTCCTTGGGAACCTTGCCGATGACCTCGATGGCTTTGGTCGGCGCGCCGCGTTCGTAGCGCTGGAAGTAAACGGAACCGTTGCGCTTGACTTCGACTTCGCACCACTCGGACAGGGCGTTGACGGCCGAGACGCCGACGCCGTGCAGGCCGCCGGATACCTTGTAGGATCCGCCGCCAAACTTGCCTCCGGCGTGGAGCGTCGTCATGACGATTTCGAGCGCCGGCTTCTTCTTCTCTGGGTGCAGGTCGACGGGAATACCGCGCCCGTCGTCCTCGACCGTAACGCTGCTGTCCGGCAGGACCGTGACGTCGATGCGCGAGCAGGCGCCGGCGAGGGCCTCGTCGATCGAGTTGTCGACAACCTCGAACACCAGATGGTGGAGCGCCTTGACGTCGGTGCCGCCGACGTACATGCCGGGCCGGCGGCGCACGGCCTCCAGGCCTTCCAGGACCTGGATGTCCTTGGCCGCGTAACCGCTGACAGATCCTTTGGCACCTTTGGCCATTCTCTAGACCTCTCGATTCATCCGCCGGTCGCGGGCGGGGCAACAGCGGCCAATCGCCGAGCCACCCACCAGTCCCGGCGTCCGGCGTAGAAAGCATAGCTGGCGGCGACAAGCATGGCGGTGACGAAGGCGTGCCCCAGCACCGCCAGCCCGGCGAACCAGGAGGCCGGATCTGGCATCAGCCACACCAGTCCGGCCAGCCGGTCGACGCCCAGCAGCACCGCCAAGAGCCCCGTCGTCCCAACCAGATTCCAGCGCACCAGGTCGACGCTCTCGCGCATCGCTTCCCGTAGCCCCAGATGGTGTCGGACCATGCCGTGGGGCGTGAACACCAGATAGATGGCCCCCCAGAAGGCCAGGCTGAAGCCGATGAAGAGCACGCCGATTCCGAGCAGCGGAAGAATCAGCGAGACGACCGAGGCCGCCGCCAGCGCGCCGATGCCGAGCACCAATAGGCCGGCGTCGAACAGCAAGGCCAGGGCCACAATGCGGAGCCACAGCGCCCAGCCCGAGCGGGGGTGTTCGCTCGCCGGGATCGGCCTGGCGATCAGGCGGTGGAACGCCGCGCCGATGCCGAACCCGACCACGCTCAGGGCCAGCCACACCGACAGGATCACACCGATGCCGGTGACCTGGATGGTCATCGGAGTTCCCAGCGGCGAACCGCCCGGCATCGAGCTCGCCATCAGGCTGGGCACCCCTACCGGGAATGTGCTCAACAGCGAGAGCAGATTGAAACGCGACCCTGCCTCGAGCAACGCTTCGCGCAGGATCCGCGCCCCCTCCTGGACACTCGCGTCCACCGTCGGCGGAGCCACCAGGCTCGCCGCCGCCTGCTGGAAGAGGGCCTGGATTCCCAGACGGGGTCCCAGCCAAAGCAGGCCATCGAGGACGAGGGGAGGCAGGATCAGAGCAGGTTGCCCTGCGATCCGCTCGAACCCGCGCGCCACGGAGGCAAAGACGCCGATCGGCGGGGAGGCGGCCTTGAGTTCGGGGCGGTCCACGAAATATGATTCTACCATGGCGAGTCCCAATGTTGTCAGTTGTCAGTTGTCAGTCGTCAGTCATCAGTGCGAACACACCGCGGAGACTTCGAAGTTCGTCGGTACTTCGATGTAGGGATTGGGGATTGGAGATTGGACTGGGAACTGGAAACTGGGGGCTGGAATCTCGAAACCGGGAGCCAGCTGGGGGCTGGCGGCTGATGGCCGGCGGCTGGTAGCTGGCGGCCGGGAGCTTCTTTTCCGATAGAATCTCTACCGCATGAAGGACGTGACCATCGCGCTGCTGACGGATTTCGGCCTCGACGATACCTACGTCGGGGTCATGAAATCCGTCATCGCCGGACTCGCCCCGCGGGCCCGCCTCCTGGATCTGACCCACGCCGTCCCACCGGGTGACATCCGTCTGGCGGCCTTCCGGTTGTGGCAAAGCACCCCCTACCTTCCCGAGGGCGCCATCGTCGTGGCGGTGGTGGATCCGGGCGTCGGGACGTCGCGGCGAGCGATTGCCGCCGCCTGGGATCGGTTCACGGTTGTGGCCCCGGACAACGGACTGCTGACCTACCTGCTGGCGGGGGCACCCCCGCGCGCCGCCGTGGAACTCAACCGGGACGAATACCGGCTCCCCCAGGTCAGCGCCACGTTCCACGGGCGGGACCTCTTCGCCCCGGCGGCCGCCCACCTGGCGCGCGGCGTCCGCCTGGATCGCCTGGGACCTCCGGCCCGCGACCTGGTACGCTTCGAGCTGCCGCGGCTGGAGCTGCTCGAGGGCCCGCGCCTGAGGGGCCAGCTGCTCCATGCCGATCACTTCGGCAACTGGATCACGACTCTGGGCCGGCTCTCGGAATCCGACGGCGACCTCGAGCTGCACCCCTGGCTTCCGACCTGCCCGCCGGCCCGCTTGCCTCTCTTCCCGCGCGTGCGCGCCCTGCTTCCTTCCGGGCTCGAGCTCCCGATCCAGCGTACTTTCGGCGATGTCCCCGACGGCGCGGTTCTGGCCTACATCGGCAGCGAGGGCCTTCTGGAGGTCGCCGTCCATCGCGGCTCGGCCGCGGCCACCCTCCCATTCCAGCCCGGCCAAGACGTTATGCTGACATACGAGGACCGTTCGCCCTCGCGAAGCATCCCGAAGGGGCGCCGGCCCGGACGAGGTTGATCATGGCCACTTTTCGTATCGAGGGTGGACAGCCTCTGCGCGGCGAGGTCATTCCATCCGGCAACAAGAATGCCGCCCTGCCGATCCTGGCGGCGTGTCTGCTGACCGATCAGCCGGTGCTGATCCACAACGTCCCCGACATCGGCGACGTGCGCACGATGCGCGCCCTGCTCGAGAGCCTGGGCGTTTCGGTCGAGACGGTGGGGGATCACACGTTCCGTGTACAGGCATCGCAGGTGCGGCCGGCGGCGCTCGACCCGGACCTGTGCCGGCGGATTCGCGCTTCGATCCTTCTGGCCGGCCCGCTGTTGGGCCGGCTCGGTGTGGTCGAATTGCCGCCGCCGGGCGGCGACTTCATTGGGCGCCGGCGCGTCGACACGCATCTGCTCGGGCTGGCGGCCTACGGCGTGCAAGCCGACTACACGGAACGTCTGCTGCGCCTGACGGCGCCGTCCGGCCTGCGTGCCAACCGCGTGCTTCTCGACGAAGCCAGCGTCACCGCCACCGAGAACGCCATCCTGGCCGGCGTCCTGGCCAGGGGCGAAACGGTCATCCGCAACGCCGCCTCCGAGCCGCATGTGCAGGAGCTGTGTCACTTCCTCAACGGGCTGGGAGGCCGGATCGACCAGATCGGTTCGAACACGCTGCACATCACCGGCGTCGACCGGCTCCACGGAGGCGAGTGCACCATCGGTCCCGACTACCTGGAGGTGGCCAGCTTCATCGGCGCCGCGGCCGTGACCGGCGGCGATGTCCGTATTCGCCGCGCCGCCCCCGAGCATCTCGAAATGGTCCGCCTCGTCTTCGGCCGCCTGGGTGTGGCGTGGGACGAGGCCGGGGAAGACCTTCACGTCCCGGAGGGCCAGTCGTTGCAGGTGGTGCCCGACCTGCGCGGCGCTATCCCTCAGATCAGCGTCATGCCGTGGCCGGCGTTCCCGACGGACCTGATGAGCCTGGCGATCGTCATCGCCACGCAGGCCCAGGGCACGGTGTTGTTCCATGATTGGATGTTCGAAGGGCGGATGTTCTTCATCGACAAACTGACGCGCATGGGTGCGCGCATCGTGCTGTGCGATCCACACCGCTGCCTGGTTCAGGGGCCGAGCCGACTGGTCGGGGAGCAACTCGAGAGCCCCGACATCCGCGCCGGTCTGGCCCTCGTGACGGCCGCGCTGGCGGCCGAGGGCACGTCTCACATCCGCAACATCGGCCAGATCGAACGCGGCTTCGAACGCATCGACGAGAAGTTCAAGGCGTTGGGCGCGAGGATCGAGCGGCTGGAAGACTAGCCCCCAGCTATCAGCTGTCAGCCGTCAGCCTCGTGCGCATGCGCTGAGCCCGTCGAAGCACCGAGCGAAGTCAAAGGGCCGGTTTCCACCTTGGGACTCGCCAAGCCCACACGGGCCACCGGAACTGGCGACCGGAGGCGGGCGACTGGCAACCGAGAACTAGGAGCTGGTGGCTGGCGGCTGGTAGCTGGCAGCTGGCGGCCGGCTACGCCCGCCGGTTGGACACTTCGTCGGCCAGCCGGATGTAGCAGGCCGCGCCCACTCCCGGCGGCACGAGGTCGATCGCAGGCTTGCGCAGCGCAGGCGCGGCGGCGATGGCTTCATCAACGTCGATGACGGTGTCGAAAATGCGCGTGGCGAAGACCCGCCGCAGTTCGGCCACCACCGAGCGACTGTGCTCCGAACGAGGATTGTGCATCGTTGGCAGGATGCCGACGAGGCGCAGGTTCGGCGCGTAGCGGTCGTGGATCAGCCACAGCGCCTCGAGAATGCTGCGCACCCCCCGCAGGGCCAGGTACTGGCAGCTGACGGGCACGAGCAGCTCGTCGGAGGCCACCAGGGCGTTGACCGTCAGCAGCCCCAGGGCGGGCGGGGTGTCGACCAGGATGAAGTCGACCGGGCCGCGCTCGTCCTCGATGCGGCGATGGAGGGTGTGGATCCGATCGCCCACCTGCACGGCGGCGTGCTCGATGCGCGCCAGCTCGACGCTCGCCGGCGCCAGCCACAGGTTGGTTCCGACGGGGTAGACGATCTTGCGCAGCGGCGTCCCCTCGCCCTCGAAGAACTGGAGCGTCGAGGCGCGCAGGTTGTAGGGATCGAGGCCGAAACTGGCGGTCAACCCGCCCTGGGGGTCGAGGTCGATAAGGAAGACGCGTTGACCGCGGCGGGCGAGGGCGGCGCCCAGATTGGCGGCGGTGCTGGTCTTCCCCACACCGCCCTTCTGGTTGGCGATGGTGATGACGCGTCCCACAGCGGCAGTATAGCCCAGCCCTCTTGCCGGCACAAATAACGGATGATGGCCCTGCCGGGGATCGCGAAGCATCCCGCAAGGGACTTGAAGCCCGGTGCGCATCCCTGAGGTCGTTGGGCGAGAGGTTGGTCTGCCTCCGGGAGAGGGCCAGCGAGACCGCCCCCCAACGTAATCCGGGCTGCGTGGCTTGTTTCAGGTCCTCTCCGGTAGGGCCATGGTCTGGAAGGCGGCAATTGACGGACCCCTCGGCCGCGGTATAATGGCCCTTCGCTTGTTCATCCTGGTCGGATAGGGCGGTCACTCGAAATGCCGAAGCGTGTTTATCAACCCAAAGTCCGGCGGCGTGCCCGGGTGCACGGTTTCCGTGCCCGCATGGGGACCAAGACGGGTCGGCAAGTGCTCAAGCGCCGCCGTCTGAAGGGTCGCCATCGGCTGACGCCGCGCGTGAACGCGCACGTTAAGAAGGTCAACTGGAACGCGTAGGCCGCCCCCGTCTCGGGAGCGGCCGCGCGTCGGAAGGCCCCCGCGCCTCATGGCAGATGGGAGAAGGAGAACGCGGGGGTGGACCGGAAGCACCGGCTCACAGGATCGAGCGACATCCAGCGGGTGCGGGCCGTGGGCACGTCGTTTGCGCACCCGCTTATGGTTCTGGTCGCAAGCCCTAACCACATGCCCCTGACGCGTTTCGGTGTTGCTGCCGGCCGGCAGCTGGGAACCGCCGTGCGCCGCAACCGCGCCAAGCGCCGTCTGCGCGCCGCCCTCGACGCGCTGCTGCCGATGCTGGCGCCCGGGTGGGACACGGTGTGGATCGCCCGCTCCGGCCTGGTCGCCGCCGAATGGCCCGAGGTCGAGCGGACCGCCGCCAGCCTGTGCCGCCGCGCCGGCCTGCTGCAGAATTCGGCATGACCTCGACCGCTACCCACGCCTCCGACGAACCGGCCCTGCGCGACATTCCCCTGACCCTGGGGAATCTGCCGCGGCTTCCGGTACTGGCGCTCATTCGTCTGTATCAGCTGACGCTCTCGCGGGCGCTGCCTCAGAACACCTGCCGCTTCACGCCGACGTGTTCCCATTACGGATACCAGGCGATCGCACGCTATGGGTTGATCAAGGGCGGCGCCCTGGCTGTGTGGCGCGTACTGCGCTGCCAGCCGTTCAGCCGCGGCGGCTACGACCCGGTTCCCTAGGAGCTCCATGGCCCGACCCCAACGCTCACCCTCCCGCTGGCTGTGGCCCGTCCTTGCCCTGGCGGCGTTTCTCTTGGCCTCGTGCAGCTCCACCGGCGTGCCGTGGCCGGGTATCAGCGCCGACAGCGAACGCGCCTACGTAGCCTTCGGGCAGGCGGTCTTCGCCATCCACCTCTCGAACGGGCAGGAAGCATGGCGCTTCCCGGTGGAGAAACCGGCCCGCGACCAGCTCTTCTACGCCGCCCCCGCTCTGACCGACTCGGGCCTGGTGATCGCCGGGGGCTATGACCACAAGGTCTACGCCCTGTCGAAGGACAACGGCGATCTGACGTGGACCTTCACGGGCGCGCAGGAGCGGATCATCGGCGCACCCGTCGCCTCGGGCGACGTCGTTTACGTCCCCGTCGCTGACGGCACGCTGTTCGCGCTGGGCGTTTCGGACGGCGTCGAGCAGTGGTCCTTTCACGCCGACGGGGCGCTGTGGTCGGCCCCCCTGGTGGTGGACGATCACATCTACATCGGCACGCTGACGCACAAGGTGTATGCCCTGAGTCTGGGAGGCGACATCTTGTGGACCCGCGATGTCGGCGGTGCCATCGCCGAGTCGCCGTCGATCGTCGACGACACCCTCCTGGTCGGCGCGTTGGGCCAGCCGCTGCGGGCCCTCGACCCGAAGACCGGTGACGAGCGCTGGACCGCCGCCAGCGCGCAGTGGATCTGGGCCGGCGCGGTGTCGGGCGACGGCACTGCCTACTTCGGCGACCTTGGGGGACGGTTGGCGGCGGTTTCGATCGCCGACGGCGCCGTCCTGGACGAGGTCCAACTGGACGGGGCCATAACCGGTAGGCCCGCCGTGGACGCAACCCACTTGTACGTCGCCACCGAGGTCGGCACGGTCCGCTCGCTGAGCCTCGAGGGTTTCGCCTCGGAGTGGACCCAGCCGGTGCCCACGGGCAAGCTGTACGGACCTCTTCATCTCCAGGGAGATACCCTGATCGTCGGCGTCGTCGGTCGCAATCTCGACGTCGCCGCCTTCGATGCCTCCAGCGGCACGCTGCGCTGGACGTATCCAGCCGCCAACCGCTAGGGGTGCCGGGACCATGTGGGATTTGCTGATCTTCAACCCGATGGTGAACAGCCTGCTGTTCATCTATGATTTCCTGTTCCACAATTTCGCCCTGGCGATCGTCGTCTTCACCATCTTGATCCGGCTGATCACCCTGCCGCTGACCCTGCAACAGCAGCGCTCGACCCAGCACATGCAGGAGCTTCAGGGTTCGAAACGCTGGCAGGATATGCAGAAGAAGTACAAGGGCGATAAGCAGAAGCTCCAGGAAGAACAGCTGAAGCTCTACCGGGAAGTGGGCTTCAACCCGTTGAGCGGCTGCCTGCCGCTCTTGATCCAGTTCCCGATCCTGATCGGGCTGTATCAAAGCATCTCGCGCGCCCTGGCCATCGCTCCGCCGCAGCTGCTCGATCTGGCCAAGCGGGTCTACCCGTTCATCTCCAGCACCCTGGTCCCGGTGAACAGCCACTTCTTGTGGTGGGACCTGGGACACCCCGAACGCCTCGTCAGCCCGCAAGTGTTCGGCTTCGGCCTGCCGGTGTTGACGATCCTGGTGGTCGTCACCTCGTGGGTGCAGACCAAGCTGACCACGCCGCCCAGCGCCGATGCGCAGAGCCGGCAGATGTCGACGATGATGAGCCTGTACCTGCCTCTGCTCATCGGCTATTTCTCGTATTCGTATGCCTCGGGACTGGCCCTGTACTTCCTGGTGTCCAACATCCTGACGGTCGTCCAGTACGCCGCCATGGGCAAGGTCAACTGGCGCGGTTTGATCTCCTTCCGCGGCAGTGCTTGAGCCTGGGCGGGGAGGGGTCGGCATGGTAAGTCCCAAGACCAGCGTCGAGATCATCGCCCCGACGGTCGAAGAGGCCATCGCCCAGGGCGCGGCCGAGCTTGGGGTCAAGCCCGGCGAGGTGCTCGTCGAGGTCATCGACGAGGGCGGGCAGGGGATGCTGGGCCTCGGCAGCCGCCAGGCCCGAGTTCGTCTGTCCCTGCTGCGCCGTCCGGCGCCGGCCGAACCCTTGGACGACAACGACCTGCAGGCGACCGAGGCCGTCGTGCACGACCTGCTCGATCACCTAGCGGTGCGCGGCACCGTCCAGGCACATTGGGGTGAGCCCAGCGAGCCGGACCAGGAAACGCCGTTGCTGGTCGATATCGAGGGCGACGACCTCAGCGTCCTGATCGGGCATCGCGGCGAAACGCTGTCGGCCCTGCAGTACATCACTCGGCTGATCGTGGCGCGCGAGCTTGGACGCGCCGCGCCGGTGGTCATCGACGTCGCCGGCTACCGCGCCCGTCGCGAGCACCAGCTGCGCCAGCTCGCGCGGCGCATGGCCGACGAGGCTGTCGAGCGCGGCAAGACGATGACCCTCGAGCCGATGCCGCCGGGTGAACGGCGCATCATCCACCTCGAGCTGCGCGACCACGAGAAGGTCTACACCGAGAGCGTCGGGGAAGGCGACCAGCGCAAGGTCACGATCGTCCTGAAGCCGTAGCCCCGCCCATGGAGTTGGTCCCCAGTTTCCTGTCCCCAGCTCCCAGTTAGAACGGATCCGGGCGATTGGGAACTGGCGACTGGGAACCGACCAGGCTCGGAATTTGGCTCCGTTCCACGGGAATCGCGGATGCAGCCCAAGAGAACCTCACTGCGGGAACCCTGGCTGGCGGTCGGCCTGGTCCTGGCCGTCGCCCTGCTGGCCTATGCCCCTCTGCTGGGACGCCTGGGTTTCTACCGCGACGACTGGTATCAACTGTGGGCCGGCGACACGCTCGGCCCGCGCAGTCTCATCACGCTCTTTTCCATCGATCGCCCGGCGATGGGGTATCTGTACGCCGCCGCCTTCAGCCTTCTGCGCGATACGCCGCTGGCCTGGCAGGTGTACTCCCTGGCGCTGCGAACCGTAGGCGCGCTGGCCGTCCTCTGGCTGACGCGCCGACTCTGGCCTCGACAGCCGCTGGCCACCACCTCGGTCACCCTGCTGTTCCTTGTCTATCCCGGGTTCCTGCAGCAGCCGAACGCTGATACGTTCTCCAACCATCTGTTCGGTTACACCTCCGAACTCATCTCGATCGCAGCGACGGTCGAGGCCCTACGCTCGTCCTCCAGTTGGCAGCGGGCAGGCTTCACGGCCCTGGCGATCTTGAGTTCGCTGGGCTCCTGGCTGACATACGAGTACATGATCGGCCTCGAGGTGGTCCGCTTCCTGCTCATCGCCCGGCACTTCTGGCGACAGGATCCGGCCGCACGACAACGCTGGGGACGGTCCCTCACCTTCTCGCTTCCGTTCCTTCTCACGTTGGCGGCGTTCCTGATCTATCGCCTGTGGATCTTCCAGGCGGCCCGGCCGTCGGTCGTCGTGGCCAACGTCCTTGCCGACTACCGAGCGGCTCCGCTGCGCGAAATCGCCTTGCGTGCCCTCGAGATCGGGAAGGATACCGTGGAGGCTGTCCTCCTCGGCTGGGCCGTTCCCACCTACAACTTGGCGTCCACGGCTGCCACACGCGACCTCCTCGTCGGCCTCTTGCTGGCCGCCCTCGCCGCATGGGCGTTCGTCGCTTACGCGCGAAGCGCGATCGGCGCCGCACCACCCCAGGCATTTCCTTCCGACGACTCCGCGCAAGCACCCCGCGAACTCATCTTGGTCGGGATGGTCGCGGTCGTCGCCGCCATCACGCCCGTCGTCCTGACCGGGCGGGACATCCGGTGGACGAGCGCCTTCGACCGCTACACCCTGCACGCGACGCTGGGGATCGGCCTGCTGGTAGTGGGACTGCTATTCCGCTGGCTGCGTCCTGCGGCGCCGGCAGCAGCCGTGGCTTTCCTGTTGGGCCTGTCGGTCTTCACGCATTTTCAGAATGCCACAGCCTGGGCCCGTTTCTGGGACCAAGAGCGCCAGTTCTGGTGGCAGCTCACCTGGCGCGCTCCCGGCCTCGAACCTGGCACGGTGTTGCTGGCCACCCTGCCCAGCCAGCGCTACTTCGAAGACTACGAAGTTTGGGGGCCGGCGAATCTCATCTACGAGCCGGGCCAGGCCCGGCCGACCATCGCCTCGGAAGTGCTCGAGGAGTTGACGGCCGCCAAGGTCCGCCTCGGCGCCCAGGAAGTCCGATCGATGCGGGTCCTGATCGACATCCCGCGGGACTATCGTTTGACGCTCATTGCCGACTGGCCGTCGACCCAGGCCTGCGTGCATGTCCTCGATCGCGAGCAGTTGGAGTTCCCCGCCGCGGCTACCAGCCTGGTCCGCTCGATCGGCCGCTACTCCGATGCCGGCCGGGTGGTGACCGAAGGCCACGCGGCGGTCCCCCCGGGTCGCCTCTTCGGCCCTGAGCCGCCGCATGATTGGTGCTGGTACTACCAGACCGCCTCCCTTTTGCGACAACGCCGAGATTGGGAAGGCGTTGCACGCCTCGGCGACGAGGCCGAACGCCTGGATCTGAAACCGCGCGATCCGACGGAGTGGATGCCCTTCTTCGAGGCGTCCGTCAACCTGGGACACGGCGACACGGCGCAGGTTCTGGCCGCCCGCATCGGCTCGGACGACCTGGCTCGCCGCAGCCTGTGCGACCAACAGACCGGGGTCTACTTCCGTGACGAGGCCGCCTTCGCTCTGGGCCGTCGTCTGCTGTGCGGCGGGCCGTAGTTCTATGGAGCGTTCCCTCGCGAACCCTGCAGTCCCCGGCGACCATGGCGACCGGGTCTCCGCGGCATGGGTGATCCTGCCGATCGCGTTCTTCGCCGCCATCCTTCTCTTCTATCCCTTCCGCTACATCTTCGAGTTCGACACCGACGAAGGCATCAACGCCATCAAGGCGCTGCTGAGCTTGCGCGGGTTTGGCCTCTACACTCAGGTCTGGAGCGATCAGCCTCCGCTCTTCACGTTTCTCCTCGCCCTGTGGTTCCGTTTGTTCGGGCTGCGTGTGGTCGCCGGTCGACTGCTGGTGCTGCTGTTCTCGGTCGGCGTCGTGGCGTTGGGTGTTCATTACCTGCGACGGTCCTGGGGCGCCGCGGCGGCGGTCGCGGGAGTCGTCTTTCTCTTCCTGCTGCCCCTCTATCGCCAGCTGAGCGTCTCGATGATGATCGGCCTGCCTTCCATCGCCCTGGCCCTGTTGTCGTTCTGGGCCCAGGCGATGTGGCACGACCGGCGCCGCGCCGGGTGGCTCTTCCTTTCGGGGACCGCCCTGGCTCTTTCCGTGCTGACCAAGATGTTCACCCTCATTCTGGCGCCGATATGGATGGCGGGCATTCTATGGGTGACCTGGGGAGACCTTCGCCGATCTCCATTTCGATTCCGTTCCTGGTTGCCGGCGCTGGCCTGGGCCACTCCCTTCGCCGTGATTCTCGCCCTGGTCGTCTGGCTCGTCATTCGCCCCGAGAACCTGGGCCAACTCTTCGACGTCCATCTCGCCGCCGAGCAGACGCAGGCCTTTCAACCGAGCGCGCTGCTGCCATCGATCAACTTCTATCTCATGGAGTCGCTGCCCTTGCTGATCCTGGCCGCGCTGGGCGCGTTCCGAGCGATTCAGGAGAAGCGTTGGAGCGCCTTGTACCTGGCGGCGTGGGCGGTGGCCGGGTACGTGTTCCTGCTGGCCAACCATCCAACCTGGCCTCACCATCAACTGCTGGTGACCGTCCCGGCGGCCATTCTGGCCGCCGCCGGCGTGGGCGCGGCCTTCGCCGACGTTTCGGCGCGGTCGCGCTCGAGCCTGCCACGCTCGAACTGGGCTATCGGACTGGCGTCGCTGGCCGTCGCCGTGGCGGTCCTCGTCCTGCGGGTTCCGCCCGTGATGCGCGAGCTCGACGCCTCCCTTCCCAACCTGTCGGGCCGCCCATCGCCGGCGGTCGTGGTCAGAGAGTCTCAGGAACGTGAGATTGTCGCCTTGATGTCGGATCACGCCGCTGAGACAAGATGGGTCTTCACCGATCGGCCCATGTTCGCCTTCGCCTCGGGGCTTTCCGTTCCGCCGGAACTGGCCGTGTTGTCGTCCAAACGTCTCGTCACCGGCCAGCTGACGGAAACCGAAATCCTCCAGGCCCTGGAGACGTACAAGCCGGAGCTGATCCTGGCCGCTCGCTTCGATCTCCCGGTGGTTCAGGAGTACATGCGCACGCGCAACTACCGCCGACTCGATTCGACGCTGCGCTACCGCCTGTATTTCCGACCGGGTTCCCCCTGACCGGGCCCCACGATGATGCCCTGCGCATGGCCGTGCACCACCTACCCCGGAGACGACGTGACGCCACTGGACTGCCTCCGATGACTGCTCCGCAGGGCAGGTCTTTCCGCTTCCCCGGATCGGAAGTGTCGATCGTCGCCGTCGCTTTCCTCCTACTCGCCGGCCTCGTGTTCGCCACCCAGAATCGCACGGTCGGGTGGGAGCCGGGGTACGACGAGCTCCAACCCAAGCATCACGGTTGGGTGTCGTCCCACACCCTGGCGATCATCGCTCACGCCACGTGGGACAACGCCTTCGTCGGCTACGCCGAAACCGGCATCGACGAGAACGGGGCGAGGCAGTACGACTACTTCGACCGCTATCCCGTCTTCTTCAGCGCCGGGATGCATGCTCTGCTGTCCTTGAAGAGTCGCCTGTCGACCCAGATCTACCTGGCCAAGCAAGCGATGAATGGGATCTTCCTCCTGACGGTCGTCGCCGCGTTCCTTTTGATCCACAAACTGACCGGGCGCCTCCTGTCGTCTTTCGCCATCGCCGTCTTCTCCATGTCCAGCCCGTACTTGTTGTTCTACAAGGACATGGTCCACTACGATCAGCCGGCGCTGCTGGGGATTCTGATTCTGATCTACGCCATCGCCGTGTACGAGATCGATCACCGGCGGCGACCGGTCTACCTGGCGGCCTTGTTGGCGGTGAGTCTCGGCCGTGGCTATGCTTCGTTCCCTGTTCTCGGTATGTGGGCCTTCCTCGACGTGCTGCGGGCGCTCCGCCAGCCCGGCGCGCCCTCAGCCCGCGGCTGGCTTCGCCTCCTGCGTCTCGACTCGGTGCGGGTGCTGGCACTGGCCGTCGCTTGGGGCGCCATCTGCCTCCTGTACAACATCGGCGTCGAGGCCTACCGCCGGGGCGTCGCCTTCGGCGACACGAGCATCGTGCTGTCGGCCGTCAATCGCCTGGCATTGAACGAAGGCTTCAACGAGTCCTATCTTCGCATCCTCAACTGGAGCACGTTTCTTCAGGATCAGGTGATTCGCATCGTCCGCTGGTCGTTCCCTGTTTGGCAATACGAGGGCTCGGTGGCCCTCAGCGCGGCCGTCGTGATCGGCCTTTTCGTCGCCATCGGCCTGTACGCGCGCGGCCTGGACCCGAACCGCCGCGTCGTTGTCATGGTGCTGGCCGCCTCCGGCGTCGTCTGGCTCATGGCCATGCGCAACCTCTCAGCCTTCCATGACTACACCGCCATGTACTACCTGGGGGTTCCGCTCGCCTTCTTTGCCGCCGTCACGTCGCGATGGCGATTTCCCCGAGGCGTCTGGATCGCCGTCGTTGTCGGCGTTTTGGCGGTCTTCACCAGCCGCGACATGATGATCCAGGAGCTGCACGTGAAGCTGGGCGAGCCGTACAACGCCTATACCCACGATTTCATGCGGATCGCGGCCGCCCTCCCCGGCCCCGGCCAGACCATCGACCTCGAAGACAAGGTCCCGTACGCTCCCTACGCCTTCGGTTTCTACCTTCCGGACGACCTCCAGGCACCGATGGCGATCGCCGACTACGTCATCTCACGCGACCCTGATTTCCTTCCGACGAATCTGACCCCCGAGAACGATCATCTGTACCTATTCCGGAAGTAGAGCCAAAGCGAAGGCAAGTGGCCAGTGATCAGTCGTCAGTGATCAGTGGCCGGTGGTCCGCAGCAAACAGAAGCGGGCGTACTGACCACTCCCGTAAGGACACCCCGTTCGGACCGGGAGCGCCGGTCCGCCGGGGCGAGACGGCCGGGACGGTGTGGCCACTCATCACTGACCACTATAATCAGAGGCGTGCATCTTCCCGCCGAACGCGCGATTGATTACCTCGTCATCGGCCACGTGGCGCGCGATATCACGCCGTCCGGGCCTCAGCTCGGTGGAACGGCCGCCTTCACCGCCCTCACAGCCCGCGCCCTGGGCCATCGGCCCGCGGTCGTGACGGCCGCCGCGGCCGACCTCGATCTCACGCCGCTCGCCGGCATTCCCTGCGCGTGTTCTCT
>DATIFK010000236.1:0-8578 GCA_035455265.1 Anaerolineales bacterium
GGGCCCGCTTGGTCGCCCAGGTCCTGGCCGCGGCGTCAGCGGCCGCCGAAGATGCCGGCCTGACCCCGCTCGCCCTGCCGCCGGCGTCGCGCCGCGCTTACGAGTACCTGGCGGCTCTCGACCTGGCTGGCGATCGCGCTCCGGAGGCACCCGGCACGGTACTGGGTCCCCCGGCGGTCCGCATCGCCCGGATCGTTCGATGGTCCGATCGATTCCTCACTCGCCTGCGGGACATCTCCGCGCGGCCAGAGCAGCGGGAGGTCGAGGCCGTGCGACGGCGGCTGTCGGACGTCGTCGAAGACATTGCCATCCGATGCGAGCGGGCCGGCGCCTCCCCGGCCGATTTGCCGGGACCGTCGCGGCGAGCCTACCAATGGATGAGCTTCCTGGTCGAGCCGGAACGCCTCGAGCTCCATCTGCGGGCGCAGGGCGAAGCGTCCCGAACCGATCCTCGCGTCGCCGTCGACCTCTATCACCTGGGCGGCCTTTACCGGTTCGGATGGCGAGAAGGTTCCGCCCGGCTGGTCTTGTCCGAGGCCTTCGTCGACGCGCCGCCGGAGGTGCTTCGAGCGGCGGTCAAGCTAGCGATCCCCTACACGCGGAAGATGATCCACCGGCGGACCGTTCGCAGCTATGCCGCCGGGCCGGAATTCGAACTCCGCCTCCTCCAACTCGAGACGAGCGGAGGAAGCTTCGCCGAACGCCCGCACGGCGTCGTTCACGACCTTGAAGCGATCTTCGCCGACGTGAACCGTACCCAATTCGAGGGTCGCCTCACGCGGCCGCGGCTGAGCTGGTTGGCGACGACGTCGATGCGCGAGTTCGGCCACTTCGTGACCGCCACCGATCTGGTGTTGGTATCTTCACAGCTGGATGCCCTTGGCGTGCCGCGCTTCGTCGTCGAGCACGTCGTGCACCACGAGCTGCTTCACCGGGAGCTGGGGGCAACGTTGAAGGGCGGCCGGCGCGTGTACCACACCGCCGGGTTCCGCCGGGCCGAGAAGGCCTTTCCCCGCTTCGACGAGGCGGACGCATTTCTCGAGGCTTTCGCGCGGGGGCGATAGCGTTCGTGCGCGGATGACGCGGGCCAGGGGAGAGGGGCTGCATCCCCTTCCCCCGGCGCTCAGAAAGACAAGGATTCAGCCTGCAGCTATCGGCGCTGCCAGGCGTTCTCGCCCGTCGCCTCCATCCACGTCCTGGCGGCGAAACTGACTCATGTACAGGTTGTAGTAGACCCCTTGCCGGGCCAACAGCTCGCTGTGCTTCCCTCGCTCGACGATCTGGCCGTCTTCGACGACGAGCACTTGATCGGCGTGGCGAATCGTGCTCAACCGATGGGCGATGACGAAGCTGGTGCGGCCGGCCAGGAGCTTCTCGAGCGCAGCCTGGATCAATCGCTCGGTGCGCGTGTCGACGCTCGAGGTGGCTTCGTCCAGGATGAGGATGCGCGGATCCGCCAGTGCGGCGCGGGCGATGGAAAGCAGCTGGCGCTGACCCTGACTGAGCCCGGTTCCCCGTTCGCCCAGGACGGTCTCGTAGGCTTCCGGCAGGCGCTCGATGAAGCTGTCGGCGTGCGCCAGCCGGGCGGCGGCCTTGACTTCGTCGTCGGAAGCCTCGGGGCGGCCGAAGCGGATGTTCTCCAGGATCGTATCGTTGAACAAGAACGTGTCCTGCAGGACCACGGCGATCTGGCGCCGTAGGCTGTAGGCCGTTACGCTGCGGACGTCGATCCCGTCGATGAGCACCTGGCCGCGCGTGACGTCGTAGAAGCGCGGGATCAGGTTGGCGATGGTCGTCTTCCCGGCGCCGGTCGGGCCGGCGATGGCGATCATCTGACCAGGCTGAGCGCGAAGCTCGACACCCTTCAGGACCGGCTCGCCGGGCTTGTATTCAGCCCACACGTCCTTGAATTCAACGGCGCCGCGGATCGGAGGCATCACCTGGGCGTCGGGGGCGTCCTGCACGTCGGGGACGACGTCGATCAGGCCGAAGATGCGCTCCCCGCCGGCGATAGCGCTCTGGATGTTGGTCCACATGACCGAGATCTGCTGGATGGGCTGGTTGAAGCGCTGCACGTAGCCCAGGAAAGTGACCATCAGCCCGAAGGACATCGTCGTGCCGAAGAAGTCCTGGCCGCGCAGGATGGCGAAGCCGCCGACGGCAGTGACCAGCATCAGAGCGATGTAGCCGAGGGCCTCGAGTGCCGGGGCCAGCGCAGCGGTGTAGGCGACGGCGCGGATGTTAGCGTCGCGGTTGCTGGCGTTCGTCTCGCGAAAGGCTTCGATGTTCTCGCGCTCGCGGCTGAACGCCTGCACCTCACGCACCCCGGCGATGCTTTCCTGCAGGTCGGCGTTCACCGACCCGATGGAGCGGCGCGTTCGGCGGAAGGCGCGGCGAGCCTGGTTCGAGAAGTAGGTCGTGGCCAGGACCATCAGGGGAAGGACCGACATGGCCACCAGGGCGTAGGCCACGGACCGGGTGAGCATGTTGTAGGCGATCCACACGATCAGCAGGACGCCGCTGAGCACCTGCACCAGGGCGAAGTTGACGCCCTGTTGAATCGTATCGGCGTCGTTGGTGATGCGGCTCATCGTGTCGCCGGCTTCATGCTCGACGTGATAACCGATCGAGAGGCGCAGGATCTTCTGGAAGACTTCGACTCGCATCCGCTTGAGAACGTTCTGTCCGGCGTAGGACATCATGTAGAACTGCAGGCCCCCGGTAACCGCCCCTAGCACGAACAGGCCGACGATCATCAGGATCATCTTTCCCATCCCGGCGATGCGTTCCGCGTTCGTGGTCAACTGGAGCGCTTCCGGGAAGCGGCAATTGCTGGCGCGGACGGAAGTTGCCGAGGCGGGCGCGCCGGGTAGGGCGGTCGCACCGCCGCCGAATTGGCTGGCGACAGCCGGGGTCAGGTAGCAGTCGACCACCTGGCCGGTGAGATCGGGAGCCGTCACCTGGGCCCAGGTCCCGAGCACCATCATGACCATGACCAGCGCCAGCTGGAGCCCGTAGGGGCGGAAGTAGGAGCCGAACCGGCGCAGGGTAGAGCCAACGCTGTGCGGCTTGGCCGTTTCCCGCTCCAGAGCGAAACGAAGGTGACCGCCACCGAACATGTCAGGCCTCCACCGGCGCCGGCACGGGCCGGGCGTCGTCGACGAGCTGAGAACTGTAGATGCCGGCGTAGAGCTCGCTCGATTCCAGGAGCTCTTCGTGGCGGCCTCGCGCCGCGATCCGGCCGCGATCGAGCACCAGGATCTGGTCCGCGTTCAGGACGGTGCTGATGCGCTGGGCGATGACGAAGCTCGTCCGCCCGCGCATCAGCTCGCTCAACGCTTTCTGGATCTCGGCCTCCGTCGCCAGGTCGACGCTCGAGGTGGAATCGTCCAGGATCAGGATCCGGGGATCCATCAGCAGGCTGCGGGCGATGGCGAGGCGCTGCTTCTGCCCGCCGGACAAGGTCGTGCCGCGTTCGCCGACCAGGGTGGCATACCCGTCGGGGAAACTGCGGATGAAGGTATCGGCCGCGGCGGCGCCAGCGGCCCGTTCGATCTCCGCGTCGGTCGCCCCCGTGCGACCGAAGGCGATGTTGTCTCGAATGGTCCCGGAGAAGAGTGTGGTGTCCTGCAGCACGATGCCGATCTGCGACCGAAGCGACTCGATCTTGACGTCGCGCACGTCGAGGCCGTCGATCAACACCCGCCCCTCGGTGGCGTCGTAGAAGCGCGGGATAAGGTTGATGATGGTGCTCTTGCCCGAGCCGGTGGCGCCCAACAGGGCGACCGTCTGGCCAGGTTGCGCCTCGAAATCGACCTCGCTGAGAACCGCCTCGCCGCTGCCGAAGTACCGGAAGGTGACGTTCTCGAAGCGGACGTGCCCGCGCAGCGGAGGGGTGTCGACGGCACCCGGTTTGTCGACGATGTCACTCTGGGCGTCCAGGATCTCGAACACGCGCCGGGCCGAGGCCGAGGCCTGGGACATCTGGGCGATGATCATGCCCAGCATGCCGAGCGGGAAGAAGACGTAGACGAGGTACAGGCTGAACTTCTGCCATTCCCCGAGCGTCAGGGTCCCCTGAATGATCTGGCGCCCGCCGGCGTTGAGGATGAGCGCCTGGCCCAGGCTGGCGACCAGGAAGACCAGCGGGAAGAGAAACGACATGATGCGAGAGACGACCAGCTGCTGACGCATGTACTTGTCGGCCGCGACGGCGAAGCGGCGGTCCTGCTCGTCCTCGCGCGTGAACGCCTTGACGACCTTGATCCCGGCAACGTTTTCCTGCAGGATCGTGTTCATGTTCGACAGGAGCCGCTGGACCTTCTCGAACAGCGGCCGCGTCACCGATCCAAAGAAGCCGAACATCAACAGGGCGATCGGCAAGATCGGAAGGGCCACCAGCATCAATCGGGCGTTCGTCGCCAGCAGCACGGCGAGCGTACCGGTCAGTAGCGCCAGCGCTTGCACCGCCATCAACAGGCCCTGCCCGATGAACAACCGCACCTTCTCGACGTCGTCCGTGGCGCGGACCATGAGTTGGCCCGTTCGGTTCTGGTCGTGGTAGCTGAAGGACAGGCGCTGGATCTTGGCGAACAGATCGTTGCGCAGATCGAAAGCGACGCTCTGGGAGAGGCGCTCGCCCATGTACGTCTGGGCGAAGGCGAACAGGCCGCGCAACGCGGCGAAGACGACGATCAGGGCTCCCGCCCACAGCAGGGCCGATTCCGCACCGTTGCGGTGGGCGAGTAGTTCGTCGAGGCTCAGGCCGAGCTTCTCGGCCGCCAGCGACTGGACCGCCGCCGGAAGCTCGAGCACTTTCCCGGCGATCATCCCCTGGGTGACGGCGTCGATGATGTTCTGGACGAGCTGCGGCACCATCAGCTGGGCCGCCGTGGCGATGAACAGCGCGCCGTAGGCCAGAACCGCATCGCGCCGGTATCTGCGAATGTAGCGGATGGCGCGCACCAGGTAGCCGGCAGCTTTCGGCGTGGCGCCGGGCGCGGCCCCCGACGGGGCGCTAGGCGCGGCCCCCGACGGGGCGCCAAGCGCGGACGGTGGTGCGGGATTCCGTTGTCGTCTCATGAAGGTTCACCTGACTTGTGGAGTTCCTCGGCCTCAAGGTGGCGCACGGCCTCGGTCAGCCGCTCCAGGATCTGCGCCGCGCGCGATCGTTCCTTCGGTGGGAGGGCGTCTCGCAGGCCTTCGATCCAGGCCACACGCGCTTCCACGCCGCGCGCGATCAGGGCCTTGCCGTGCGGCGTAAGGCGAATGGGGCGCAGGCGCCGGTCTTGGGGATCCTCGCCGCGTTCGATGAGGCCCTGCTGGACGAGGCGCTCGACCATCTGGCTGGCCGCCGCCGGCGTGACGCCCAGGTCATCGCCGACCTCGGAGATGGCGCACGAGCCGCGGTAGTGGAGGCGCATCATCGTGTTGAGCTGCGAGGCGGAGAGACCGGCGTCCTTCATCGTTCGGATAAACTCGCGCACCGAGCGTCTGAGGAACACGGCCGCCCAGGCGCGCAGAGCGCTTTCGAAGCTGCTGGCGTCCGTCACAAAAGCCTCATAAGTGGGCAGGAAGTGGAATATATCACCGACTTGATAGTTAAGCAAGACTGAGCATCTGGCTTGCCGGTCAGCCAGGTTGGCGCAGGAATGTGGCGACATCGTGTGCCGGGCATGGTGGTTCCATAGAGGACCGGCAGCTCGCGGGCGCATCGACTCAGGCGCAACGGAGGTGCCGTCCGGCAGCGGCGAGCGTGGCGCGCCGGGGCGGTATAATCCCGCCGGTCAGGCTCGAATGAATCGCACACAACCAGGATCCACCAAAGGCGACACCCAACCCGTCCGCACGCAACGCCGCGCAACGGTCGGTGGCGGCGAACCGCCGGCTGCGCCTCCGCTGTCTCGCGGAATGGTGGTCGGACTCACGGGGGCGGCCGGTGTCTTCATCGTCGTCGTCAGCCTGGTGGCCTATCTCGTGCTTCGCAACTTGGGAATGACCTGGACGGTGAACGGGCTCAATCCCTTTCAGCCCAACCTTTCGCCCATCGTTTCAGGAACACCGGCTCCCGGCGACACACCGGTGCCCGCAGCGGTCATCACCCCCATCCCGTGGAGCGGCGCCGAGCGCGTCACCATCCTGCTGATGGGATTGGACTACCGCGATTGGCAATCCGGCGCCGGCTTCCCGCGAACCGACACGATGATGCTGGTCACGATCGATCCGATCACCCGTCAGGCCGGGATGCTCTCGATCCCGCGCGACCTGTGGGTCGAGATCCCGGGATTCCCCCACCAACGCATCAACACCGCCTACCCGTCGGGAGAGAACAATCGCCTGCCGGGCGGGGGGCCCGGGCTGGCGATGCGCACGGTCGAAGATCTGCTCGGGGTTCCGATCCAGTACTACGCCATCATCGAGTTCTCCGCGTTCGAGCGCATGATCGACGAGATCGGCGGCATCGACGTCTTGGTCACCGAGCGGATCAAGATCTCGCCGATCGGGCGGCAGAGTCTGTGGCTCGACCCCAAGCCCTACCATCTCGACGGGGCTGAGGCTCTGGCCTACGCGCGGGTGCGCAAAGCCGCCGGCGACGACTTCGGTCGCGCCGAGCGCCAGCAGCAGGTTGCTTTGGCGGTCATTGACCGCGTCGTCGGCTTCGACCGCATCCCGACGCTCGTGACGCGGGCGCCGGCGCTGTACGCCGAGCTTCAGTCCGGCATCCACACCAACATGACGCTCGATCAGATGATCGCCTTTGGATGGCTGGCGGTGCAGATCCCCAAGGAGAACATCCATCGCGGCGTCATCGGGCCGCCCAAGATGGTCGGGTTCTATACCCTGCCCAACGGCCAGAAGGTCATTCGACCTGTACCGGACCAGATCCGCATCCTGCGCGATCAGATCTTCACCGAGACCTCCGGCTTCGGACCGTAGACCAAGATGGACTCGACCCGCCCGACGTCCGCTCCGACCCGCCGGACCCCGATCCCCTCCGGCTCGCGCCGCCCGCCGCGACTTCTGCTGGCGGCCGGCGCCGGCCTGGCGCTGGCGGCGATCGTCGTCGCCGGCTCCGGTTTCGCCGGCTACCAGAGCGGAGTCGCCCTGGGGCATCAGACGCAAGTGGCCCAGGGCCACTCGGCCAGCCAGGAGCAGTTCGACCTCGGCGTCGCCGACTTGCTCGCGGCCCGCTACGATCTGGCCATCCAGCGCTTTGAATACGTTCTGGAGCTCGAGCCGAACTATCCGGGCGTGACCGAGTTGTTGGAGAAGGCGCGCGCTGGCCTGAACCAGCCGACCAACACTCCGGGCCCGACGGCGACGCCGATCACCCCGACCCCGACCCTCGACGTCGCCTCGCTCGACGGCCTCTTCTCGCAGGCCCAGGCTGCCTTCGTCCAGGAGGACTGGGGCCGCACGCTCGAGGCTCTGCTCGTCATCCGCTCCCGCGAACCGTCCTTTCGCCGCGATGAAGCCAACAGCATGATGGCCCAGGCGCTGCGCAATCGCGGCGTGGGCAGCATCCTGCGGGGTGACATCGAGCAAGGCATCTACGACCTGGCGCTGGCCGAACGCTTCGGCCTTCTGGACAACAGTGCCGTCGCCTGGAGGAACTCGGGGGCCTTCTATCTCTTCGCCAACAGCTACTTCGGCCTGGACTGGCAGCTGGCCGCCGCCAATTTCGAATCGCTCTGCCGGGCGGACCTGTGGGACTCGTGCACCAAGTACGCCCGAGCCGCCTACGAGTATGGCCATCTGCTCCTGGCGCAGTCGGAACCGTGCGACGCCTCGGATCAGTACGCCATCTCGCTGCGTCTGCGGGACAATCCTCCGCTCGAGCCGACGGCGACCTACGCCGCCAGAGTCTGTGCCACGTTGACGGCGCCGACCCCGACCGGGACGATCACGCCAACGCCGACGCCCTCGTTGACCGGGGCTCCTCCCATCCCGACCGACACCGATACTCCGACGCCACCGTCCGGGCCCAGCGATACGCCGCCTCCAACGGAAACCCCTTCGCCGACCCCGACCGAGACCCCGACCGAGACCCCGACGTAGGCGGACGGCCTGCAAGGCGTCTTCGTGGTGCCCCTTGCGCCGAGGGCTGCTCCGAGATATCCTTGTGGACCTATCCGGTCCACATTCGTCGCTAAGGAGAAAGACATGCCCAGCACCGAGCCCACCCTGCCTCTGGGAGTCCTACCGGATCGGTCGCTTTCACGCGAGCAGATGGAGACTTTGCAGGCCATCGACCGGGCGGACTTGTGGTTCGTGGAGGAGCGGCTGGTTGGGAAGGCGGGCGCCACTCCCAAGCAAGCTCGAGAATCGATCCGGGAGTTCAAGCGTTACATGGCTTTGGTCGGGCTGGGCTACCGGGGATTGGGGATGGCCAGCCCGTTGGTCGACGAGGCGTGGCACACCTTCATCCTCTTCACGAAGGACTACCTCGCATTCTGCCAGGCCGCGTTCGGCGAGTTCATCCATCACGTGCCGCGCACAAGCCGCGACCCGAAAACCACCGAGGGGACGGAGCGGTTCGTCCGGGCCTATCATGAGGTCTTTGGGGACCTATCGGAAT
>DATIFK010000237.1:0-31439 GCA_035455265.1 Anaerolineales bacterium
ATCCGAATCACGACGTCGGCCGTCGATCGACCTCCCACCAGCCAGAAATCAAGCAGACCGTCATCGACGAGCGCTCCGGGCGCCAGCTCCAGCAGCCCACCGGCGTAGCGGCGGATGTTGCTGGCGACGGCCACGATGTAGCGACCGCCCCAACGTCGCCCGTCGGCTTCGACTTCCAGCTCGAGGCCGTCCCATTGAGCCGAAGAACGAAGCACTTCCGCCAGGTACAGGGCCGTGGGGACGAGCTTCATGAGGCGCGTTCTCGGCTCAAGCGCCGCAACGACACGCGCATCGAGCCCGGCACCGGCCCACAAGAGAAAGACTCGTCCATTGGCCTCGCCGACATCCACCAGCCGAGGCTCCCCCAGGGCCAGACGCTCGGCGGCGCGTTCGAGCAGTGCCCAGGGCGGCCACGTCGGGGTCGTCAGGCCCAACTCGGCCGCCCAGACATTGGCCGTGCCACTGGGGAGAACGCCCAACGCTGTCTGGCTTCCAACCAAGGCGGATGCGACCAGCCCCACGCTCCCGTCACCGCCGGCGATGAAGACGGCGTCGGCACCTTCCTGCGCGGCCACGGCCGCCAAGCGCCTCAGCTCCTCGGCGTCTTGCGACGAGGCCGAGCGAATCGTCCAGCCGAGGCGCGTTAGTGCCTCGCTGGCTCGTCGCAGGAACAGGCCTGCCGGGAGGCGCCCGGCCGCCGGGTTATGAAGGATCCAGCCGAAAGGCATGGGGGGTCCCCGTCGAAGTCATTATAGCCCAGGCTCCCTTGTTGTCGGAGGAACGAGGACGGCTTACAATGCCCGGCTGTGAACCCACCCGCCCCCGTTTCTCCCGCGCAACCTCCTCTGGCTGGCCGCTATCAGATCCGCGGCGAGCTCGGCTCCGGCGGGATGGCCCACGTGTATCAGGGTGTCGATCTGCAGTTGCAGCGACCGGTGGCGATCAAGGTGTTGCGCGAAGACCTGATCGAGGCCCCGGGCTTCCGCGCGCGGTTCCTGCAAGAGGCGCGCGCGGCGGCCAACCTGGCCCACCCCAACATCGTCACCGTGTACGACTCGGGCGTGGATCAGGGTCGCTTCTTCTTCGTGATGGAGCGCGTCGCCGGCACCGACCTGAAGACATTGCTGCGCCGACGGGGTCGCTTGCCGATCGAAGAGGCCGTTGGGATCACGATCCAGGTCGCCTCCGGGGTTGGCTATGCGCACAGAGCCGGTTTGATTCACTGCGACATCAAGCCGCAGAACGTTCTGGTCGCCCCGGACGGGACAGCGAAGATCACCGATTTCGGAATCGCGCGCGCCCTGTCCACCATCGATCCCAATGAGTCGACGGACGTTGTCTGGGGCAGCCCTCAGTACTTCGCCCCCGAGCAAGCCGCTGGAGCGGCTCCATCGCCTGCGAGCGACGTCTATGCCCTCGGCGTCATGTTGTATGAAATGGTGACCGGACGACTGCCCTTCGAGGCCGAGAACGCCGAACATCTGGCCGAACTCCACGTGACGGCCGACCCGTTGCCGCCTCGCCGCGTCAACCCCGGCATCCCCGCCCCACTCGAGCAGATCATCCTCAAAGTCCTCTCCAAGGAACCCTCGGCGCGCTACCGCACGGCCGACCAACTGGCACGGGTCCTCACCACCTTCGCTCCGTCGCGGGCAGGCGCAGTCCCCGTGGGAGCTCCGCCGGCGGCTGATCGAGCGGACCCCGAAGCGTACACGGCAGCGGTGCCGCGCCCGCCTGAGGCGGTCGACTGGGTCGCGGTCGTGCTTGGCTTGATCGCGTTCCTCGCCGTCGGCGGCCTGATCCCGCTTTGGCTGTGGGCGTGCCTGGCCTACCCAAGCTGCCCTTTGAGATAGCTTCCAGCCGCCAGCTCCATGCCGCCGGCTGCCAGCCGCCGGCAACGGTTTCCAGTCCCCAGTCGCCAGTTTCCAGTCAATCCAAGACACCATATTGAAGACTTGGACCCGGGAGGTCGAGGCCGGAAGCTGGAAGCTGGTCGCTGGCGGCTCACTTTCTCCCCGTTCTCTAACAGAACGTCTATTCGAGTGCGGTATAATCCGCGCGCTGGCCTCCGGGGGGTGGGCCGGTCGATTCGTTCGAGGAGGTACGGGTGAGTTCGCCACGGGGACGAAATACGGTAGTCCTGATCATCCTGTTGGTGATCGTCGCCGCGCTGGTGCTCCAGTTCCGATCGTCCCAGGGCCAGCCGGTTCGCATCACCTTCAATGAATTCGCCGACGCCATCAAGGCCGGCGATGTTCGATCCGTCACGGTCAACGACAACGAGTTGGAAGTCACCTTCCGTGACGGGTCGGTGAAGTACACGCGCAAGGAACCCGACAAGCCGGCCATCGAGCAGCTGATCGAGCTGGGCGTGCGCCCGGAGGATTTGGCGTCGGACCGCATCGCCTGGGAGAACAAGGCGCCCAGCGACTGGAACACGGTCCTGAGCCTGATCACCTACCTGCTTCCTGGGCTGTTGGTCGTGGGCCTGATCTTCCTGATGCTGCGCCAGGCCCAGGGCACGAACAACCAGGCCCTGTCCTTCGGCAAGAGTCGCGCCCGCATGTTCACCGGCGACCAGCCGACGGTGACGTTCGTCGACGTCGCCGGGGTGGACGAGGCCAAGGATGAGCTGCGCGAAGTGGTCGAGTTCCTCAAGGAGCCGGAGAAGTTCATCGCCCTTGGGGCGCGCATCCCGAAGGGCGTGCTGCTCATCGGCCAGCCGGGCACGGGCAAGACGCTGTTGGCCAAGGCCGTCTCCGGCGAGGCCGGCGTACCCTTCTTCTCCATCTCGGGCTCCGAGTTCGTCGAGATGTTCGTCGGCGTGGGCGCCAGCCGGGTGCGCGATCTGTTCGATCAGGCCAAGCGCCATTCCCCCTGCATCGTCTTCGTCGACGAGATCGACGCCGTCGGACGCCAGCGCGGTGCCGGTTTGGGAGGCAGCCACGACGAGCGGGAGCAGACCCTCAATCAGCTGCTCGTCGAGATGGACGGCTTCAACACCGACACGAACGTGATCGTCATGGCGGCCACCAACCGCCCCGACGTGCTCGACCCGGCGCTCCTCCGTCCCGGCCGCTTCGATCGCCGCGTCATCCTCGATCGCCCGGACATGCGCGGGCGCGAGCAGATCCTGCAGGTTCACATCAAAGGCAAGCCGATCGACCCTGAGGTCAGGCTCGACAAGATCGCCAAGATCACGCCGGGGTTCGTCGGCGCCGATCTGGAGAACCTCGTCAACGAAGCGGCCATCCTGGCGGCCCGCCGCGACAAGAAGAGCATCGGTCAGAGTGAGTTCCAGGAGGCCATGGAGCGCGTGGTGGCCGGTCCCGAGCGCAAGAGCCGGCTCATCTCCGACGAGGAGAAGCGCATCGTGGCGTATCACGAGGCGGGGCACGCCGTCGTGACGCACGTGATCCCCGACGCCGACCCCGTCCACAAGGTGAGCATCATCGCCCGCGGTGTCATGGGCGGGTTCACCATGGCCCTGCCCGAAGACGACCGCACCCTGACCTCCCGGAACAAGCTCAAGGCGGAGATGGCGACTCTGCTCGGCGGGCGCGCCGCCGAGGAGATCGTCTTCAACGACATCACGTCGGGCGCCTCCAGCGACCTCGAGCGTGTCACCAAGGTGGCCCGTACGATGGTCACCCGCCTCGGCATGAGTCAGGAGTTGGGCCCGCTCGTCTACGGCCAAAAGGAGGAGCTGATCTTCCTTGGCCGCGAGATCTCCGAGCAGAGAGACTACTCCGAAACCGTTGCCGAGCGGATCGACACCGCCGTCCGGCGCCTGGTGGATGAGGCCTACGCTCGGACCAAGCAGGTGCTGATCGAGTACCGGAGCCAACTCGACCGCATTGCCCAGCGGCTGATCGAGGTGGAGACCGTCGACGGCGATGAGTTCGCGCGGCTGTTCGGGATGGAGGTCCAGCCAAAGGTGAGCGGCACCCCTATGCCGATGGGCCAGCCGACACCCGCCTAACCTTCGTCAACCACACAACGAAACGAGCCCCCGGACAACCGGGGGCTCGTTCTTCTGTCGCTGAACGCCGACTACGCCGCCGTCGACTCCGGCGGCTTCTCCCGATCCTGCCGCACCAGCTCGCGGCGAAGGATCTTCCCGACAGTCGTCTTGGGCAACTCGGTGCGGAATTCGACCTGCGTCGGGACCTTGAACGGCGCCATCCGCTCCTTGCACCAGGCGCGGATTTCATCCACCGTCAGGGTTTCGCCGGGCCGCGGCACCACCCAGGCTTTGACGGTCTCGCCGCGGTACGCATCCGGGACTCCGGCCACGCCGACCTCGAGCACCTTGGGGTGCTTGGAGATCTCCTCTTCCACCTCACGCGGCCAGACCTGATAGCCTCCGGGCTTGATCAGTTCCTTCTTCCGGTCGACGATGTAAAAGTATCCGTCCTCATCCATCCGGGCGATGTCACCCGTGAAGAGCCAGCCGCTCTTCAAAGCGATGGCCGTCTCGCCGGGCATGTTGTGGTAGCCCTGCATCACATTGGGCGACTGGATGGCCAACTCGCCCACCTCCCCGACGCCCAAGACCGTGACGCCGTCATCGAGGGAGACGATGTGGCAATCGACATCGGGAAACGGCAAGCCGATCGATCCGGCCCTGGTCTCGCCATTGAGCGGATTGCAGTGGGTGGCCGTCGGCGCTTCGGACAGCCCGTAGCCTTCCACCAACTTCCCGCCGGTCAGGGCCTCGAAACGATCCTTGGTATCGCGCATCAGCGGAGCCGACCCGGAGATGCAGGCTTTGATCGACGTCACCTTGTACTTCCCCGCTTTCACGTCGGCATTGTTGTTGATGGCGTTGTACATCGTCGGCACGCCCGGGAAGACGGAGGGGGCGTACTTGTCGATGGACTGGAGGACGTCCGGCAGGTCTCTTGGATTGGGGATCATCACCATCGAAGCGGCCGCCTGGATGGCATACGACATGCCCGCCACCATCCCGTAGACATGGAAGAGTGGGATCGCCATCAAGACCGTTTCAGCGCCGTCCTTCGTCTCGGGCATCCAGGCGCGGATCTGCAGCGTGTTGGCGACCAGGTTGCGGTGCAGAGCCACGGCCGCCTTCGACAGGCCCGTCGTCCCGCCGCTGTATTGGAAGAGAGCGAGGTCGTCCGGACCGACCTCGACCTTCGGCGCCGGCGCCGAAGCGAACTGCCGCAGGACGTCCTGCAGCCAGACGTCATCACCGGTCAGCGTGGCGCGATGGCCACCCTTCTTCTCCTTGGCCAGGGTGAACAGCACGCGCGTCAAGGGCGGCAAGTACTCCTTGATGTTGGTGACGATCAGTTTGCGCAGTTTGGTCTTGGGCTGGACCTCCTTGACCATCCGGTAGAAGTTGCTCATGCACAGCAGGATCTCGACCCCGGCGTCGTTCATCTGGTGTTCGATCTCGCGCGCCGTGTAGAGCGGGTTGGTCGCCACCACGACCCCGCCGGCTTTGAGGATGGCGTAGAAGGCCATCACGAATTGGGCGGAGTTGGGCATGAAGATCCCGACCGGTTGCCCCTTGCGCACGCCCATGGAGGCCAGGGCCGCCGCCAAGTGGTCGGTTTGGGCGTCCATCTCCCCATAGGTCACAGCGTGGCCGTGGAACAAGGTGCAGGGCCGGTTCGGAAAGCGTTGCGCCGATTGCCTCAGGAAGGCTTGCAGGGGAATGGCGGGGTACTCGAGGTGGTGCGGGACGCCAGGATCATAGTGCTTGAACCACGGTCGATCTTGCATGCGGCCCTCCTTGGCTTCGGCTGTCGGTGGATGGGGGAGGCGCGGTGCTGTAAGACTTTTATACAACACAATGCGGGCCGTTCCAAGGCGGGGTGGTACAATTACATATCACCGACCCGACCACCCTGACCGGCCCCGCGGCCGCACAGCAGGGGTTCGGCCGGTCGGCAGCCTGCCTCCCTCCAGGCAGCGCGGCGGCCCCACCCGACGGTCCGGGTCGCCGGCCAACCGACGTACAAGGCGGAGGTCCTAGCCTGTGAAGACCTACACCCTGCCAGGCCCCAAGGCCCGGGCCTACCTGGAACGAGACCGGGCCGTCATCTCCCCGTCCTACCCTCGCTCGACGCCTTTCGTCATGGATCACGGGCGCGGTTCGGAGGTTTGGGACGTCGACGGCAATCGCTTTCTCGACTTCGCCGCCGGCATCGCCGTCTGCTCGACGGGCCACAGTCATCCCAAGGTTGTCGAGGCGATCACCCAGCAAGCGCAGCGATTCCTTCACATCTCATCGGACTATTACCATCCGAAATGGGTGGAGGTCTCTGAACGGTTGGCCTCCCTCGCCCCGTTCGAGGAACCGGCGAAGGTCTTTCTCGGGAATTCGGGCGCCGAGTCTGTCGAGGCCGCCATCAAGCTGGCCCGGCATCACACTGGCCGCACCCAGTTCATCGGGTTCTACGGCTCGTTCCACGGCCGGACCATGGGTGCGCTGGCCTTCACCTCCAGCAAACCGCTCTACCGTCGCGGGTTTCTCCCGGTCATGGGCGGGGTCGCTCACGTTCCCTTCCCCGATCCCTATCGCCCGGTGCTGACGTCCGCCAACGGCGACGCCGACTACGGCGAAACCGTCGTGCGCTACATCGAGGACGTCGTCCTGGCGCGAGCCGTCCCGCCCGACGAATGCGCCGCCATCCTGGTGGAACCCATCCAGGGTGAGGGCGGCTACATCGTCCCGCCCGACGGCTTCTTCCCGGCGCTTCGGGCACTCTGCGACAAGTACGGCATCCTGCTCATCGCCGACGAGGTGCAATCGGGCGTCGGCCGAACCGGCAAGTGGTGGGCCATCCAGCATTGGGGCGTCGAGCCGGACATCGTCTGCGCCGCCAAGGGCATCGCTTCCGGCGTCCCGTTGGGGGCGATGATCGCCCGTGAGAGTGTGATGGACTGGCCCCAGGGGGCACACGGAAACACCTTCGGCGGCAACCCGCTGGCATGCGTCGCCTCGCTGGCGACCCTCGACCTGATCGAGCACGAAATGATGCAGAACGCCGCCGAGGTCGGGACGTACACACTGGACGCGCTGGCCGAGATCCAGTGCCGCCACGCCACCATCGGCCACGTTCGCGGCAAGGGCTTGATGATCGGCATCGAGTTTGTCAAGAACCGCGAAACCAAAGAAGCTGCCCACGGCCTGCGCGAACGCATCCTCGACCGCGCCTTCACCCACGGTCTGCTGTTGCTGGGGTGCGGCGAAAGCACCGTCCGCCTGGCGCCGCCACTCAACATCGAACGACAGCAGGTGGATGAAGCCTTGGAGATTCTCGAGGCGGCGGTCACCGAAGCGGAATCGGAGGGCCTGGATTGAGGCGATGCTGCCCGACTTCCGAGTCCGCCAGCGCGACGACCTCCTCGAAATCTCCCGGCTGATCACCGAGGAGCTCGATCTTCAGAAGGTCCTCGCTCGAATCTTACGAGTCGCCACCCAACTGCTGGCCAGCCACGCCGGGCTGGTCGCCTTGCACGACGAGGGCGAAGGTTGGCGGCTGGCGGCGACGCATGGGTTGAATCCCGACTTCACCCGCGAGTTGGAACCGCTGCTCTCCGACATCCCCGCCGAAGGCGATCCGGCGGTGTTCGCCGTGCCGGAGGTGAATCGCCGGCTGCAGCGCGTCACCCGGGCGGCGTCGATGGGCCTGCTCAACGGCGTTGGACTACCGCTGCTGGCGCGCGGTGAAGTTGTCGGCGTGCTGTTCGTGTTCCGCTCCTACGAGGGCGCCTACTCGTCCGAGGATCGCGCCTTGCTGCAAGCGTTCGCTTCGCAGGCGGCCATCGCCGTCAGCAACGCCCGCCTCTACACGCAGGTCAACCGCCAGAAGCAATTCCTGGACGTCGTTCTCGAGTCGTCGGCCGACGGGATCTTCCTGCTCGATCCGCGGCACCGGATCGTCCGCTTCAACCGCGCCTGCGAAAGGTTGCTGGCGCTGCCGGCGGCCGAGGCGGTCGGGCGGGCTCATGACGAAGTCTTCGAGTGGGCACGCCGCGAGCCGGGCCTGACGCTGGACGAGGCCGAAGCCGACGGCTGGCCGCTCTCGGCCCAGGCCACGCTCTACGTCGAAGGCGACCTGCGCCGGCGATCCGCCGGGACGGTCAGCGTCGGCGTGACGTACGCCCCCGCCCTCGGCGCCGACGGCCGGATGTTGAGCATCGTCGGCAGCGTTCGCGACATCACGAAGTTTCGACAGGCCGAGGAGCTCAAGAGCACGTTCATCTCGATCGTCAGCCATGAACTGAGGACGCCGGTGGCGCTGATCAAAGGCTACGTCGGGACGCTGCGGCGCGAGGACGCTACCTGGGAGCCGTCGGTCGTGCGCGACAGCCTGGCGGTGATCGAGGACGAGGCCGACCACCTGGCCGGATTGATCGACGACCTGCTCGACGCCTCCCGCTTGCAGGCCGGCGTGCTCGGATTGAACAAGAGCGAAGTGGCCCTCGACAGCCTGGCTCAACGCGTCGTCGAGCGCTTTCGCACGCAATCCGGTCAGCACACCTTCGAGGTCCGCTTTCCCAAGACGTACCCCCTGCTCCAAGCCGACGAGCAGCGCCTGACGCAGGTCTTCAACAACTTGCTCTCCAACGCGATGAAGTACTCCCCTGCGGGAGGGAAGATCCGTGTCCAAGGATCGGTGCGAGGCGAAGAGGCCGTCGTGTGCGTCAGCGACGAGGGTCCCGGCATCGACCCGCAGGACGCCCCGCACATCTTCGAGCGGTTCTACCGCTCGGCCTCGGCGGCGCAACGCACGCAGGGTGCCGGGCTGGGATTGTTCCTCGCCAAGTCGGTGGTCGAGGCCCACGGCGGACGCATCTGGGTCGACCCGGAGCGGGACCGCGGGGCGCGCATCTGCTTCAGCTTGCCGCGATCGTAGATCTCAGTTCGAAGGGACTCATCCATGGCGCAAGGCGTATCGCAGATCCGTTGTCCAAACTGCCGCTCGCCGGTGCAAGCGTCGGTCGAGCAACTCGTCGACGTCGGCCGGGACCCCGCGGCGAAGGCTCGCCTGCTGTCGGGAAGCCTCAACCGCCTGCGCTGTCCCGTTTGCGGCTTCGAGGGCCAGCTGGCGACGCCCCTCGTGTATCACGATCCATCCAAGGAACTGCTGCTCACCTATATGCCGGTGGAGCTCAACCTGCCGAAGGACGAACAGGAACGCGTCGTTGGGCAGTTGATCAACGAGGTCCTGCGCCACCTGCCCGCCGAGCAGCGCAAGGCCTACCTGCTGCAGCCCCAGGCCGTCCTGACGATGCAGGGCCTGGTGGAGCGTGTGCTGCAGGCCGATGGCATCACCCGCGAACAGCTCGATGCGCAGCGGGCCCGTCTTCGCCTGCTTGAGGATCTGTTGAGGGCCCCGGATGAGAACTTGCCGGCCTTCGTCGCCGAACACGACGCCGAACTGGACGACACGTTCTTCCAACTGGCGACCTTGAGCCTGCAGAACGCGCGCGACCCGCAGGCAGCCGAGCGAGCGGCGCGCCGACTGGAAGCGACCCTGACCCAGACATCACTGGGAAAGCGCCTTCAAGCTCAGCAGGCGGAAGTCGAGGCGGCGGTCAAGAGCCTCAATGAAGCCGGCAAGGACCTCACCCGGGAGACGCTTCTCGACCTTCTCGTCGCTGCGCCGACCCCGGAGCGCGTCGAGGCGCTCGTCAGCCTGACCCGCCCGGCCCTGGACTATGAGTTCTTCCAACTGCTGAGCCAACGCATTGAAGCCGGGGCGGGAGACGCCAAGACGCGCCTCGGACTGCTGCGTGAGCAGCTGCTCGACCTGACCCAGCGCATCGACCGCGCCCAGGAGGCACGCGCCGCACAGGCGGCGGGCCTGCTGCGCTCGCTTCTGCAGGCGCCTGATCTCGATCAGGCGCTCCAGTCCGCCCTGCCGGCCATCGACGACCTCTTCCTCGGGATTCTCGGGGCCAACTTGAGGGCGGCGCGCGATCGAGCGGACGACACTACCTTCAAGCGGCTGCAGGAGATCGAGTCCCGGCTGCGAAACCTCATCCAGGAGTCGCTGCCGCCCGGACTGCGCCTGGCGCAACAGTTGCTGGATCTGGAGGACGAAGGGCAGGCGCCGGCTCTGTTCGAAAAGGAGCCCGAAGCTGTCGATGAGGACTTGCTCAGCGCGCTGTTGGGCGCCGCCCAACGCCTCGAGCAGGCGGGCGACAAGGACGGGGCCGAACGGGCGATGCGGTTGCATCGTCTGGCGCTGTCGGCCTCGATGAAGCGCAAGCTGCAATCGGGGTGAGGGCGGCAGGTCGTCTCTCTACCTTCAACCTCCCCAGAAGAGGTGGGGCAGCCAGGCTGCCCCACCTTTCGCGATTTCAGCCTCGCCCCAACATCCGCTGAACTAGATGGCGGCCTAAGCATCCGATCGCCGCACCACCAGCCCTTTGAGGTACCTCCCCTCCGGAAACTGGATGGCGACCGGGTGGTCGGCCGGTTGACCCAGCCAGCCGACGATCTGAGCCTCAACTCCGGCGTCCAGCGCAGCTCCGGCCACAATCTTCTGGAAGAGCTCGGGCGAGAGGCCGCCGGAGCACGAAAAGGTTACGAGCAGCCCGCCGGGTTTGAGAAGCTTCAACCCCAGCAGGTTGACGTCCTTGTAGGCCCGTGCCGCGCGCGGCACGTGGGAGGCCGCCGCGGCCAGGCGCGGCGGATCGAGCACGACCATCTCGAACGACTCGCCGCGATCGCGCAGCCTGCGGAGCTCCTCGAAGACGTTGCCGTCCGTCCAGGTCGCTCGATCGTCGGCCAGGCCGTTGAGGCGCATGTTCTCCCGGGCAAGCTCGAGCGCCTCGGCTGACGAATCGATCGAGAGCGCCTGACTTGCGCCTCCCCTGAGGGCGGCCACCGTGAACGACCCGGTGTAGCAGAACCCGTCCAACATTCGCCCTGCAGGCGCCAGGCGCCGGATCAGCGCCCGGTGATCGCGCTGGTCGAGGTAGAAACCGGTCTTCTGGCCGCGGTGGACGTCGACCGAGAAGACCATGTCGTCCTCGCGGATTTCCACTCGTTCGGGGACTTCGCCCGCAAGGACACCGGCTCGCGGCGCCAAACCATCCAGCGTCCGCGCCTCGGTGTCGGAGCGCTCATACGTCCCCGACGTCGGATGCATGCCGCTGAGCGCGGCCAGAATCTCGTCGCGCCAGGCCTCGGCTCCCTGAGACAGGAATTGGACGACGCGCACATCCCCATAGCGGTCGAGCACAAGCCCCGGCAGTCCGTCGGACTCGGCGTGCACCTCACGATACGCCGTGCAGGACGAACCTCGCATCAGTTCCGCGCGTGTAGCCAGGGCCGCGGTCAACCGGCGGCGAAAGAACGCCTCATCGACGAGCTCTTCGGGATCCCAGGTCCAGACTCGGGCGGCGATGTGCGCTTCGGGGGAATAGGCCGCCTTTGCCAGCCACTCCCCGGACGATGACAAGACATCGACGGTATCACCGGCTTGCGGCGAGCCTCGAGTCTCCGCCACCGAGCCGGAGAAGATCCACGGGTGCCGCCGAAGGAGCGAGCGCTCGCGGCCTGGCCTCAAGATCAGCTGTTGGCTCATGGGCTCGTTGGGTCTACGGTTTCCAGTTCCAAGTCAACAGCCTCCGGTCATTCCATTCGGACTGGGAACGGCCGACTGGGAACGGGGGACTTCAGTCGAGGTCCGCAACCTGACGGCAAGCGCTAGATAACGCCGACTTTCCGCCCTGCCTGCGCGAATACCTCGCTCGCCTGGTCGATCTCCTCGGCGGTGTGGGCCGCCGTGACCGTTGCCCGCAAGCGGGCCTGACCCTCCGGCACGGCGGGAGAAACGACCGGCAGGACGAAGATGTCCTGGCGCTGAGCCTCGGCCGTCATCTGGAAGGCGCGCTCGTCGGTACCGCACAACACCGGGACGATCGCGGTGCGGGTATGCAGCGTGTCCAGACCCCGCTCGCGGATGGCGTCGATGAAGTGGCGCGCGTTGCGCTGGACCGCCTGCACTCGCCACGGCTCGTCCTCGATCACGCGGAATCCCTCGAGCGCGGCGGCCGCCTGAGCCGGCGGCAGCGCCGCGGAGAAGATGTAGGCTCGAGACTGGTGGCGCAGGTACTTGATCAAGTCCGAGCGGCCGGCGATATAGCCGCCGATGCTGGGGATCGTCTTGCTGAGCGTCCCCATCTGGATGTCGATCACCCCCGGCAGGCCGAAGTGTTCCTCGATCCCCCGCCCGGTGGCGCCGAGCACGCCCAACGAATGCGCCTCGTCGATCATCAGCCAGGCGTGGTGTTCGCGGCACAGGCGGACCAGGGCCGGCAGGTCGATCACGTCCCCGTCCATGCTGAAGACGGCATCGGCCACGACCAGGCGTCCGGCCCCCTTGGGGGCTTCGGCCAGCTTCTGGCGAAGGTCCTCCATATCATTGTGGCGGAAGCGGACGAACTTGGCACCTGAGAGCAGACAGCCGTCGACGATGCTGGCGTGATTCAGTTTGTCGCTGAAGACGACGTCATGCCGGCCGACCAGAGTCGAAACGGTCGTGAGGTTGGTGACGTATCCCGAGGAGAAGGTCACGGCCTCCTCGGCGCCCTTGAAACGCGCGATCGTGGCTTCGAGTTCCCGGTGGAGAGTCAGACTGCCGGCCAACGTCCGAACGCCGTGGGTGCCGGTGCCGTACTTGTCGATGGCTGACTTGGCGGCGGCATTGATGCGCGGGTGCCCGATCAGTCCCAAATAGCTGTAGGAGGCGAACATGGTCATCGTCCGGCCGTCGACCACGACCCGCGAGCCCCCGCGCAGTTCCGTCACCGGCATGTTGTAGAAGTAGACCCCCTCGGCCTGTATCTTCTCCACGCGGTCGCACATGGCGCGGATGCGTTTCATCACGCTGTCGTCGTCAGGAATCCACTCCATGGCGGTTCTCCTCGGGGGCGTCAAGCGATCAACCTGCGCAGCCCGGCCTCATCTAGCACCGGGATACCCAGGCTGCGCGCTTTCTCCAGTTTGGAGCCCGGCGCTTCGCCGGCCACGACATAGCTCGTCTTCGAGCTTACGCTGTCGGACACGCGGCCACCGTGCTCTTGGATCAGTTCCTTGGCGTGTTCGCGACTGAGGCCGGGAAGGGTCCCGGTAAGTACGAAGGTCTTTCCGGCGAGCGTTTGGCGACCGCCCTTTCGCTTCGGAGCGCCACGCGGCCACACGCCGGCCTTGCGCAATTTCTCGACGAGGCGGCGGTTGGCGGGCCGGCGAAACCAGCCAGCAATCGCCTCGGCCGTCGATGGGCCGATCCCCTCCAGTGCCTGGAGCTCATTCTCGCTGGAGGCTGCCAGCGCGCCGAGGTCGGCGAAACCGCGCGCCAGGTCGGCGGCGACGGTCTCCCCCACCCCGCGAATCCCCAGGGCGTTGATCAGGCGCGCCAGGCTGCGGTCGCGCGAGGCATCGATCGACCGGATCAAGTTCTCGGCGCGCTTTTCCGCAAATCCTTCCAGGTCCGCCAAGTCGGAGGCCTGCAGACGATACAGGTCGCCGACGTCATGCACCCGTTTCTGCGAGACCAGAAGTTCAGCCACCTTGATCCCCAGGCCTTCGACGTCCATCGCCGTGCGTCCGGCGAAGTGCTCCAGGTGCCGCACGAGCTGGGCGGGACAGGCGGCGTTGATGCAATAGACTGCCACCTCGTCGGGCAGGCGCTGCAGCGGCTCTCCGCACGACGGACATTTCGTCGGGGGACGGTAGGCACGCTCGGAGCCCTTGCGGGCTTCGACCACCGGACCGATGACGTAGGGAATCACTTCGCCGGCGCGCTTGATCGCCACGCGATCGCCGACGCGGATGTCCTTGTCCCGAATGAAATCGAAGTTGTGCAGGGTCGCCTGGCGGACGGTGACGCCGCTGATCTCGACCGGCGACAGGATGGCATAGGGGGTGATCACGCCGGTCCGTCCGACGTTGACCCCAATGTCTTCCAGGCGCGTCGTCGCCACCTGTGCGCTGAACTTGAAGGCCAGCGCCCCGCGAGGGTCCTTGCCCACCGTCCCCAGGTCGGCGGCCACGCCAAGGTCGTCGATCTTGATGACGACGCCGTCCGCCTCGTACGGCAGCGACTCCCGCCTGGCCTCGAGGGCCTCGCCCGTCTGGATGGCCTCCTCGAGCGATGACACCCGCTCGATCTCGGAAGCCACGGGGAAGCCGAGCCCGCGCAAGTACTCCAGAGCCTCCCACTGTGTGCCGGGAACGGACCCGTCGGCGTCGACGATCCCGTAGCACAAGAGCGAGATGGGGCGCGAGGCGGTCAACGACGGATCGAGCTGGCGCAGGGCGCCCGAAGCCGTGTTGCGAGGGTTGACGTACGCCTTTTGTCCGGCGGCTTCCATGTCTTTGCGCAGCTTCTCGAAGGCGGCCTTGAAGATGATGGCTTCCCCGCGCACAACCAGCCGCGAGGGAGGCCGCTTCTTAGAGGCGGCCACAGGCACACGCAGCGGCAGCGTCCGCACCGTCCGGAGGTTGGGGGTGATGTCCTCCCCGGTGACGCCGTCTCCCCGGGTGGCGCCCTGTCTGAACAGGCCGTCGCGGTAGGTCAGCACGACCGTCAACCCGTCCAGCTTGGGCTCCACGACGAAGGCGCTGCGTTCGACCCGGTCGTCCAGCCTGCGGATGCGTTCGAACCAGGCGCGCACCTCGTCCGGCGTGTAGGCGTTGCTCAGGCTCAGGATCGGGGCGGGATGGGCGACCTTGGCGAAGCGCTCCGACGGCTGGCCGCCGACGCGGTGGGTAGGGGAGTCCGGCGTGACGAGCTCCGGATGCTCCTGCTCCAGCGCCTGAAGGTCGCGCACCAACTTGTCGTACTCGTAGTCGCTGATGACGGGCGCATCGAGGACGTGGTAACGGTAGTTGTGTTCGTTGATGAGTCGCCGCAGCTCGTCGGCGCGCGCGGCGGGACTTCCTTTGGCCATTCCGATGATTATACGCGGTTTCCTTCGGTCACCTCTGCAGCGCCCTGCCCGGCGCGGCGAGGCCGGCGCGGCTGGAAATCAGACCTGAGACGTGCGAAACGTCCATTGTCCGGTTTCCGCCGCTCTGCTAGACTGCGGTGGCGCTCGGAGGCCAACCATGACCGCAGGACGTGTCATCGCTTACATCGCCGCCGCCATCCTGGTGTTGTTCGGCGCCCTGTTTCTCCTCGGCGCGTTCAGCCCGGAAGGATCTCCGGGATGGATCCTTGTCGGCCTGGGCCTGCTGGCGGCCGGGTTCGTCCTGATCTGGCTCGCCGGACGGAAGGGAGCCAAGGAAGGTGCGGCGGGCGAGGTCGTCCAGCGGATCGAGCTTTCGGGCGACGTCAGCCTCGAGCGTTTCACCTGCAAAGTGTGCGGCGGCCAGCTCAGCACCGAGAACGTCAAGATGGTCGCCGGGGCTCCCGTTGTCAACTGCCCCTACTGCGGCACAAGTTACCAGCTCGAAGAAGCACCCAAGTGGTGACCCGCGCACCCGCGCCAAGAGGTGACCGCATGAAGCGACGCGCGCTCCTCGTCGTGCTGACGGCGCTTGCCCTGGTTCTGGGGGCCGTGCCTGCGTTCGCGCAGACTTACTCCTTCCAACTCCCGCAGGAAGTCGTCGACGTGTTCATCCAGGCCGACGGCACCTACCGAGTCGTCTACGCCTTCACGTTCCTCAATGACGCTGGCGCGGATCCGCTGGACTTCGTCGACGTGGGAGTCCCCACGGATGACTACGATCTGAGCAGCGTCGCCGCCACCGTGGACGGCCAGCCGGTCAGCGACATCTCCCAATCACCCTACGTGAAACCCGGCGTGGCCGTCGGGCTGGGCGCGCGGTCGATCGCCCCGGGTCGCTCCGGAACGGTGGTCGTCGAGATCGGGCGAGTCGGTCACGTCCTATACCCGGCCGACCAGCAGGACTACGCCAGCGCCAAGTTCTCGCCCACCTGGTTCGACAGCCAGTTCGTGCACGGCTCCACCGACCTGACGGTGACATTCCATTTGCCGCCGGGCGTTCAGCCCGACGAGCCGCGCTGGCACACGCCTGAGGGCGGCTGGCCCAGCCAGGATCCGGCCACCGGGTTCGACAACGACGGCCGCATCGTCTACACCTGGCGCGATACCTCCGCTCGCGGCGACACGCAGTACACCTTCGGCGCTTCCTTCCCCGCGAGCTACATTCCCTCCGGAGCCATCGTCACGGCGCCGCCCTTTGATTGGACAGGGATCCTCGCGGGCTTCCTCTCGGCGCTCGGCTGCCTCGCCCCCGTGGGCTTCTTCGTTCTGATATTCGCCCTGATCCTGTGGGCCGGCCGCCGCAGCAAACTCGCCTACCTGCCACCCAAGATCGCCGTCGAAGGCCACGGGCTCAAGCGCGGCCTGACCGCCGTCGAGGCGGCGGTCCTCCTGGAGACCGGGCTGGACAAGGTCCTGACCATGATCCTGTTCGCCGTCGTCAAGAAGGGAGCGGCGAAGGTCGTGCAGGAGGAGCCACTCAAGGTCGAGGCCGTGCAGCCTCGCCCCGAGGACCTGTACACGTACGAAACCGCCTTCCTGGACGCGGTTGTCCTTGAGGACGCGCGCAAGCGCCAGCGCGAGCTGACGGAAATGATGATCGAGCTCGTCAAGTCGGTCCAGGCGAAGATGAAGGGATTCGGACTGCGCGAAACGCGCGAATTCTATCGCGCCATCATCCAGAAGGCCTGGCAACAGGTTCAGGCGGCCCAGACGCCCGAGATGAAATCCGAGCAGTTCGCCGAATCGCTCGAGTGGATGATGATGGATCGCGACTTCGACGGCCAGACGCGGCGGACCTTCGGCGACGGGCCGGTGTTCCTGCCCACCTGGTGGGGCGCGTACCGTCCCTCGACGATCCCCGCCACGCACACGGCCGCTCCCGTCAGCAGCGGAATGCCCAGCGGTGGAGGCCGGGTGTCCTTGCCCCATCTGCCCGGCTCCGATTTCGCCGCCAGCATCGCGCGCGGCGTCCAGAACACGGCCGGCTCCCTGGTCCACAACGTCACTGAGTTCACAGCCGGTGTGACCCGGACGACCAACCCGCCTCCGCCACCTTCGCGCTCATCCGGCTTCTCCGGTGGACATGGATGTGCCTGCGCGTGTGCCTGCGCCGGGTGCGCCTGCGCCTGCGCCGGAGGAGGGCGCTAGGATGCGTCTTCCGTTCAACGTGAGACGTTCGGCGGACCGCCACGGACCAAAGGCGGGGCTGCATTCGTACTTGCGTGGTTCCGGTACTTGGGGCAATGCATCGCTATCGTCCGTCGACCCAACCTCAGACGCCCTGAGCCGAGGCGGCGTTTCAACAGCGTCCGAGACGAACGCCCCTGCCGCCGTAGTCGAAGGGCGCAGGGGCCGCACTTCGAATCGGCGCCCTTCGACTTCGGACGCAGAGTCTCGCTTTGCACCTCGATTTGAAGAGCGGCCCCCGCTCACACCGTCCCGGTGTCCTGCCGGGAGGGCGACAGAAGACATCGACAGGGTCAAGATCCACCTCCGAGTGGAGCAGGACGGCTCCTCACTGCTGCTGGTCAACTCCAACCTCGCGTACCACTTGAACTCGACGGCGACGATGGTGGCATGGATGTATCTCGAAGCCCGCTCGCAGGACGACGCGGCGCGGGCGATCCAGCGCAAGTATCGCGTCCGCCGTGCCGTGGCCACGCGCGATGTCTCCCGCATCTGGGCCGACCTCGAAGCCCTCACCCAACCCGACGCCTGCCCTATCCATGACGCCGATCTCGAGATCCGGCCTCCCTTCTCGGAAGTGCCGAGCGCCCCATTCCGGATGGACCTGGCGCTGACCTATCGCTGCAACGATGACTGCGCCCATTGCTACAACGCCCGGCCCCGCACCTTTCCCGAGCTCCCGACCGAGTCGTGGCGCGCCATGATGGACGCGCTTCGGCAAGCGGGCATCCCCCATATCTGCTTCACCGGAGGCGAGGCGACGCTGCGAGAAGATCTGCCGGAGCTCGTCTCCCATGCCAGCTCTCTGGGCCAGGTGGTCGGCCTCCTCACCAACGGCCGACGACTTTCCGATGCCGGCTATGTGGCACGCCTGGCCGCCGCCGGCCTCGACCACGTCCAGATCACGGTCGAATCTCACGACGAAGCCATCCACGACCGGATGGTGCGCGCTCGAGGAGCCTGGCGGCAGACCGTGGAAGGCGTGCGGAACGCGCTCGATCAGAACCTGTATGTGATGACGAACACCACGCTACTGGCCGACAACGCCCCTCATCTGGGAGAAACGATCGACTTCCTGGCTGAGCTCGGCGTCCCGACGGTCGGGTGCAACGCGTTGATCCACACCGGGCTCGGCGGATCGGTGGGGACCGGATTGCCGGAGCGCGGCCTTGGACCCCTGCTGCAGATCGCCCGCGAGCGGACGGACCAACACGGCCAGCGGTTGATCTGGTACACGCCGACCCAATACTGCCATTTCGACCCAGTGGCCGTCGAGCTGGGAGTCAAGGGCTGCACCGCGGCGCGCTACAACATGGCCGTCGAGCCGGATGGGTCGGTCCTGCCATGCCAGTCGTACTACCAACCCGTCGGCAACCTGCAGACCGACACGTGGGAGTCGATCTGGAACCACGACCTGTCGCGGCGCCTGCGTGAGCGACAGTATGTCGCCGATGCCTGCCGTGCGTGCGTTCTCCTGTCCGAGTGTGGCGGAGGCTGTCCCCTCAGCCCGCCCCAACCCACCTGGCCGCTCACCGCCGCCCCGACCGAAGTGAGGGAGATGGCATGAAGAATTGGCTGTCTGGCCTCTTCCGACCCCGCCCGCTTCCCGAGCCCCCCGCTCCGGGCGTCTACCACTACCAGGGCACCGGACCGGACAACACACCGTTCCGGCTTCACCTGCGGATCGAGGCCGACGGGCAGGGGATCCTCGTGGCCAACGCCTCGACCGTGATCCATCTGAATCCAACGGCCGCTCAACACGCGGCTCTCTACCTCCAGGGGTTGTCGGAGGACGCCGCCGCGGCTTGGATCGCCTCGCGGTACCGCGTCGGCCGAGGCCGCGCCCGACGCGACACGCAACAACTCAGAGATCAGATCGACTCGCTGGCCGGCCGGCGCGATCAGGATCCGGTCGTCGCTTTGGGCATGGAACGCGCCGAACCCTTCAGCGGCACCTTGTCCGCACCGTACCGCCTCGACCTGGCTCTGACCTACCGCACGGATGCTCACGGCCGGATGGATCCGCAAGCGCGCCGACGCGTCGACCGGGAACTCTCGACCGACGAGTGGAAGACCGTACTGCGCACGGCCTGGACGGCCGGCATTCCGCATGTGACGTTCACCGGCGGAGAGCCCACGCTGCGTCCTGACCTCGTGGACCTGGTCGTCGAGGCGGAAACACTGGGCCAGGTCGCCGGTCTGCTCACCGACGGCCGCCGTCTGGGCGACGCAGGCTTCATGCACGCCCTTTCGATGGCAGGTCTCGACCATATCCTGCTCGTCCTGGCGCTCGACGACGAAGCCAGCCGGGCCGGATTGAAGGAGGCCATCGCCTCGCCCGTGTTCACAGCCGCCCATCTGACCGTCTCGTCCGCCGACACCTCGAGTCTCCTCTCGACGCTCGACGAGCTCAAGGCCTGGGGGTTGACGGCCGTCTCGCTGTCGTCGCCGTCCAAGGCCGACGCGCTGCTCGAGGCGCTGCGGCAGGTGCGGGATCACGCTGCCGAGCTGGGGCTGGAGTTGGTCTGGGATCTGCCCGTTCCCTACTCCGCCAATCACCCCATTCGCCTGGAGATCCCCGAGACGTCACCAGGGGCCGGCCGCGCCTGGCTGTACGTCGAGCCCGACGGCGACGTCCTCCCTTCGCAGGGAGTCGACCAGGTCCTGGGCAACATTCTGCACGACCCGTGGGCGGATATCTGGCGCCGCGTCACCGCGACCTGACCCACGTCGCCTGCCTCTTCTCACCTGGCCGTGCCGTCGGCGCCTGACTTCCCGTCCCTCGATCGCCGCTATCGCGACCAGGCGGCATGGACTCGCGCTCTGCGCCAAAAGGTTCTCGACGAGATTGGCATCGAGCCCGGGGCGCGTCTATTGGACATCGGCGCCGGGACCGGCGCGGTCGCCGACGACGTGCTGCGGAGCCATCCGGGGGCCCGCCTCACGGCTATCGACCTCGACGGCGCTGCGCTTGCCTACTCCCGTACGTGCGCCGTCACCGCAGGCTGCGTGGTGGGCGACGCCCACTCCCTGCCCTTCCGACGGGGGTCTTTCGACATATCGTTCTTCCACTTCGTCCTGCTTTGGTTGAAGCATCCGGTGGCGGCCCTGATCGAGGCCGCCCGAGTCACGCGAGCCCACGGGCATGTGATCGGCTTCGCCGAGCCGGACCATCAAGCCCGCATCGACGCGCCGGCGGAGCTGGAGGATTTGGGACGGAGGCAGACGGAGGCCCTGGCGAGTCGCGGCGCCGACACCCGGTTTGGGCGGAAACTGCGCGCCGCGTTTGCCGAGGCCGGCTTGCGGTCCGTCCGCGTCGGCGTGCTGGGCGGCGAATGGACTTCGGGGCGAGGCGCCGCAACCGACTCGGAGTGGCCCACCATGAGGTCCGACCTCGCCGGAACACTCGACCGGGCCGAGCTCGACCGGTTCGAGGCCGCCGACCGGCGGGCGTGGACCGACGGTGTCCGCGTCCTGTTCGTCCCCACGTTCTACGCTATCGGGGAAGTGCCATGAGGCCTTGAACGCAGGGGCGCGCCCGTCAGCGCGCCCGCCTTCGCGTCAGCAGGAAGACCGCAGCCGCCTCGACCAGCGTTGATCCTGCCAGGAGAAGGAACGCATCGTACCAGAACCGCTCCGGGAAGAGACGGATCAACGTGTCCGAGTAGAAGAACAGCCAGCTGTCGCCTTGGAAGAAGATGCGGTGGAAACCGACAAACACCACGGAGAACCCCACCAGGATCCCCAGGCCGATGACGACCATCAGGGCGAACGTCAGGATGGATCCCCAATGCAGTCCCAGCGAGACCCGGCCCGATCCCTTTGCCCGGCTCAGGAGTAGCCCGAGGCCGGCCGCCAGAACAACGGAGGCGAGCCACACGCGCAAGGCCGCCTGCACAAGTCGCTTGACGTCCACCATGTGCCGCAGCTCCCGCTCGTTGTAGACGGCGGTCCCGTCGGCGAAGCGGAGATCCCCGAGGAACTCCGGACCGGCGTCGTTCAGCAGGTATTCCAGATCGACGTTGGCTTGCGCGATGCGCTCCTCGCGCGTCAAGCCGAACGGGTCATCGGGGAACGCCGGCATGCGGTAGGCCAGTTCGACGTACGCCGGCGTGAGCAACAGCCGCACGTTCGTCAACAAGAGCGCCAGCGGGATCGTCACCGCCAACAACGCCGTCGCCACGCGCACCCACACCGGGGGCAATGGTTCCACCATGCCGAGACCTCGCCTCTACTGCAGGATACTCAGGTCGCCCGAGAAGATGAACTTCAGGGCGATCGAGTTCGTCAACTGTTCGATGGGGGCCCAATCGTCGGTGTAGACCGTGGCGGACTTCGGCGTGGGCTGGATACCGGCCAACGATCGGCCGAGAACGTCGAGCAGCAAGGGATCGGCGTTTCGGCTCGCCAGGGCCTGGTAGTTCTCTTCGAGATACGCCGCCTGGGTCGGGGCCACGCTGGCATACAGGATGCTGTTGAACGTCGCCGGCACATCGACGACGTGGACGCTGTCGAACACCGCCAGCAGCGTCCCGGCCATGGCGTCGACGATGCGGCGGTCGTCGGGGGTGCGGCCGACGTTGATGACCAGCACGCCTCGATCCGACAGATGCGCCCGCACATCCTCGAAGAACTCGCGGGTCGTCAGCTGCCACGGGATGTAGGGCAGCCGGTAAGCATCGACGCCGATCACGTCGTACGTATGCCCGCTGCGCGCCAGGCCCCATCGTCCGTCGGCGACGATGACGTTCAGGTTTTGTTCGCGCATGTCGAAATAGGTGCGGCCGACCTCGACGATGCGTGGATCGATCTCCCAACCGTCTATGGGGATCGGGCCGTAGACGGCGGTGTACTGCCGGGCGATGGTGCCGGCGGCCAGGCCGACGATTCCCAACCGCCCCACCGGCGCCTCGGGGACGGGCGGCTCGTTCCAATACGGCGCGGCCAGGAAGTAATCCCAGGTGCCGTAGGTCGCCCGTCCGTCGGGAGCATAGACGGAGTGGATCCCCTGCCCCTCGTTGAGGAGCAACGACCGCACGCCGTCCCGCTCGATCACCTGAATGTAGTTGTAGGCCGATTCGGCCTCGTAGATCTGGCCGGCCGTCGATTTGATTCCGCCGCGCAGCCCCACCCACGCCAGGCCCAGGAGCACGACGGGCATCCACGCCAGGCGCAGCAGACGCCGCCGATCGTGGAGCCACAGGCCCACGAAGGCGACGGCCAGTAACGGGAGGGTCAGCGCCAGGAAGGTGCGAGCCGTTCCGATGGCCGGGATCAGCCACAGGACCGGCAGGAACGTTCCGAGAATGGACCCGAGGGTCGAGACGGCATAGATGCGTCCCGACGTCCGGCCGGCTTCCCCCGTGTCGCGCAAGGCGATGCGGATAGCGAAGGGAGAGACGCATCCGAGGAGTGTTACCGGAAGGCTGAACAGGACGAGGACCGAGGCGAACGAGCCCAGCATGACGGCGGCGTCGAGATGCTCGACGGACTGGGCCGCCCATCGCAGCACGGGGCGTGCGGCCAAGGGGACCAGGCCGGCGGTGAAGGCGCCCCACGCCAGCAAGGCATAGAACGTCGATGGATTCGGCGAGCGGTCCGCCCAACGACCGCCGATGAAGTAGCCGGCCGTCAGATAGACCAGGATGAGGCCGATGATGTTGGCCCACACCAGGTTGCTGGTCCCAAAGACGTTCCCCAGCAAGCGGGAGGCCGAGAGCTCAACGCCCAAGGTGACCAAACCGGCGACGAAGACGGCAACAAGTAGGAGGCGTGGTCGCATGGACGGGCTCAGGCAGCCGCCACGAAACGGGCGGACGGCTCGGCCGGGCTCAGGGACTCGGCCAGGGGCACACCGCAACGCACGACGCGAACGGGGACGCCGGCTCGCTCCGCCGACCGCGCCAGTCCGTCGTTGGATAGCGGACCCCCAAACGTTTGGGGGTCGACCAGCACCAACATCGGCAGCAGGCCGCGCCGCTTGAGGTCACCGGCGGCGGTCAGCAGGTCCGGACGCGTCGATGGGGTCAGCAGGATAAGGGTCGAGCCGCGCGCCATCCACGGGCCTTCGATCTTGAGCACGTCCGAGAGGTCCGCCTCCCCCTCGGCGCGCAGCACGGCCAGAGACTCGAGAACACGTGTGAGCTGGGCCCTCCCACGATCGGCCTGTAGCACGTGGCGCGAGCGGCCGTAGGCGACCAGCCCGAGGGACCGGTTGCGGCGGAGCACGTAGCGGGCGATGGAAGCCGCCGCCGCGACCATGTACTCTTCGGTCGACGGCGGAAGCTCGAGGCGATCGCTGCCGCGGCCCGAGTCGCCGCGTTCATAGTGGGCGCGCGCATAGCCGTCCAGGATCAGCCAGGCGTCGGCGATGGGATCGAGCTCGAATTCCTTGACGATCAACCGATCTCGCCGCGCGCTCGAGGGCCAGTGAATCCGGTTCAGCCCATCGCCCGGCGCGTAGTCGCGCACGCCGGCGGCGTTCGGCGTGACCTGATAGGTCTTCTGCCGCAACGCCTCGCCACCCGTGAACCGCCCGCTCGGCAGCGGGAATGACGGCAGCGGCACGGCGAGCGGAAGAACGACGATCGGCTGTTCGCCGCTCCCCGGGGCACGGACATGGAAGAAGCCGAAAGGGTCGGCGCTGTGGAGTTCGGCGGGGCCAAGGTGATAGCGGCCGCGGCGCGTGCAGATGGTCCGAGCCAGCCAGGTCCATTCCTGTCCGGATCCGAGGCCGACGGCCACGCGCGAGGCCCGATGCCCCTGAAACTCGGCGCTGCCGCGTGAGAACCCTCGATCACCGCCCAGTCCCAGCGTGCGCGCCGCCGCCCACCGCCCCGGGAGGTCCGACCGGTCGCGCACCTCCACCCAAAGCTTGGGGAACGGGCTGCGGTTCTCGAGCTCCAACGCCTCCTCCAGCACCATCCCGACCTGACTGGTCAGGTTGCGCGGCCGGCGCCGGAGACGAACGCCGGTCAATGCGACGCGCGACCAGAACCACGACACCAGGACGATGCCGAGCCAGAGGTAGCCGAGGTTGAAGAACAGATCCCTGCCCGTCGCCAGGCCGGCAGCGAAGGCGGCCACCGCAATCAGCAAGGCGACAACGGCGCGACCGGTCACCGAACGACCTCGCCCCCGGGAACAGCCACGGATGCCAGGATCTCCTGCACGATCGAGCGCGCGTCGACGTCGCGGATGCGGGCCGCCGACCCGACCAGGATGCGGTGCGCCAGAGTCGGCACGGCCATCGCTTTGATGTCGTCCGGCAGCACGTAGTCGCGGCCCTGGATGGCCGCCCGCGCCTGAGCGGTGCGGAACAGGGCCAGGCTTCCCCGCGGGCTGGCCCCGAGATAGACCTCGGGGTGCTTTCGGGTGGCGCCGATCAGTTCGAGGATGTAGCGGCGCAGCTCGCCCGAAACGTCCACCTCCCGCACTGCCGCCTGTGCCCGGAGCAGCTCAGGGATGTCGACGACCGGTCGCAGGCTCTCCAACGGGTGGGCGATCTGCTGTTCGCCGATCATGCGCACTTCGTCGTGTGCCGTCGGATAGCCGAGGCTGATCCGGACCAGGAAGCGATCGAGCTGGGCCTCCGGCAAGGGGAACGTCCCCTCGTATTCGATGGGATTCTGGGTGGCCAGGACGAGGAAGGGCTTGGGCAGGCTGTACGTCACCCCGTCGACGGTCACCTGCCTCTCTTCCATCGCCTCCAGCAACGCCGCCTGGGTTTTGGGCGTCGCCCGGTTGATCTCGTCGATCAGGACGATCTGCGCCAGCACCGGGCCGGCACGAAACTCGAACTCGCGGTTCTTCTGGTTGAAGATCGAGACCCCGGTGACATCGCTCGGCAGCATGTCTGGAGTGAATTGGATTCGGTTGAACGACCCGCCGATCGACCGCGCCAGACTCTTGGCCAACACGGTCTTGCCGGTTCCTGGGACGTCCTCGATCAGGATGTGCCCCTGGCACAGCAAGCCGATGACGGTCAGGCGGATCGCTTCCGGCTTCCCGACAATGACCGTCTCGACGTTGTGGATGATCTTCTCAGCGATCGCGGAAGCTTCTGGCATGAGTCCCTCGGGGCGGAAAACGGCAAGCCGCTGGTCGAGTTTACCCGTTTAGCAGGACGACCAGCAAGGCCGTCCAGAACATGGCGTAGTTGAGGCTGCGGCGCTGATTGTTGGCGGCAGCGTAGGCCAGGGTCGCCAGGACGACCCCGCTTCCCAGCCGGAGAATCGCCAGAGGCTCGCGAAAGGACGAGAACGGGAGAAAGAGAATCAGGCAGCCGTTGAGCAGCAAGGCCAAGCCGTCGGCTGTGACGACCTTTCGAACGAGGTCGCGCACCCCCATCCACGCGGCCCAAATCGCCGGGAGAACCATGGTCGGGCCGAAGATGACGAGGTACAGCAGAAAGACGCGCACGTCGACGAAGCCCACCCGGATCAAGCCCATCAGAGGGATCCACTCGAAGGGTGTCCCCTGAGCGCCGCCGCTTCCGAGGCCGACCTCGCCGAAGGTGCGCCACAGCCATGCTTGCCACGCGAGCCAAGCCAGGATTCCTCCTGCCAGCCAGGCCGCCGCCCGCCCCGAGGCCGAACGTTGCAGCAGGTCTTCGATGAGGGCCGCGCCCGCAAAGACGATCGTCGTTTCCTTGGCGAACAGCGCCAGCACGAGCAGAGCGTTGCCGAGGGGCCGCCGCCCCCACGCCCGGAGGGACCAACCTCCTGCCACGAGGCCGTAGGCGAGCGGTTCATGGAGAAAGAGCCCGACGCCGACCACTACCCCCACCCAAAGTCCGTAGCCCAGCGCGTAGCCGGGCCACTTGGAGTGTCGGTCCATCAACGCCGCGACCGCCAGCGTCCCTGAGAATTGGGCCAGCAGTCCAATGGCGAGGAGGGCCCATGGGATGGCCTGCGCATCCCCAAGAACCACCAGCCGTGCGATGAGAGGTAGTAGGATGCGTTGGTAGCGGTAGGCCGGACGGTCCAGGTGGGCGGCGACAGTCTCCGGGTTGGGGTCACGCGCGACATACAGAGTGAACTGCCCGTCGTACCCCTCGCTCCCGGCCGGGTCGCCCTCGGAGAAGCGCGTGCCCATGTTCGCCAGCGCTTCGGCGTCCCATCCAGACCGCCCCAAACGGATACCGGCAAACGCGGCGGACACCGCCAACGCCAGCACCGCCGGCCAAACCAACCGGAGCCTCAATGCTTCCTCGCCAAGAAGAAGACGAGGGACCACGCTGCCGCGGAGATCAGGATGCCCATGGCGAACCCCCACGGTCGGTAGTCGAAGCGAACCACATGCTCTCCCGGAGGGACCCGGATGCCGCGGAACAACCCATCCGCGCGGAACAAGGGTGTTGTCTCGCCGTCCAACTTCGCAGCCCACCCCGGATCCCATGCATCCGCGAGCAACAGCCAGCCGCCGTTCTCCGCCACCGTCCGCACGATGACCCGGTTGGGATTGGGTTGAGGAAGAATCTCGGCCTGGCCGGTTCCGCCCCCCAGCGCCGGGAACCGCGCTTCCTGACCACGCCCCTCGAGGAGAAGTGTGGATAACGGATCGAAGTCCGGCGAGGCGAGGAGCGCCAGGGCCTCCGCTCGCCCACTTACCCAGCGGACGGCGGGGAGAATCCGTGCCCGGGCCGCGTCGGGGACGGCGCGGTACTCGACCCATGGCGGAGTTTCTCCCGAAGCCTCCCCCAGCCATCCGACGTCAGCCAACGCGAGAAGTTGCTTCTGCCGAGGTTCTGGGCTGGCCTCGAGCAAGGTCACCCACTCCGAGTACTCGGCTGCGAGCAACGGGTCGAAGTTGTTAAGCGATGGGATTGACTCGAGCATCGGCGTGTTCGGCAGACCGGCCTCGCGCACATCCAGCCAGTCGATGCCGGGGTTGAACGTGGCGAAGCGATGCGTCCTCTTGAACTTGACGTCGTACTCGAGATCCGCCGGCAGGTAGGTGCGGTGGCCATCCTTCACGTGCTTTCCCAGATCGGTTGCGGCGGCGTACAGACGCGGCGTGGTGGAAGGGACCAGGCCGATGTCTGCGGCGTACAGATCGGCCGCCACCACCAAGCCGACGACGACCCACCAACGGCGATCGGGCAGCGACGGCCATTGCAGTTGGACGATGGCGGCAGACATCAGCCAGATGCCCAGCACGCCGAAGGAGCGGGGCATGGAGGCATGGAGGTCGAGCTGGGTACGATTGGCAATCCAGCCGACCGCCACCATGGCGAAGCTGCCGGCGATGGCCAGACGCTTCCAGTACACGCCGCGCGCCGTCGGCGCCGACCACAGGTCGGCCCCCAGCCCTGCCAGCAGCGCCAACCCGATACACGTCACGACATTCCAGCGCGCCGGTGCGTTGAAGAGATCGAATGTGGGAACCCAACGGTAGAGGAACGGCAGGAGGGGAGTGTTCGATCCAAGCGCGAAGAGGAACGCGACGCCGCAGGCCGCGAGCAGCCCGATGACGAGTCGGCGGCGGGAGGGGTCAAACCGTCGGAGGTGGACAACGGCCGTCGCCGCCATGAGCAAGGGGATGACGCCGATGTAGAGGGCGTCCTCCCAATAGTTGCCATAGCCCCAGAAGTCGCCGGCGGCAGGGCTGCCGAACAGGTCGGGCATGAGCAATCCCAACGCACGCCACGGCCAGAAGGAGTAGGTCATGGCGCTCGTAGCGTCCAGTCCGGCGGCGCGCGAGGACTGTAGGAGATACTCGGCCGTCGGAATGAGCTGCGCCGCGGCGAGCGCGGCCGCCAGCGCGACGCCGGCCATCAGCGCCACGGTGCTGCGGATCCAGGGGGTGCGACCCCGTTCGGACGCCAGCCACGTCACCCATGCAGCCAGGAGCAGTCCATACCACGTCGTCTGCGCGTGCCCGGCCAGGAGCTGCAGGCTCAAGGCGACGGCGAGGATCAACACAGACCGGACGGTCTCTCGCCTACGTAACCCGCGAGATGCTTCCGTGGCCAGATGGTGCGCGGCAAGGAGCACCCAGGGGATCCACGCCGCGGCCGCCATCAGACTGAGGAAGCCGCTTCGACTGACGAGGAAGGTCGACATCGACCAGGCCTGAGCTGCGATCACCTGCCCCATCGGGCCGGCCCCCAGAGCGCGCGCCAGAAGCACCATCCCGGCGGCGGTCCACAGAAGGTGAAGCAGCAGGAGCAGGCCGTGGCCCCACGCCGGATCGATGAACAGGAGCAACCAGTTCGGCGGATACAGCAGTGCCGACTGATGGTTCGCCAGAAGCGGCGCGCCGGCGCCGAGGTATGGATTCCACAGAGGGACGCTTCCGCCCCGGACGACTTCGGCGGCAAACCGGTGCCAGGGTGTGAACTGCAGGAGTGGTGTACCCCAGAAGAGCACGTCGCCCTGGACCACCATCGGACCCAGGAGGAGAAGCGGGCCCGCCAACGCCAGGGCCCACATCACCCAGGAGGCGCCGCCCTTGGCCGGCTTTTCGCCTACCTCGGCCGCGTTCATGGAGCGCCTCCGGGAACTGCATAGATGCGCACGTCGGGCAGGTCGACAAGTGGAGAGAGCCCGGGGAGAGCAGCGATGTCCCACGAGCCCAGCATCCGTTCGGATGGCCCGTAGACCACAAAGCGAATCCCATATCGATGCAGAAGATCCTCGCGCACCGAGGCGGGTGTGTCCGAGGCGTAGAAGGTCTCGACATCTGCTCGTGCCTGGGCGAAGCCAACGCTCTCCGGGCCATGCCCGATCGGAACACGCACGGGCGCCCAAGCGGGGAGGAGGTTCCCGGTGTCGAACGAAGCCATCACGGCGTCATCCGGCGTCGCAAGTGACGAGAGTTCCTCGAAGGCTTGAGCCGTTTCCGAGGGAACAAAAGCTGGCAGCTCTGGGCGGTTGGCGGTCCCGAGAGACCCTGCCAGCAAGATCAGGCAAGAAGGCAGTGAGGCCGCGGCTACTGCGTAGCCCACAATGCGAGATGTTCGAGGGTGGAGGGCGGCGAGACCCCAGGCGGCCAGGACGACAACGGCTGCCCAGATGCCGTCCGGAAGTCGTCGCTGCAAGTTGACCGGCGCGTAGGCGAGGAAGGGCAGCGCGAGCAGCCACCCTCCAAGCAAGAGCAATCGAGAGTCCAGTCTCGTCCGGAGAACGCCGGCGACGGCGACAGCCGCCATCAGCCCGTAGGCCAAGACGTAGTGGATGGGATGAGGCGAGGTGATGATGTTCTGGGCGTTCCAGGCGCGCACGAAGGGATCGGCATATGACAGCCAGCCAAAGTAGATCACAACTGGAGACGACAGGAGGTAGGCCATCGCCGCTGCCCGGAGGGCGCCGCGAGCCGCGGCGGGACCGTTGCTCCGCCCGGTCAGCGCCAGCAGCGCAACGTGGACTCCCATGACGACCCAGGCAGAGGCGACCGCCAGCGGCTGGAACAGCCCCAGAACGAGAAGACCTCCTCCGGCCCACCATCCGCTGCGGGCTGCATCAACAGCATCCAGATACCAACCCAGGCTCGACAGGAGAAGGGCCCGCCCGGCGACGAGGTGCGGCAGGCCCAGATACGCCAGGAAACCGAACGATTCCGGTGAGTAGAACTCGAGAGGGAGACTGCCGAGGATTGCCCCCCTCCCCAACACAACCGCGATCCACCCCAATCCGCCGCCGAGGGTGGAGAGGATTGTCGCCCAACGCCGCCAGCCGACCTGCGCGAGGAACCGCGAGGCAAAGTCGTAGGTCGCCCAAGTGGCCCAAGGGATCGCCACGAAACGCGCCGCGTGGTACAGGACAACGAGCTGCTCATGCAAGGCGGCGCCGGAGGCGAGCTTCCCCAGCAGGAGATACGGGATGAAGGCCAGAATGCCCGACTGCGGCATCGTTGTGTAGGGTGTGCGAAACAGCCACGCGCCGAAGGACCCTTCGAGCATCTTGGCCAGATACGAGTTGCCGTCTTCGACTCCGAAGACGAAGCCGCTGAATCGCCAAGCGTCCCCCTGACGGAAGAACGCCCAGACATAGGGGAGAGTCGTCACCACGGCGACGGCCAGCCCGAAGGCCAGACTCCAGCGTCGCTCGTCCCGCCCGACGGGCTTCAAGGTCGCCGGCCCCAGAGCCACGCGATCGCCACGAGGGTCATCAAGGTCAGGGTCAGGCCGGCGTACACGGTCGCCGGGCGGAAGGCGAAGGTCACATTGTGCTCTCCGGCTCCCAGATCGACGCCGCGCAGCAAGCCGTCGACGGTGAGAATCGATGCAGGCTTCCCATCGATCTGAACCTTCCAACCCGGATAGGCGACCTCGCTCAGCACCAGGCGGCCCGGACCGGGCGCGCGCAGGCGGATGCGATTGGGTGTCCGTTCCACGATCGTGGCCGGCGTCCAGCCGCGGTCGCCATCCTCCAGCCAGGCCCTCGGCCGGACTTCGGGATTCGCATAAGCGAAGACGCCCGCATAGCTACCCGCGGCTTGCCATCCGGGTGCGTCCAAGGGATAGTCGGAGAGGACGAATTCGACGGAGAGCTTCCCCAGAAGTCCTGCATCGAGCCGCGGACCCCAGTCCTCCTTCGGACCTCCCGTCGGGAACGGCGGTAGGGTGACGCTGTAGTCGGCGCGCTCGAAACCGGTCGCCTCCGCCATCCAATCGACATACGCCCGCAGCTGGAGGGGATGGACTCCATCGGCCAGCTCCAGGCCACGTTGTGCCGCCGCGTCTTGCGGGACTGCGTACGAAGGCGAGAAGAGACGATGGCCCGCACCGATGTCCTCCGTCCAGAACCACGGACCGGAGGCGACTTGCTCCTGCGCCATGAGATCCCGGGTTTCGATCAGCGAGTGATCGATGGCGAACAGGTCGGCGAGGACCAGCACGGCGACAAGCATGCCCGCTGCTCTATTCGTGAGCCTCTGCGACAAGCTCACCACGGCGAAGGCTGCTACGGCCAGAGCAGGAGTCAGAATGACGGCTGATGCCGGTAGGGCCGACGGAGACCCCACGAGGGTCAAGGCTGCGGCGAACGCGACCGCCGCGCCCATGATGACCGCGGCGGCGATTCGAGTCGAGCGGCGGAGGGCTTCGCCGCGTGCCGAGTCCAGGATCGCCTCCGCGCCGTCAGCGCATAGGACCGATAGGCCCAAGGCAGAGACGAACAACCAGCGAGGCGGGACGCGCAGGAGATTCCACCCGGGGAGGCGCGCCAGCGCACCTCCGACAGGGGTGGTGTCGCCGAGAGCCAAGATCCAACCGCCGACGACGAACGCGGCCCACAGCCAGG
>DATIFK010000238.1:0-5427 GCA_035455265.1 Anaerolineales bacterium
TCGTCAAGGCCGGTGAAACCACGTCGGGGATCGACCTCTCGGATTGGGTCGCCGACGGCACCTATCCGGACGAGCCGGGGTCGATCGACTATCCCTGAGGAAGGCAGACGAGAGTCGTCAGTCATCAGTTGTCAGTCTTCAGTCAAACAGCTCAACTCGTCGCGGGCTATCTGCTCGGAGATTGGCTGATGAAGGCTGATGACTGGTAACTGGTAACTGGTAACTGGTAACCGGTAACTGGTAACTGGCGACTGGGACGGGTCACGGGCTTCGCCGTTCAAGGCTGGTTGGCCGGTGGCCGGCGGCCGCGTGATAGAATATCTGTTCGCCTAGCGCACCCCCATGTCCGACTTCCGCCTGCACGCTCCCTATCAGCCTATGGGCGACCAGCCGGAGGCGATCACCCAGCTGGTCGAGGGGCTGCGTCGCGGCGACAAGCACCAGGTCTTGCTCGGCGCCACCGGCACGGGCAAGACCTTCACCGTCGCCAATGTCATCGCCCAGGTCAACCGCCCCACCCTGGTGATGGCTCACAACAAGACGTTGGCGGCGCAGCTCTACGCCGAATTCCGCGAGTTCTTCCCCGAGAACGCCGTCGAGTACTTCGTCTCCTACTACGATTACTACCAGCCCGAGGCCTACGTCCCGCGCCACGACCTGTACATCGAGAAGGAGACCGAGCGCAACGAGGATATCGAGCGCATGCGACTCTCGACGACGACCTCGGTCCTATCGCGGCGCGACGTCGTCGTCGTCGCCTCGGTGTCCTGCATCTACGGGATCGGCAGCCCGGAGGCCTACGGCCGCGTCGTCGTGCGCCTGCAAGTCGGGGGCCAGTACCGGCGCAACGCCGTCCTGCGGCAGCTGGTGGAGAGCCAGTACGAGCGCAACGACATGGAGCTGCGCGCCGGCGCGTTCCGGGTGCGCGGAGACACGCTGGAGGTCGTCCCGGCTTACGGCGAACGCGGCGTCCGCATCGGCTTCTTCGGCGACGAGATCGAGCGCATCGTCGAGTTCGATCCTCTGACCGGCGAGCTCCTGGCCGAACGGGAAGACGTCTCCATCTACCCGGCCAAGCACTTCATCACGGAAGAGGAGAAGCTCAAGCAGGCCGTGGCCGACATCGAGGCGGAGGTGCAGGAGCGAACGGCCTACCTGAAGGCTCACGAGAAGCTCCTGGAGGCCCAGCGCCTGGAACAGCGAACGCGCTACGACCTGGAGATGCTGCGCGAGGTCGGCTACTGCTCGGGCATCGAGAACTACTCGCGCCACCTCGACCAGCGGCCGCCCGGCTCCCCGCCGTGGACGCTGATCGATTACTTCCCGCCCGACTACCTGCTCGTGATCGACGAAAGCCACATGAGCGTGCCCCAGATCCGCGGCATGTTCGGCGGCGACCGCTCCCGAAAGGAGATCCTGGTCGAGTACGGCTTTCGTTTGCCGTCGGCGCTGGACAATCGGCCGTTGTCCTTCGAGGAGTTCCAAGCGCGGACCGGGCAGGTGCTGTACACCTCGGCCACGCCCGGGCCCTACGAGCTCGACCATGCCTCCCAGGTGGTCGAGCAGATCATCCGGCCGACGGGACTGGTCGATCCCGAGGTCGAAGTCCGGCCGGTCGAAGGGCAGATCGAGAATCTGATCGGGGAGATCCGCCGCCGGGTCGAAGTCGGTCAGCGCGTGCTGGTGACCACCCTGACCAAGCGCATGGCCGAGGACCTGTCGGACTATCTGCTCGAACTCTCCATCAAGGTGCACTACCTGCACTCGGAGGTCGAGACCATCGAGCGCGTCGAGATCCTGCGCGACCTGCGCCTGGGGGTCTACGACGTGGTCGTCGGGATCAACCTGCTGCGCGAGGGGCTCGATCTGCCGGAAGTCTCGCTGGTGGCGATCCTCGATGCCGACAAGGAAGGCTTCTTGCGGTCGGGGACGGCCCTGATCCAGACCATCGGCCGCGCCGCCCGGCACGTGCAAGGCAAGGTCCTGATGTACGCCAACACCATGACCGACTCGATGCGGCAGGCGATCGACGAGACCAACCGTCGCCGGGCGAAGCAGGTGCGCTACAACGAAGAGCATGGGATCGAACCGGTCAGCATCGTCAAGGCGATTCACGACCTGACCGATCAGGTAGCGGCGCACGCCGTGGCCGAGCCGGCGGCGTCGTACGACGCCCTGTCGCCGGCGAACATGCCCGTCGACGAATTGGCACGAGTGATCGGCGACCTTGAGAAGGAAATGAAGGCGTCCGCCGAGGCCCTCGAGTTCGAGAAGGCCGCCGGGCTGCGAGACCAGATCTACGATCTGCGCAGCGTGCTGGCCGAGAAGCAAGATCTCCCGCCGTGGCGGCGGGCGCGGGCGTTGTCGGGAACGCGTTAGTAGTCGTCAGTTGTCAGTTGTCGGTCATCAGTCGTCGGTTGAGCCGCGAACGAAGGCACGGGGACTCGAGCACTGGTGACGGTTGACGGGTACTCGGCTGCCGGTGGCTGGAAGCTGGAAGCTGGCGGCTGAGAACCTCACGACGCATCCGAAGCCGGAAACGACATCGTGAACTCAGCACCGCCCTCGGGCCGGTTGGCGGCGCGTATCTGGCCGCCCTGGAGCTCGACGAGGCGGCGGGCGATCGCCAATCCCAGGCCCGTCCCCCCCTCCGCCCGCGCCCGTGAACGATCGATGCGGTAGAAGCGTTCGAAGACCCGCGGCAGAGCCTCCTCGGGGATCCCCTCGCCTTGGTCCGCGACCGCCAACGTGGCCCGCCCGTCCGCGCTCGGCCCGACGCGCACGAGTACTTCGCGGCCTCGCCCGGTGTGCCGGATGGCGTTGCTCAGCAGGTTGCCGAGGATTTGCTCAACTCTCATGGGGTCGACCATCGCCGAAACCGCCTTCCCATCCAGGCGAAGCGAGACCTCGGCCGTCTCGGACTGCTGATGGTAGCCGTCGACGACGCGGCGAGCCAAAGCCATCAAGTCGCAGGGCACGCGGTCGAGTGCGAGTTGTCCGCCGTCGGCCAGCGCCAGCGTGCGCAGATCCTCCACCAACCGATTGAGCAATCGCGCCTGGTCGAGGATCGGCGACAGATTCTCGGCCGTCGCCGGATAGACGCCGTCGGCGAGCGCCTCGACGTGGGCCTGGAGTACGGCCAGCGGATTGCGCAGCTCATGAGCGATGTCGGCGGTCATGTCCCGGCGGAGTTGCTCCGCCTTCTGCAGGTTCTCGGCCATCTGGTTGAAGGCCGCCGACAACTCCCCCACTTCGTCCTGACTGCGGACGGCGACGCGCCGGCTGAGGTCGCCGCGCGCCAGGGCGCGCGAGGCGTCCGTCAGCTCGCGCACCGGACGGAGCAGTCCGGAGACGAGCATGGCGCCGGCAACCACGGCCGCCAGTCCCGTCAGGCCGCCGACGAGCCAGATACCGCGTGTCAGCCGGCCGATCAGGTTCTCCCCGATCGTGCTCACCTGAGGACTCGACACCACGAGGAAGCCGACCGTCGCCTGCCCGATCTGAATCGGCGTGCTCGCCGACAGATCGCCCGCGGACAGTACGTGGCCCCGCGGCAACATGCCGGCGATCACGCGCCCGGTGGGATCCGAAAGGCTGACGTCGGGGCCCATCCCCCCGGTTCCCATACCCATGCGGGTCATCATCCGGTGCCAGGGGGACGGATCCGAGAGCAGAGGCGCGACTCCCTCCCAGGATCCATGCTGGCGGTAGTAGTCGGCCAGGTCTTCCGCCAACAGAACGCTGTCGGTCATTCCCCCCCGGAACATGAATCCGCGCACCTCGCGGGCGGCCGTCCGGTTGGCCAGGATCGAGAACGCCAGCAATGCCGCGAGGACGACGAATCCGAAGGCGAGGATCACTTTCCAGGCGAAGCTGAGGTGCCCCGAAGCGCTCTGGTTATTCATCGGTGAACCGATAGCCGACGCCGAACACGGTTTGCACAAGACGAGGGTGGCGCGGGTCGGGCTCGATCTTCGCCCTCAGGTTCTTGATGTGCGCGTCGATCGTCCGCTCGTAGCCGGTGTAGGCTGTCCCCTGGGAGGCTTCGAGGAGCTGCAGCCGGGTGAAGGCACGCCCCGGCTCGGCCACGAGCGCCGAAAGGAGCGCGAACTCCGACGGTGTCAATTCGACACGGCGACCGGAAACCTCGACGGCGTGGCGCGTCCGATCGACGACGACTTCCCCAGCCCGGAGGACGGCCGGCGCTTGCGGCGCCACTTGCGCTCGGCGGAGGACGGCGCGCACTCTGGCGATCAGTTCCTTCGGGCTGAAGGGTTTGACGACGTAGTCGTCGGCGCCGAGTTCCAGGCCGACCAGCCGGTCGGCCTCGTCGACGCGCGCCGTCACCATGATGATCGGTACGTTCGATGTTCGCCGCATCGCCCGCGCTACGTCCAGGCCGTCCATTCCCGGCAGATTGAGATCGAGCAAGACGATCTCGGGCTCGGCGTGCTGGAATTGCGAGACGGCCTCCGGACCGGTGGAGGCCGTCTGCACTCGAAAGCCCGCTCGTTCGAGGTAATCCCGAAGGACCCGCACGAGCTCGACCTCATCCTCGACCAGCAGGACCGTCGGGCTCATGAGCGGATTATACCCACGGCTACTCGGTCCGCCCGCTCTCGTTCCGCCCGCCGCGAACCAGGGCGAAGATCCCGGCCACCAAGAGCACGACCAGGCCGATGCCCAGGATCGGCCCAAGCAAGCCGAACCCAAAGCCGAAGCCGCCGAAAGAACGCATGCCACCGAATCCGCCGTAGGGATGCATCCAGCCCCGACCGCCCATCATGGGCCCCATCATCCCATAGCCCCCCGCCGCCGACCCGGACAGCATCCAGTACAGCTGCACGCCGAAGTTGAACAGCAGCGCGGCGAGGACCAAGATTCCCAGAACCATCAGCGTCGTCCGCAAGAACTTGTCCATCCAGACCTCTCTCCCTTCGATGATTGTCGTGTCCCGGCGCCGGCGGTTCTCAGCGCCGCCCGAAGAAGCCCCAACCCATCATGCCGCCGGGCACGCCGAATCCCTGGCCGCGTCGCATGTGCGCGGAGCCGAGCATCCGTAACAGGGCCGGGTGCTGCTCGATCCACTCAGCCTGTTCCTGAGTCAGCACGCCATCCGAAACGGCCAGCTGGAGCGCATCCGAGCGTGCTTCCTTCAGCAGGGCCGGCACGTCGTCCTCGGCGATGCCTTGCCCCTTGGCGATGTCGACCAGTGTTTGTCCGTCGCTCAGCTTGGACGTCAACTCCTCAACGGTCAGACCGAGCTTGCCTGCGACGGCCTGAAGCATGTAGTCACGCAGCTTCCCCGGTACGCCACTCAGATCTCCCGCACCTTCGCGCCAGACACCCATCGGGCCGGCTCCAAGCGGAACGCCGGCAGCAACCTGGGCTTGCACTTCGCCTGCCCTCGAAGCGGCGAATGCCGCT
>DATIFK010000239.1:0-28365 GCA_035455265.1 Anaerolineales bacterium
GCTCAGACTTCGCGCGTCCGCCTCACCGCTAAACGAAGGTCCCGACTACTCGGCCGCCCAGATGACATGGGTCACGAGGATGTTCCCGTGGCCGAAGTCCCGCAGGTAGGTTGACTCTCGACCGTCCCTCGAGCTACTCACCAGGCGCCCCCAGGCGCTGGGGGAGCTGAAGTCGCCGCTGAGGAAGCTGGCCGGCAGGCTGCCGACCGTCGTCGTGCTGTCGAGGTGGGCGTAGATGGTCCCGAGCTCATCGTAGTCATGTTGGTTGGGATGCGTGCTGATGGTGTCCGAGGCACTGGTGTTATGGTAGTAGTCCATGCACGTGTTTAGCGAAATCCCACTCTCGTCCTGATGGGCCAAGCCGAAGGTGTGGCCGACCTCCTGGCAGATGACGTGCTGCATCTCGGCGGTGTTGTTGTAGGCGTAGGACGAGCTGCCGAAGTAGGTGTCGTTGTTCTTCACGGTGCCCTGGACGATGTGGACGCTGCCGGTGATCCAAATCTGCGCCACGCCCAGCCAGCCCGTGTTCCCGTAGCGGGCGCTGCAGACCTCGACGCGCCCGGTCGTCGCCCGGCAGGTCTTCGGCCGCGTGCCGCCGGCGACGATGGTGGTATCCAAGACATTCGAGGCACTCCAATCCGACGACGCCGTCACCAGCATCCCATCCCACAAGCCGGAGACGTTGTCGCCGAGCTTAAGGGTGAAAGGATTGCTGGTGCGCGCCCAGTGGTAGCCACCCCACGAGTGAGTGGCCCCAGCGGCCGTCGGAAAGACGGCCAGCGCAACCATTGCGATCAGAGCAACGATCAGCGAGCGGGATCGCTTGATGCGACTCATTCTGTGTTCTCCTTTGGCTGGTTATGCGGAATCGCACGTGGTGTCAGCTCGCTGGGCGATTGGCTTCGTCCGCCTCCTTGACGGCAGTCCCCGTCCCCGATACCCACAAAACCGGCCCTCACGCCGGTTCCATCGGAAGTTACGGGCGCCCCGTCCTCCAGAAAGCTTCAAGGGACCAACCTGGAGTACCCAGAGCATCATAGTCCGGTTGAAAACGCGAGTCAACGCACCAGGGGTACCCCCGTCGTCGCACTTGGCCCCAGCGGCAGCCCGCATCTGGCTGGCGGGGCCATCGTCACGGGCTCGCCTGGAAACGAGCCGCCCGGCCAAGGCCGGGCGGCTGGACCAACGCGCGCCAGGGGTCGAACCTACTGCTGGATGTGGATGGCGCCGATGGCCAGGTTGACCCTGACTTCGACGTGCGTCGAGGCCGAGTTGTAGCCCGGCGACACGTACCATTCGCCGTCGCGGACGTAACCGGCGGGGACATCCGAGTCGCCGATGGCGACCGAGACTCGCACTCGCGCCGCCACACCTACCGGCAGAATGACGGTGGTCTCGCCGATGCCGCTCGAGACCTCGACGGTTCGGACGGAGGGCCCAAGTTCTACCTCGGTTTTGCCGACGCCAAGATTGACCTTGAGGTCATCCAGAGAGAGAGTCGCTCCGGCCACTCGAATCTCACCGGCGCCCAGGTCCAGCCTGAGGGTGAGAGGCGTCCCCGGTGCGATAGCCACGTCCCAGCCTTGATCCCGTGCCGAGATGTTCGGGAAGATGACGACTCCCTCGGTGCGCAGGTCGATGCGGGCCGTCGGTCCATCCATCTGAACGTTCTTGCGCAGCGTCTCTCCCTGAAGCAGGGGCACGGTGGCCTGGAGCAGAGCCCCCGACGCCGCTCCGGCGTGGATGTCCATCAGGCCCGCCGAGCCATGGAGCCCGACTTCGGCCTGGCTGACCTGCTCGCGTGGAACCGTCACCGGCTCGGTCGAAGCGGGGACGGTCGAGGGCACGGCGACCTGGGCGATCCAGTACCCGCCGGCCAGAACCGCCAGGATCACCGCGATCATCAGAATCGATCCCCACACGGACCGACGTCCAACGAGTAAGTCGATTCCCACGACGATCAGGACGACCGGCCACATCCTCAGCAGGATGTTCCAAATCGATCCGGAGATCATGCCAAGGTTGCTGAGAAGAAGCAGCACACCCAGGCCGACGAGAAGGATCGGGCCGGACAATCCGCCGCGACGAACGGTTGGGTTCATGTCAGTTCCCTCGGGCCCGACGCAGGATCAGGACGATACCGCCGACGATCAGCAACGTGGGCCACAGGATATCGAAGTCCAGCCAACGGAGCCATGGAACGTCGAGGCTGTTGGCCAGCCAGATCAAACCCAGGCCGATCAGAGCCAGGCCGAAATAGGCTCCCAGGCGAGGATTGGGGCGGCTCAACGCACCGCCGATCTCCTGGCCGACGTCGCGCGCCCGGTCGCCGATCTGCTCGCCTACGCTTTCGCCCGGCGACGCCGGGGCGGCCCCCTCGGCCGGCACGACGATCCACAGCAGGAGATACAGGAACACCCCAAATCCCGTACCCAGGGCCAGCAACACGAAGACGATTCGAACCAGGGTCGGATCGAGGCCGAAGTAGGCCGCCAGCCCCGAGCACACGCCGCCGAGCATGACGTCCGAGCGGCTTCGATACAAGCGTTGTGTCATGGCACCATCCTTTTCGATTCGCTCGTTCGCCAGCTAGGCGGGTCGCCGACCGATCCCAGCCCGCAAGATGAAATACAGCCCTAGCAGGATCAGAACCGCCGGCCAAACGAGCCGAGCGGCCGACCCGGACAGCAAACCCGTCCCGAGGCCCATCAGTCCCAAGATGGCTGCGGGGAAGATGGCCCAGCGCTGACGGCCTCGCCCCTCCGGAAGCAGGTAGAGGATGAGGAACGTCGCCGCCAATCCGAGGAAGAGGATGCCGCCCGAATCGACTCCTGCCAGGCGATCTGCGACGCCGGTCACAACGGCCAACGTCGCCAGAGTTCCCGCCGGGATGATGGCCCACCAGAAGTCCGGCCGTAGCAGGAAGATGATGCAGAACGCCAGCGCGAGTGACCCGAGGAAGATCGCCCCGCCGGCCACCGCGGCAAAGCGCGGGAAGAGATCGCCGGAGGCGATGGCCACAGCCAACCCGAGGAGCGTCAGGCCTGGGATCACGGCCCACCATCGCGAGCGGTCCTGGAACAGCGCGACCAGGAAGGCGATCCCCGCGGCTGCAAAGAGGGCTGCCCACAGCAGGCCTCCGACGTCCAGGATGCCCATGGTCTGGAGCATCAGCAGTCCGCCAACGACGATCAACCCTACGCCGACAAACAAACGGAAATCCCAGGATGAGCGCATTCAGCCTCCCTTCCAGACCCGTCTCCCGAACAAGGAGGACGATGTCCGGGCAACACTCTCTACGGGATCGGACGTTCTCGGTCGCGCCCCCGGCTCAGTTGACGTCCACCGAGGCCACGCCGGCCTCGATGTGTAGATCCAGCCGATGCGGCGCGCTGTCGTAGTCCGCCGAACGATAGACCTTGTCGACCTTGGGGAAGCGCGACGTGTTCACCCGGACATTGGCCAGGCCGCTTTCCGCCTCGATCCGGGCCGCCACCCCCTGTGGGATGTCGATGACGACGGAGGCCGCGCCGGACTCGATGCGCGCCTTGGTCATCGCAGCCCCCGCCGGCATCTGGATCTGAACGGAGCTGGCCCCGCAGGACAGCCGCAGGTGGTCCACCAGAACGCGCGTCAGGTCCAACCTGGCCTCACTGGCCCCCGTCTCCACATCCAGTGAAAGGGGGACGGTCTCCGCCAGCCCGAAGTCCCATTCCAGGCGCGGCCCGCCCCACCACATCCATGGGGAGAAGACGTGGAGGATGAAGTCGGATGGCACCCGCAGCTCGGCGGCGGCTTCGCTGCCGCTGCGCCGCACGTCCGACTCAACCCCGCCGCGAAAGGTGCCGTCGACGAGAGTAGACGCGTCGGCTCCACCGCGGACCTGAAGGCGGCCGGCGCCAAAGCGGACCCTTACCGAGGCGCGGGCGGCGTTCTCCAGCGGCAGACGCAGCGCCTGGGCTTCCATCACCGGGCGCGGGCGAGTGGCGGCCCAAAGAGTCAGGGCCCCGACAAGGATCACAACAAGCGGGATCAAAACCTTCCACACATCGACGGTCAGGATGCCGACATTGGCGAGGAACAGCACGACCCCCACCACGATGAGGATCCCACCCCAGAAGTAGGCCCCGCGATTGAGCATTGGAATCTCCTGTGGCTCGTCAGCTCGGCCGCTGCCGGGCCATCGCCCGGATCAGCGTCACCAACCCCAGGACGATCAGGAGCACCGGCCAGAACGGGCCGAACAACGCCCATCCGCCGAACAACGAGCCGAAGACCGCGAAGAGGATCAGGCTCACCAGGATCGTCTCCGCCCCGCGGCTGACGGCGCGCCACCCGCCTTCGCCCAGGATCGCCGCCAGGATCGTCCCCAGCCCGGCGAACCCCGGGATGAGCGCCCAGGCATAGGACCAGCTGGTCCACTGGCCTGTTGCGTTCTGCCAATAGAGGATGCCGCCGATGCCGCCGACGACCATGGCCGGAATCGCCATACCCGGCGTCCCGGTCATCAGGCCAATCAAGAGCAGGCCAACCCCTGCGGCGACGATGATGAGCGGCCACGTTACGTCGACCCTCAAGGAGTCTCTCAACCCGGGCACGAGCTGGAACGCCAGGAAAGCCAGGCCGACCAGAATCAACAGGATGCCGCCGGCCAAGCCGCTTCGCTGTCTCAGATCCATCTTGCCTCCCGCGAACATTCAGGGGGTCGGCGCAGCCAACACACGGACGCGCCGCCCTCCGGCTTGACGGATAGTATCGTCGGAATGCGAGGATGTCGCCTGTGGTCTGTCTGACACTCCGCTGTCGGATGTCCTCCTCCGTTCAGGGCAACTCGGGATGCTATAATCCGGACCAGCCTCGCCCAAATCCTCCAACGAGGACGAGGTGGATGCTCGGGAGGGCAGCCGTCCTCATGGAAGACCTTCAAGCCGATCTGCAACAGGTCTCACAACGCCTGCAGCGCCTGCTGGTGCGCCTTTGACGTCCCAACCAAAGAGGCCCGCCTGAAGGAACTCGAGGAGGCCGCGCAATCGCCCTCCTTGTGGGACAACCCCGACGCCGCCCAACAAACCATGCAGCGCCTCGCCCGCCTCAGGGAAGAGGTCGGTTCGTGGACCCATCTCCGACAGAGGATTCACGACGCTCTCGAGTTGGCGAACCTGGGGGATGAAAGCCTGAGACCCGATCTCGAGGCGGAACGGTCCCAGCTCCAGGGCCTCCTGGAAGAGCGCGAGATCCAGGCGATGTTCTCGGGACCCTATGATCGGGACGATGCCATCCTCGGGATCCACGCCGGCGCCGGTGGAACCGACTCGCAAGATTGGGCGCAGATGCTCGAGCGCATGTTCTTGCGTTGGGCGGAGGCACACGGCTTCCGAACCGAAGCCCTCGATCGGAGCGAAGGCGAAGAGGCCGGCCTCAAGAGCGTCACGCTGGGCATCGAAGGGGCATTTGCTTACGGCTACCTGCGGTCGGAGCGAGGGGTTCACCGTCTCGTCCGTCTCTCCCCGTTCGACTCGGCCCATCGGCGGCACACCTCCTTCGCTCTGGTAGAGGTCTATCCGCAGGTGGAACGCGACGAAGATGTCGCGATCCAGCCGGCCGATCTGAAGATCGACACCTTTCGCTCGGCCGGAGCCGGTGGACAAAACGTGCAGAAGAACGAAACGGCGGTCCGCATCACGCACATCCCGACGGGGATCGTCGTCACTTGCCAGAACGAGCGATCCCAGACACAGAATCGCGAGAACGCCATGCGCGTCCTCAAGGCGCGCCTGCTCGACCTTCAGCGGCAAAAGCAGGAGGAAGAGCTCGCCAAGCTAAAAGGGGATCACGTCAAGGCCGAATGGGGAAGCCAGATCCGCTCCTACGTCCTCCATCCCTACCAGATGGTCAAGGATCACCGCACCGACTACGAGACCGGCAACACCGCGGCCGTTCTCGATGGAGACCTCGACGCCTTCATGAAAGCGTACCTGCAAGAGAGCATCGCCTCACGTGGGTAGGGTCAGTGGTCGGTGGTTAGTGGTCAGTGGTCAGTGGTCAGCGTCATCGAGCCGAGGTTGGATACTGGAAACTGGTAGCTGGGAGCTGGTAGCTGGTAGCTGATATAATGCCGCCCGAGCAGTATCGGGAGGGTCCATCGTGGCACTGTACTTCAACATCGCCCTGATTCTGGTCGCCGTGGCACTGGTGGCGGTGATCGTCCTGCAAAGCCGGGGAGCCGGCCTGGGCGGCCTTGGCGGCGGCGACTACGGCGGGACGGGCTACCACGTCCGGCGAGGACTCGAGCGCGTCCTGTTCAACGTGACCATCGGCCTGAGCGTGGCCTTCTTCGTCCTCGCCCTGCTTTCCGCCGTCATCGCCGGCTGAGGCCCTGCCCCCCCTGCGCGGGGCCTGCTCCTAGCATGCGGACATTGCGCTGGCAGATTCTCATCGCCGTCGGCGGCCTGATTCTCGTCGTGGGTCTGCTCATCGGCCAGGCGCCCAGCGGCCCCGACGTCGCGCCCCAGCCTGTCAAGGGTGGCGCCTACGTCGAAGGTCTGATCGGCCACATCGTCCGCCTCAACCCGCTGCTCGACTTCTCCAACCAGGTCGACCGCGACATCGATCGTATTCTGTACCGCGGCCTGGTTCAGTTCGACTCTCAAGGACTCCCCCAGCCGGACCTTGCCGAGGGCTGGACCGTTTCGGCGGATGCCACCCTGTACACGTTCACCTTACGCGCCGACGCCCGCTGGCAGGACGGCATATCGGTGACGTCGGACGACGTGGTGTTCACCTTTTCCGAGATCCAGGACGATGACTTCCCCGGCCCGGCCGACCTGCATGAGCTGTGGAAGGGCATCAACATCATCCGCCTCGACGATCGGACCGTTCAGTTTCAACTGTCCGAGCCGTTCGCCCCGTTCCTCGACTACGTCGCCCAGGGCCTGCTCCCCGACCACCTGCTGCGCGGCGCGCAAGTCGAGGACCTCATCGATCACCCGTTCAACCTGGAGCCGGTCGGCACTGGGGCGTTCCGTTTCGACCGCTTCCTGGTAAATGGCTCCGACATCATCGGGGTCAGCCTGGTCCCCTGGGAGGAGTTCTACGGCGATCGGCCGTACCTGGAGAGGGTCGAGTTTCGCACCTATCCCGACGAGGCGGCGGCCTTGTCCGCCTATCAGTCGGGGGAGGTCGCCGGCATCAGCCGCCTCGAAGGCGATGTTCTCCAGCAGGCCCTTGCCCTGCCGTCGCTGGACGTCTACGCGGCGCGGATCCCGCGCGCAGGGATCGTCTTCCTGAACTTGAAGAATCCCGAAAAGGCGTTCATGGCCGACAAGCAGGTGCGGCAGGCCCTGCTGATGGCGACCAACCGCCAGTGGCTGATCGACAGCATCCTCGGCGGCCAGGCCATCCCGGCTACCGGACCGATCCTGCCGGGCACATGGGCCTATTCCAGCACCCTCGAGCCGTGGCCCTTCGATCCCGTGCGCGCAGCCCAGGTCCTCGAGGACCGCGGCTATGTGCTCCCGGTCGGCGCCACGCCCGGCACCCCCGAGTACGTCCGTGCGAAAGAGGAAGAGCGCCTCGAATTCACCCTGGTCTTCCCCGACGAGGCGCCCTACGACGAAATGGCCGGACTTCTCCGGCAGAATTGGGCGGCGATCGGCGTTCAGGTCGAGTTGAAACCCGTCCCGCCTGATGAAGTCCTGACGGACTACTTGGAGAAGCGCGAGTTCGAAGCCGCCCTGACGGAACTGGACCTTTCCCCCTACCCCGATCCGGACCCCTACCCCTTCTGGCACGACACCCAGATCGAGGGCGGCCAGAACTACGGCGGATTCGATGACCGCAATTCGAGCATCTGGCTCGAACGCGCCCGCACCATTTCCGACGCGGGGCGCCGCGCCGAGTTCTATCAGAGCTTTCAGCACCGCTTCCGCGATCAGGTGCCGGCGCTCGTCCTGTACTACCGGGTCTATTCCTACGGTCTGGACGCGGCGCTCCAGGGAGTCAGTGTCGGGCCGCTGAACGACCCGAGCGATCGCCTGCGAGGCCTGGCCAGCTGGTACCTGGTCGCTCGACGGGAAGCCGCACCGGCACCCTAGCTCCAGCCGGCGGAGGCGCCGGTCGGGCGTGGTACAATGCCGCTTCCTCGCCTTGCGGGCATCCCAACGCAGGCAACCAACATTCCGAGGGACACGGTGGACTCAGATACGACATCGGGCGCTCCGACCAGCCTGAAGGACCTCAAACCGGGAATGCACCTCGCGGGTAAGGTCACCCGCATCGAGCTCTTCGGAGCTTTCGTCGATGCCGGCCTGGACCGTGAAGGCCTGGTCCACATCTCGCGTTTGAAGCGCGAGCGCGTCAACCGGGTCGAGGACGTCGTGCAGGTGGGCCAGCCGATCGACGTCTGGGTTCACCAGGTGGATCCCATCAGCGGGCGCCTCGAGCTGACCTGCATCCAGCCGCTCGCGTTCGATTGGCACCATCTGAAAGCGGGTCTGCGGGCGCGGGGCAAGGTCGTCAAGCTCGAGCGTTTTGGCGCCTTCGTCGACATCGGCGCCGAACGACCGGGACTGGTCCACGTCAGCGAGATGAGCACCGACTACGTCGCCCGTCCCGAGGACGTGACCCATGTCGGCGATGAAGTCGATGTGGTCGTCCTCGACATCGATCGCAAGAAGAAACAGATTCGGCTGAGTATGAAGTCCGCCTCCGCCCCCGAGGAGCCGGAAGAGATCGAGACCGAGGAACCGCTGGCGACTCCGATGGAGCTCGCTCTGCGCAAAGCCCTCGGCCAGGAGGAAGCCCCGCCGGAGCCGCGCCCGGCTTCGCCCGGCGCCCGCTCGCCGTCCGCCAGCCGCCGTCAGCAGGAGGACATCCTGAGCCGGACGCTGCGGCAGAAGCTTCCGACCGCCGGCGAAGACCGAACCTCCTGATCCGGGAATCGAACGGGCCCGCCCTCCTGTACCGGAAGGTCGGACCCGGGCAAGTTCGCTCGCTGGCCCGTCGGGCGCGTCAGACTTCTTCGTCCTCCGAGGCGTCCTCTTCTTCCTCCTCGTCCTCGGCGTAGAGCTCCTCCTCTTCTTCGTCCCAGATTTCGTTGAGCTCTTCGTCGTCCCAGCCCTCTTCTGCCGGAACGTCTTCGATGTGGGAATACGTCAGGCATCCCTCATCGGGGTCGATCTCGACCGCCGCCGCCCCGCAATAGCCATCTTCGAGGAACACACAATCCACGTAGCGGCAACGAATACGCGGCATCTCCGGCTCCTCCTGGGGTCAATCCTCGAGCGCCCGGAGGCGTCCGATCGACAGTGCGAAGAGAGCGACCATGACGATGGCGGAGAGAACGCAGAAGGGGCACACCGCCCGTAACACGAACAGCTCGATGTACGTCAGGTAGGCCGAGTACAGCGTGCCGACGAGGGTCAGGCCGAAGAACGCATACCGCCCGGTATCTTGCCAGCGGCCGCCCGGATGATCCAGCGCCATCGCCACCAGAATCAGCGCGAACCCGACCGCCCCCAACACGGCAATGGGAACCCCGCCGATGTCCGCAAAGCGGCTGGAATTCACCTTCTCGCAATCGCCGATGTTGGAGCAAGAGGCCAGTTGATTCGTCAGCTTCACGTAGGCCAGATAGGCCGCATCCAGCAGGCCCACGACGGCCAACAGCATGCCGACGATGCGGGCTCTGTCGAACCTCTTGACGGGCGAAACGGCTTCGGTCATCTAGCCTCGTCCCCGATCGGATGTCACCCTGGCCGCCGGGGCCGGGGAGCCGACGGATTTTACCCTCGACCCTACCAGATTCAAGGCTGGGTATGCAAGGGGCAAGATCAGCTTTCAGCCGTCAGCCGTCAGCTTTCCTTCTTCAGCCGGCGCCAAATGATCCCTCACCGCATGGGTCTGTGGTCTCTCCTGACACCCGACGACCTGTCTCTATCCCGGCTGCAGGCGGCGCGCCTCCAGGACGTTCGGCAGGGCCTCCAGGCGGTTCAGCACCCGGCTTAGCTGGTGAATGTCGGTGATCCCCATGACCAGATCGAAGATGGCCAGGCTGCTCTTCGTCGACACATGGATCGACGACATGCTGATGCCTTCGTTCGCCACCAGCGTGGACACGTCCCGCATCAACCCATCCCGGTCGTAGGCCCGCAGTCGCACCGAAACGGGATAGGTCTGCCGCGGCAGCCCCCACGACACCCGCACCAAGCGTTCCTTGTCGCGGATGCGCAGCACGTTGGGGCAGTCCTGGCGGTGGATCGTCGCTCCGCGGCCGCGGGTCACGTAGCCCACGATGGGGTCACCCGGGACGGGCTTGCAGCACCGGGCGAGATTCGTCAGCAGCCCGGAGATGCCGAGGATGGTGACATCCTTGGCGCCCATTCCGGTAGCCGCCGGCGTCGTGAGCGGGACCTCAGGCAGCACGAGCCGGTCGCCCTGGCTCTCGGCCAGCCGGCCGATGATCTTGCTGACATGCAGATCGCCGCAGCCGACGGCTGCCAGCATGTCGTCCACCTGCGCGTAACCGAGGTCGTGGGCAATCTGATCGTAGGCGACACCCTCAACCCCCAGGCGCCTGAGCTCCCGTTCGACCAGCTGGCGCCCCTGGCCGGCATTCTGCTCGCGATCTTCTCGCTTGAACCACTGACGGATCTTGCCGGTCGCCCTCTGGCTCTTGACCATCTCCAGGCTGGGATTCAGCCAGTCCCGGCTGGGGCCACCGCGTTTGGCCGTCAGGATTTCGACCGTCTCTCCGGTCTGGAGCTTGTAGTCCAGGGTGACCAGCTTGCCGTTGACCTTGGCGCCGCGGCAGCGGTGGCCGATGTCGGTGTGGATGTGGTAAGCGAAGTCGATCGGGGTGGAAGCCATCGGCAGATCGATGATGTCGCCGCGCGGGGTAAACACATAGACGCGGTCGTTGAAGACATCGCTCTTCATGGCGTCGACGAATTCGCTGGCGGTGTCGACGTCGCTGCGCCATTCCATCAGGCGCCGCAGCCAGACCACACGCTGCTCGAAGGCCTCATCCCGCCCGCGGCCCTCCTTGTAGCGCCAGTGGGCGGCGATGCCGAACTCGGCGTTCTCCTCCATGGCAAAGGTCCGGATCTGCACCTCGAGGGTCTTCCCATCGTCGTAGATGACGGCCGTGTGGAGTGACTGGTAGAAGTTGTCTTTGGGCGTGGCGATATAGTCGTCGAACGCCCCGGGAACCGGCTTCCAGTGCGAATGGATGACGCCCAACGCCAGGTAGCAGTCCGACAGGGTCTGCACCAGGATTCGGACCCCGCGGACGTCGTAGACCTGCTCGAAGGGGACGCCCTTGCGTTCCATCTTCCGATAGATCGAGTACAGGTGCTTCGGACGACCGCGGACCTCCGCCTGGAGGCCCGCCTCCGATAGGACCTGCTTCAGTCGGTCGGTGATGGCGCCGAGAGCCTTCTCGCGGTCGACACGGCGCTCGGCGACGCTCTCGGCTATCTCCTTGTACTTTTCCGGATAGACGTAGCGGAATCCGAGATCCTCCAGTTCCCACTTCACCTGCCAGATGCCCAATCGGTTGGCCAGAGGGGCGAAGATCTCGAGGGTTTCCTGCGCCGTTTGCCGGCGGCGTTCGGCCGCCAGATGCGACAGCGTGCGCATGTTGTGGAGGCGATCGGCGAGCTTGATCAGCACGACGCGGACGTCGTCGCCCATCGCCAGGAACGTCTTGCGCAGAGTCTCTTTGGCCAGTTCGGTCCGGGCGGACCGTTCGTCGCGACCGCGCCCGTCGCCTCGGCTCACCCGAGGCAGCTCGGTCAGTTTGGTGACCCCGTCGACCAGGTTGGCCACCTCCTGGCCGAAGTCCCGTCGCAGGTCCTCGAGGGTCACCGGCGTGTCCTCGACCGTGTCGTGGAGCAACGCCGCCGCCAGTACCGGCGGCGGCGCCCCGAGCTCGGCCAGGATTCGCGCCACGGCCAAGCAGTGCTGGATGTACGGCTCTCCGGAGTGGCGCTTCTGCCCTTCGTGGGCCTTCTCCGCAGTGCGAAAGGCCCGCGAGACGAGGTCGCGGTCGGCGGGGGTCGTACCTTCAGGGAGAAGTTGGAGAAGGGCGTCCAGGTTCATCGGGGCCCTACCTGGACAGTATAACGACGCCATCGCCGGGTTTCAAGCCGCGGCGAATCCCCTCATCGAAGAGGCTTCAGCACGCAAAGCCGGGCTCAGGGGGTCGGCGTGAGTGTGGGGCTGAGGGCAGACGCGGTGGGTGACGGGGTCGACGTCTCGGGCGTGGGCGTCACCGACGGTGTCGGAGTCCACAACGGCTTGTCGAATTCCAGCGTTGCCGACTTGCGCGCCTCGGAGAGCCACTGGGACAAGGCGGTGTCGACCGCCTGCTGGTAGGTCGATTCGTCCAGCTTGCGCAGCTCGTGGCCGAGCACCAGGATCAGGTGCCAGCCGAACTCGGTGTGGATCGGGCCTACGACCTGCCCGACCGGCGCTGAGAACGCCGCCTCTTCGAACGCGTCCACCATCGTGCCCTTGGCGAACCAGCCCAGGTCGCCGCCGCGGTCCTTGTTGCTGGTGTCGGTGGAGTAGGCCGCTGCCAGGGCGTCCCACGACTCCCCTTGTCGGTAGCGAGCCAGCAAGGCCTGGGCGACGCCTTCCTCAGCGACCAGGATGTGTTTGGCCCACACCTCGTCCAATTCGCGCGGCACGGTGGCGCCGATCGACTCCCGCAGTCGCTCACGGTACAGCTGGCTGGTGAATCGGCCCCTCAGGACCTCCTCGGACACGTCCAGATTCTTCTTCAGGTCGTCGAGGTAGCTCTGATAGGCGGTGTCGAAACCCTCCCGGGTGTAGGGCGTCGCCGTCGAGGTGGCGGTGGGAGTCGGGCCGGAGGTGGCCGTAGAGGTCGGAGTGCCGGTCGGACGAGGTGTGGCCGATGGCCCGGGCGTGACCGTCGACGTCGGTGCGGGCGTCGATGTCGCCGTGGCCTGGGCGACGAGCGTGCGGTCCACCGTGGCCGTGGGAGCGGGCGTCGGCGTGCCGTTGGGGAAGAAGCCGAACGCTTCCTGGATGGCTCGCTCGACGTCTTCGGTCGACACGACCAGGCCGCGTCGGTCGGCCTCCTGACGGATCAATCGCTCGTCGATCAGGTCCGAGAGGGTCTTGCTGGTCATCGCCGCGGTGTTGTTGATCTGGGCGTCAATCTGATTCATCTGCTGCTGGATGTAGGCTTCCGTTTGCGGGTCCGCCGCCAGGAAGCCCATCATCTGCTGGAGCTGCAGCCGCTGGTTGTAGAGATCGGCCTGGGCCATGCGGATCTGCTCGCCGAGCTCGCGGTAGCTGATCGGATCGCCGTTGACACGGACGGCCGGGCGCCCCGGCTGCAGGTAGTTCAGGTCGTACCAGCCATAGGCCAGCAGGCCGACGGCAATGACGATGATCCCGACGACGGACCCGACGATCCAGCGCGCCTGCCTGCGCTCGCGCTCGGCGCGGGCGAGGTGGCGGCGCATGGCGTAGGAATGGGGCTTCTCGGGCGGCATGGCGGGCGGCTGAGCGGGGTCGCTCGAGCTCAGCGGAACCGTTCGGCCTTGAAGGGCACCAGGGCCAGGTGGCGGGCGCGCTTGACGGCGCGCGCCAGCATGCGCTGGTGCCGGGCGCACGTGCCCGTCTCGCGCCGCGAGCGGATGCGACCCTGCTCGGTGGTCATCCGCTTCAGCACATCGACCTGTTTGTGGTCGATCGACTGTGTCTGGTCGACACAGAATTGGCAGATCTTGGCGCGTCGCACAAAGCGACGTCGTCCGCCGGCGCCTTCGCCGCGTTCATCCCCGGCCGGCGCGTATTCTCGTTCGTTCTCTTCAGCCACGGATCGATCTCCTTGATGTCCTGGCCGGCCCGGCTATTCCGGGTAGGCCTCATCGTCGCCGGGGGCCGCCACGAAGGCCGTCGACGGCGCCTCGCGCGTCTCCCCGAGCATGATCATTTCTCGCGCCACGATCTCCGTGGCGAGGTGCTTGTTGCCTTCGGTGTCATCCCAGCGGCGCGTCTGCAGCCGGCCTTCGACGTAGACCTGCTGGCCGCGACGCAGGTGCTGGCTGCAAATCTCGGCCAGGCTACCCCAGGCCACGACGTTGAACCATTCCGTTTCTTCATGGCGCTCGCCGTCCGCCGAATGCCAGGCTCGCGTAGCGGCAATGCTGAAGGTCGTCACCGCTCGCCCGGAAGGGGTATAGCGCATTTCCGGGTCGCGACCCAGATGGCCGATGATCATGATCTTGTTGAGCCCTCGGCTCATGCGATCAGACTCCAGGCTTCGGCGCCTCAGGGGCTGGCGGCTCGGACTGGGTCACCAGGAAGCGCAGCACGGACTCCTGAAGGCGAAGGTCGCGCTCGATGGCAGCCGTCGCGGTCGGCGGGAGCTCGGCTCGCACGAAGACGTAGAAGCCGTCCAGCCGCCGCTTGATCGGATACGACATGCGGCGCTTGCCCCAACGGTCGACCTGGGTTTGCTTCCCGCCTGCGGCTTGAATCCAACCGGTGACTTTCTCCTCGAGAGCGGCCAGAGCCTGCTCATCGAGGTCGGGGTCGGCGATGTACGCGACCTCGTAGTTGCGCATGGACCCGTCTCCTTTCCTCGGAGGTGCCCCGCGTCCGCCGCCGGGAGGCGTCGTCGCGGAGCGGAAAGCACGCCGCCCGGTGCGGCGTCCTCGGCGGGACGCCGTGGCGGCGTGACAACGGGTCAGAGTTTACCACGCCTTGCGACGGACATCAAGGCACGCATCTTTGCCCCGTCCCATCGCGTGCAGTTCTGGACCCCACCCCCTACCCCGTCCCCGCGGAGAACGGGATGTCCCAACTCGCGGCTGTGGCGGGGAGGGGCAAGGGGTGGGGTCCGAAGGGCAGGTCGGTCGGTCCGTCTGCCAAAAGGTCAACGGCCTTGCATTCGTCTTCCTCGGCCCGTAGCCCAGAAAGGGGCGCCGGCAAAGCCCGCCTGAGCTTCGCGTTTTCTTTCACGGTATAATGCCTCGCCTTGCGCCACCGCCGATCCCCGGAGAATGGGGAACGCGCTTACGGCCAGGCCCGCCTTCGCCTGGCCGCTTGTTGTCCGGCGAGGCCCGGTGGACCGCGAGGGACCGGATGTCGACCCAACCCATTCGATTCGGCACGGACGGCTGGCGTGGGAGGATCGCCGACGACTACACGTTTGGCGCCGTTCGCCGCTGCGCCCACGGGTTCGCCCGCTACCTCGAGGAGACGGACGGCACGGGCCGGCCGGTGGTGGTCGGCTACGACCAGCGCTTCGCCTCCGAGTACTTCGCCGCAGCCGCTGCCGAGGTCTTCGCCGCCCACGGTTTCCGAGTCTTGCTGACCACCTCCGCCACTCCCACGCCCGCCATCGCCTTCGCCGTCCGGCATCACCAGGCTGCGGGGGCGGTCAACATCACCGCCTCGCACAACCCGGCCATGGACAACGGCTTCAAGGTGCGTGATTCGTCCGGCGGAGCCGTCGCCCCGGCAGGCCTGGAGCGCATCGAGTCCTTCATTCCTCAAGACGTGACGGCCGACGTGCCCGCCCTGCCCCTCGAGCAAGCCAAGGCCTCGCGCATGGTCGAGATTTTCGACGCGGCCCCGGCCTATCAGGAGCAGCTCGAACACCTGTTGGACCTCGAACCGCTGCGGCGCGCCGGCCTGCTCCTGTTCGCCGATGCGATGTGGGGAAACGGCGCCGGCTGGTTTCCACGATTGCTCGGCGGCGGCAAGACGCGCATCGTCGAGATTCACAACCAGCGTCATCCGCTCTTCCCCGAGATGGCGCGCCCGGAACCGATCCCGCCCAACATCGACGTAGGACTGCACGCCGCCTCGGCGGCCGGGGCGCAAGCCCTGCTGGTCACCGATGGGGACGCCGACCGAATCGGCCTCGGGGACGAGAAGGGTGTCTTCGTCGACCAGCTGCGCGTCTTCGCCCTGCTCGCCCTCTACATGCTCGAAGTGCGCGGCCTGCGAGGGCCAATCGTCAAGACCCTCTCGACGACCTCGATGCTCGAGAAGCTGGGCCGCCTCTACGATGTCCCGGTGTACGAGACCGGGGTCGGATTCAAGTACGTCGCGCCCAAGATGCTCGAGGTCGACGCCCTCATCGGCGGCGAAGAATCCGGCGGCTACGCGTTTCGCGGTCACGTGCCGGAACGCGACGGCATCCTGGCCGGCCTGTACCTGGTCGACCTGATGGTGCGCCTCCATCAAACACCTTCCCAGCTCGTCGAGACACTGTTCTCCAAAGTCGGGGCGCACTACTATGAGCGAATCGACACGGCCCTGCCGCCGGAGCGGCGAGCTGCGTCCGAGGCCCGTCTGCGGAGCGAACATCCGGCGACGGTCGGCGGCTTGCGCGTCGTCGGGCAAAACATGACCGACGGCTTCAAATACAGCCTGGACGACGGCGGCTGGCTGTTGATCCGATTCTCAGGGACCGAGCCGCTGGTCCGCGTGTACTGCGAGACGACCCAGCAGGATCGTGTCCAGCCGCTGCTGCGCGACGGGCTCAAGCTGGCGGGGGTGGCGTGAGCGCTCCTCTGGTGGACACCCACTGCCATTTGTGCCTGCCCGCGTTCGAGCAGGATCTGCCGCAGGTGTTGAGCCGGGCCGCGGCCGCCGGCGTCGGACGGATCCTCGTGCCCGGCATCGACCTCGAGACCAGCCGGCACGCCGTCGATCTGGCCGAGGCCAACGCCAACCTTTTCGCCGCCGTTGGCATTCACCCTCACGCCGCAGCGGAATGGTCGCCGGACGCCTATCAAGCACTGCGCAGCCTGGCCCGCTCTGAGCGCGTCGTGGCTATCGGCGAGACGGGATTGGACTACTACCGCGCTCGCGCCCCTCGCCCGCGGCAGATGGAGGCGTTCGAGGGGCAGCTCGAACTTGCGGATGAGTTGAGTCTGCCGGTCGTCGTCCACAGCCGCCAGGCTGCCGAGGATGTCCTCGGCCGCCTGGCGGGTTGGTCCGCCGGCGCGGCCGATCGTCGCCGCACCGGCGTTCTGCATGCCTTCTCCGCCGACGAGCAAGCCGCCTCCAGCGCCGTGTCGGCGGGGTTCTATATCGGTGTGGCGGGCCCTGTCACGTATCCCTCGGCTCCAAGGCTTCGCCACACGGTGACCGGACTGCCGATCGACCGTCTGCTGCCGGAAACGGATGCGCCCTATCTTCCGCCCGTCCCCCACCGCGGCCAGAGGAATGAGCCCGCCCACGTCGCCCTCGTCTCCGACGCCCTGGCCGCCGTCCGAGGCGTCGAACCCGATCGACTCCGGCAGGCGTGTTGGGACAATGCCGAAGCTCTCTTCCACTGGGACCATGGAACCGACAACCGCCACGTTCTTTGATCTGGTCCGCGACGACCTTCCCGACGTCGAGGCGCGCATGCGGCGCGCCCCCGACGGCGGGCCGTCGCGCCTCGAAGGCGCCATCGAGCACCTGCTCAAGTCCGGGGGCAAGCGATTGCGCCCCACCCTGGTCCTGCTTACCGGACGGATGCTCTCCGCCGATCGCGACAGCCTTGTCAACCTGGCTGCCTCGATCGAGATGCTCCACACCGCCACCCTGGTCCACGACGATCTGATCGACGGCGCCCTCGTTCGCCGCGGTTTGCCGACCCTCAACGCCCAATGGACGGCGGGCGCGACCGTTCTGACGGGTGACTACGTGTTCGCCCGGGCGGCCCATCTGGCGTCGCAGATCGGGTCGCTGCCGCTGATGGAGCAGTTTGCCCGAACGTTGATGGTCATCGTCCAGGGAGAGATCACGCAGATCTTCCGCGACGGCAACCCGGATCCGCGTCAGGCGTACTACGATCGCATCTACGCCAAGACCGCGTCGCTGTTCGAGATGGCGACCCGCGGCGCAGCCATGCTGAGCCCGGTCGGCGACGGCGGCCTCGAGGCCATGCGGCGCTTCGGCTATCATCTGGGGATGGCCTTCCAGATCGTGGACGATGCCCTCGACTTCATCGGCGACGCGGCCCAGGTGGGTAAGCCGGTGGGGTCCGACCTGCGCCAAGGCTTGATCACTCTGCCGACCCTCTGCTACGCGGAAACGCAGGAACGACCGGACCTGGTGGCCTCGCTGCAGAACGGCCGCCTCGAACCATCCGAGATGGGAGACCTGGTCGAGGCGGTGCGCCGGTCCGGCGCCGTCGACCTGGCGCTGGAAGAGGCCCGCCGCACCACCACCATCGCCGAGACGTTTCTATCCGGTATGCCGGAAACCCCCGAGCGGGCCGCCCTGTACCAGGCGGCGCGCTACGTCGTCGATCGGACGTTGTGAGCCCCCACAGGAGGAGGCCGCCGTGGAAATCAAGACTCAGGTCTACAAGCGCGTCGTAGCCGTCACCGTTTCGGGTCGGGTGGATTCGGCCACGGCCGGTGACCTCGAGGCCGCCCTCACCGCACTGACCAACGAATCCCATACCAATCTCGTGCTGGATCTGGCCGCGGTGGATTTCCTTTCCTCGAGCGGGCTGCGCGTCCTGGTGACCACGTTGAAGGCCGTGCGCAAGTTGGGCGGCGATGTCCGCCTGGCTCAACCGTCGCAGCGCGCCGTCGATGCCATCAACCTGGCCGGCCTCGACGTGCTGTTCAAGGTCTTCCCCGACCGCGAGTCGGCCATTGGCTCCTACTAGGACCCGCTCTCGCCTGACGCTGCACAGCCAAACGGTCGCCGCCCGGCTCGACCAACTGGAAGCCGTGTGTGGTCTGGTGGACCAAGGGGCCCACTCGGCCGGCTTCGACGACCGCACGAGCTACGCTTGCCAGCTGGCCGTGTGCGAGGCGGCCGAGAACATCGTGAAGCACGGCTATCGCAAACCCGGCGCCGGGGACATTCGAGTCACAACTCGCTCCCGTCCGGGCGAACTGATCATCGACCTGGTCGACAGCGCCCCTCCGTTCGATCCGACCGCGGCCATGCCGGACGATGACTGGGAGATGACCGACCCTCCCGTCGGGGGCCGAGGGCTGCTGATCATCCGCCGTGTCATGGATGACGTTCACTATGAGCGGCGAGGCCATCGGAATCACCTTCGGCTGCGCAAACGAATCCAGGCTCCCAGCGAGTAGGAGAGCATGGGGCAATCCGTGATCGTCGCGGACGCGGGCCTGTGGGCCGGCCCTTCGCTCGCCACGTCGTCGTTGAGCGCCTGGCTGATCGCCCTCGGGGCCTTCGTGGCCGGGCTGGCCGCGCTGCGCCTCCTGCTCCGCCAGCGACACCTGAACGAGATGGCCCTCTTGGCGGACGTGGCCATGGCGGTGGCCGGCGCCACGGCGGACACCTCCGAGCTCGCCGAGACCGCGTACTTGCAGGCAGCCCGTCTCCTCGACACGGACTTCTTCCAGCTCGGCCTGTTCCATGGAAACCGTTATCGCACGGTGATCTGGATTCGCGACGGCGACAGACAACCGAACGAAGACTTCGTCCTCGACGACCAGGCCGCAGGTCTGATCGGATGGGTACGCAGCCACAACCAGATTCTCCGCGTGCGCGACTTCGCCGCGGAAGCGGAACGATTGCCGGCCCGGCCTGCCTACGACTCCCCCGACCCACCCGCCTCCGGCCTGTTCGCGCCCGTCCTGGTCGGCGGCGAGACGATGGGCGTGCTCGCCGTCCAAAGCCGACGGCGCGCCGCTTTCGGTCGACCGGAAGAAGAGAGGCTGCGCTTCCTGGCCGCCTGCGTGGCCTCCGGCCTGGAGAGCATCACGCACCGCACGCGGTCCGAGAACCGCGAGCGGCATTTCGCCTTGCTCCAGGAAGTGTCCGAGCTGCTCGTGCCTCTGCGCCCTCTCCCCGAGGTCCTGCCGGAGATAGCCGAACGGATGGCCCGCTACTTCGGCGGCGATTCGGTCACCTTGCTGGAGACCACATCCAGCGGTTTCGCCGTGATGGCCTCCTCCCATCCCGGAGAGACCGAGTCGCTGCTGGCCGATCCGGCGGCGCGGCAGCTGTTCCACAGAGTCGTGGAGGAGCGGCGCACGGTCCAGGTCGCCCCCGAGCCGCCAGGGGACACAGACAGCGACCGAGCCCACCTGGCGGTCCCCCTGCGCGTGCAGGACCGCGTCCTGGGCGTCCTCTCGATCCAACGAACGGGAGGCTCCTATTCCAGGTTGATGGTCAGCCTGGCCGAGATGTTGGCCGGCCAGCTGGCGATGGCCTTGCTCGAAGCGGCCAACTATGCCCAGCAGCAGGAGGAGGCCTGGTTCACCACGGTCCTTCTGGAGGTGGCGCGCCACGCCGCCCAGCCCGGTGACTGGTCGAGCGCGCTTCAAGCGGTCCTGCAGCTTTCCACGCTCCTGACGGGGACGTCCTGGACCATCCTGCTGCTGCCAGGTGAGCGCGGGGGCGATCTTGTCGTCGGCCCGGTTGCCGGATTGCGGAGGCCGGTGCGTGATCAACTGGCTGGTCTGCGGCTTCCCATCGCCGAGCTGGGGCTGGCGGCTCCCTACCCCGTGGAGTCTCCGGTTCCCATCGCGTTGCCCGAGATCATCGCTGGCATCGTCCAGGAAGCCCGCGGGACGATGACGGTTCTGGGCGACGGGGAAACTCTGTTGGGCGTATGGTTGCTCGCCGGAGATGACATGCAAGGGCGCCGCCTGTCCCTGATGGCGGGCATCGCCCATCAGATGTCGCTGCGGCTGGAGAACACGCGACTCGTCGAGGAGGCCGCGGTGAGGCGGTCGCTGGAGCGCGAGCTGGCGACGGCTCGTGCCATCCAGGAGAGCTTCCTGCCCGCCTCGCTCCCCTCGCCGGCCTCGTGGTCGGTGGCCTCGCTGTGGCGAGCGGCGCGCATGGTCGGCGGCGACTTCTACGACTTCATCCCGCTGCGTGACGGGCCCAACGGACCGCGTTGGGGCGTGGCGATTGCCGACGTCGCCGACAAGGGCGTGCCTGCGGCCCTCTTCATGGCCCTGGCGCGCACGCTGCTGCGTTCGGTGGCCATCGGCCGCATCGATCCGGGACCAACCCTCAGCCGCCTGAACGACCTCATCTTCCATGACACCCGGACCGACCTTTTCGTCAGCGTCTTCTATGCGGTGTGGGAGCCTACGGTGGGGAAGCTCACCTACGCCAACGCCGGGCATTGCCCGCCGCTATTCGTGGCCCGCGATCGGCAGAGTCAGCTCCTCAAGGAGCACGGCATCCTGGTCGGCGTCCTGGAAGACGTCACCTACCGGAGCCACACGCTGACGATGCCTCCGGGTTCGCTGCTTCTGCTGTACACCGACGGCGTCACGGACACCGAGGGCGCCGACAATGACCTGTTCGGGATCGCCCGCCTCGAGAGCCTGATTCTGTCGATGGACGACTGGGAGGCGCCCGGCGTGACCGAAGCCATCGCCCAGCGGCTGCTCGATTTCTCGCACGAGCCGGTTCCCGCCGACGACGTCACCGTGATCGCCCTCTATCGCCGTCCCTGACCACCCCTGGAGGCTGCCGTGTCTTCCACAGCCGTGTTCGCTTCCTCCCACCCGCTGGTCGCGCACAAGCTGACCAAGCTGCGCGATGCCGGGACCGATCCAAAGAAGTTCCGCGAGCTGCTGCGGGAGATCTCGGCCTTGATGGCCTACGAGGCGACCCTCGACCTGGTGACGCGACCGGCTGAAGTCCGCACCCCGCTGGCCCCGACCGTCGGCGTCGAGTTGACCGACAAGATCGGCCTCATCCCGATTCTGCGGGCCGGCCTCGGGATGGTGGAGGGTTTCTGGGAGCTGGTGCCTTCGGCCGAGGTATGGCATATCGGGCTGTATCGGGATGAGCGTTCGTTGAAGCCCGTCGAATACTACAACCGCCTGCCGGTGGAACCGACGGTGTCCGTCTGCCTGATCCTGGATCCAATGCTGGCGACCGGCGGCTCGGCCGTTGCCACCGTCGACATTCTCAAGCGCTGGGGTGTACGCAAGATCAAGTACGTCGGCCTCATCGGAGCGCCGGAAGGCATTCGAAACCTGCGCGAGCATCACCCTGATGTACCTATCTACCTGGCCGCCGTCGACGAGCGGTTGAATGACGTCGGCTACATCCTGCCGGGGTTGGGGGACGCCGGGGACCGGCAGTTCGGGACGGCCTGAAAGCAAGTCGTCCGTATTCAGTCGTCAGTCGTCGGTCAAGATGGCATCCGGGCGTTGTGTCGTGTGACTTGTCCGCCGCCCAACCTCGTCCCGCGGCTGGGCTGTCCGTTCCCACCTGACGCGGAAGACGCCGGTCCTGCGCTTGAGACGGAGGACGCTTGAGACTTGTCGAGACTAGCCCGCGCTGGAGATGAGAGCGCTCAGGAACGCCCTTAGCCATTCCAGCCGCGTCTGGGACATCAGCTGGCCGGCAATGCGGCGGCCTTCGTCCAGGTTGCCGCTGGCGATATCCCACTCGGCCAGCGCCGAGCGGGTGAGCGGATCGCCCGGAGCGACGTTGATCGCCTGATCCAGCCACTCGCGCGACTTCTCAAGGTCACCTGCAGCCGTCGCCCATCGAGCGGCGAGAACGGGCAGGAGACTCCAGCCAGGGTACTTGTTGGCGAGATCGTCGATGAGGGGCATGGCGGCCTTGTCGCCTGCCGCGATGAACAAGGCGTGGGTCACCGTGTCCACGGCACGCGGCGGCGCCTCACTCGGCCCGCCAAACAGAGCCAGCGCCTGGGCCCCGCTGTTGGCTGCCTCCAGCATGTTCCCCGAGTCCATGAAGAGCTCGGAAGCCTTCAAGTACGACTCGGCTGCCTGCTTGTCCTCGCCATCGCTGTGCAGCGCCTCGGCCAGGGCCAAATGGGCCGCCGGATCGGCCGGATGATCCTTAACCCGCAGTCTGGCTTCCGTCAGGGGCGGCAACTCCCTCAACGCTGTGGCCCGCACCGTCGCCGTCGGCTCGGCCTGCGCGACCTGATTCCGGCCTCGAACGGCGGCCAGGAATGCCACGAGGCAAAGGCAGGCTAACACGGCCCCGCCGGCCGACCACATCCATCCGCGGGATTTGCGTGGGGCCAAGCCCTCCGGCTTCGCAGCCTCGGCAGTCGTCGGTCGCGCGGCCGCGGCCGGTGCTGCCCCCGCCGCCGCGCGCTCGCTTTCGACCACCGTCGGCGCCAGGTCAGGCGCCCCCTCGCCGCGCACAGCGCGGCGGAATGCTTCGACCATCCCTTCCACGGTCTGGAATCGATCGGAGCGCTCTTTGGCAAGGGCCTTCAACAGCACCCTCTCGACAGCCTCCGGCACTCTCGGGTTGATCGACCGCGGCAGAGGGAGCGGCTTGTAGATGTGATCGTGGATGATCGAGAACGGCGTGTCCGCGCTGAACGGCACCTTGCCCACCACCATTTCGTACAGCACGACGCCGAAGGAGTAGATGTCCGAGCCCTCATCCAACTTGCCTTCCCCGCGGGCCTGCTCGGGCGAGATGTACTGAGGTGTGCCGAGCATCATGTCGTTCGACAGGGTCGACTCGCCGGCCTGGGCCATGCGCGCCAGGCCGAAGTCGGCCAGGTAGATAGAGCCCTCGGGGGCCAGCAAGATGTTGGAAGGCTTGATGTCCCGGTGCAGGACGCCGCTCTTATGGGCATAGGCCAGGGCGGCGCCGGCAGCTTCGACGATCCTCAGCCCTTCTTCGATCCCCAGCGGAGCCTGGCCGAGCCTCGCCTTCAGCGTCATGCCCTCGATGAACTTCATGACGAGATAGGGCTGGCCTTCGTGTTCGGCAAAGTCGTAGATCGGGACGATGTTCGGGTGGTCCAGGCGTGCCACGACGCGCGCCTCGCGCTGGAAGCGCGCCTGGAAGTTCGGGTCTTGAAGGAAGGCGGGATGGAGGACCTTGATGGCCACGTAGCGGTCGAGGGCGGCATGGTAACCCTTGAAGACGGTGGCCATGCCCCCCTGGCCGAGCTGCTCCAGAATCCGATACGGGCCGACGTTCTCGCCGATGGCAAAGGACATACGATGATGCCTGTGTTCGACTGAGGAGATTATAGCCAGCCGCACTACCGCCCACAACAAGCCGGTCCCATCCAGACCGGAGTTGAGAGGCAACTGCAAGGCGCGCGCCGACGTTGGCTCCCGCGAACTACACGGGAAGCCTGTGCGAGGGAGCGGCTAGAAATTCGGAGAGGATGGGGTCCAATCCGCGCCGCGGGGAGACTTCCGTGTGAAATGGTCGGGGCACGGCACCCTGCACCGCCCGCCACACCGTCCCGGTGTCCTGCCGGGAGGGCAGGTGTGCCGTGCCCCTACTTCGATTGTGTCGTGTCAACGGAGGCGGAGGTTCCGTGGAGGCGAAGAACCGTTCGTGCCGCAACCACCGGCGGCACGCCGGCCGTCTCACCGCCCCGGTGCACCCCGTCCGGGCCAATCCCCTTCCAACAAACCTTGGGGCTCGCGGCCCGAACGGGGTGCATGGCGGCATGTCTCGCCGCTACCGCTTGGCCGCACGATCCTCCCAGAACCTACCGATCCTGGAGCGCGGCCACTCCCGGCAGAGTCTTCCCCTCGAGCAGCTCGAGCGTGGCACCGCCGCCGGTCGAAACGTGCGTGATCTTGGACGTCAGACCGGCTGCTGCAATCGCGGCCGCGGAGTCGCCTCCGCCCACGATGGTCGTGCCGGGGCATTCCGCCAGGGCGCGGGCCACAGCCACAGTGCCGGCGGCGAACGGCGCCATCTCGAACACGCCCATCGGGCCGTTCCAGACGACGAGCTGGGCTCCCATCAACGCTTTGGTGTAAGCCTGCACGGTCGCCGGGCCGATGTCCATAATGCGCCACCCGGTCGGAACCTCGCGGACCGAAGCCGTGCGGGTGTTGGCCTTCTCGTCGAAGGCGTCGCCCAGGACGGCGTCCGTCGGCAGGCTGAGCTTCCCCAGGCCTCGCTCAAGCAGCCGTCGGGCCGTCTCGACGGCTTCCGGCTCGATCAGCGAGTCACCGACCTCAAGCCCTTGAGCGGCCAGGAAGGTGTTCGCCATCCCGCCGCCGATCAACAGGTTGTCGGCGCGGGCCAGCAGACTCTCGACCACGGCGATCTTGTCCGAGATCTTGGCGCCACCCAGGATGGCGACAAACGGATGCTCGGGCGACTCCATGACCTTCCCCAGGTAGACCAGCTCCTTTTCCATGAGGAAGCCGGCCACCGCCGGCAGCAAGTGGGCCACACCCTCCGTGGAGGCGTGCGCCCGGTGGGCCGATCCGAACGCGTCATTGACGTACACCGTCCCGAGGCGGGCAAGCTGCGCGGAGAGTGCCGGATCGTTCTTGGTTTCTCCCGCCTCGAAGCGCGTGTTCTCGAGGAGCAGCACCTCGCCCGGCTTCAGCGCGCGAGCGCGGGCCTCGGCTTCCGTCCCGACCAGGGCCGGAACGAAAGCGACGGGCTTCTTCAACAAGGCCGACAGATGATCGGCCACGGGGCGGAGGGAAAACGCCGGATCCGGGCCGCCCTTCGGACGCCCGAGATGCGAACACAGGATGACCGAGGCCCCCTGTGACAGAAGGTACTCGATCGTCGGCAACGAGGCGCGAATGCGCGTGTCGTCGGCGACGCCTCCGTCCTTCAGAGGAACATTGAAGTCGACGCGGACGAGAGCCCGCTGGCCTTTCCAGTCGATATCACGAACGGTCTTCTTGGAGAACATGCTGACCTCGCACAGACACTCTCAGCGTCGCGCCGTACCCCGCACCGACACATGCACCGTACTGCGCTGCGCTTGCGCGGCGCAGTGCCGGTGAGCGGGGGGCAGTCGAAGAGTGCCGAGAGGGACGAGCCGTCTTCGCCGGCCGAGAAGGCTTCGACCTCGCTCAGTCTCCCGCCGGCCGACGGCGCCCACTCAGAGCGATTTCGCCAGGCGCGCCGCCAGGTCGGCCGTGCGCACCGAGTAGCCCCACTCGTTGTCGTACCAGGCGATGATCTTCACCAGGTTCCCGCCCAGCACCATCGTCGACAACCCGTCGACGATCGACGAGTGCGAGTCGCCGCGGAAGTCCGACGACACCAACGGTTCATGGGTGATCGCCAGGATCCCCTTCATCCGGCCCTCGGCGGCCTCCTCGAAGGCTTCATTGATGGCTTCGGGCGACGTCGGCGTGTCGACCTCCGCCACGAAGTCGACGACCGACACGGTGGCCGTCGGGACCCGCAGGGAGAAGCCGTCGAACTTGCCTTCCAAGTCGGGGATGACCTTGGCCAAGGCGCGCGCCGCGCCGGTGGTGGTCGGGATGATGTTGAGCCCGGCCGCCCGCGCCCGGCGCAAGTCCTTGTGTGCCAGGTCGAGGATGCGCTGGTCGTTGGTGTAAGAGTGGACCGTCGTCATGAGGCCGCGGCGGATGTGAAACGCGTCGTGAACCACTTTGGCCGTCGGCGCCAGGCAGTTGGTCGTGCAGGAGGCGTTGGAGATGATGTGGTGCCGGGCCGGGTCATACTTGTCGTCGTTGACGCCCAGCACGAGGGTCAGGTCCTCGTTCTTCGCCGGGGCTGAAATGATGACCTTACGCGCCCCACCCTTCTCGATATGCACACCGGCTCCGGGCTTGTCCCCTTTGGCCTTGGCGTCGGTGAACACGCCCGTCGACTCGATCACGATCGAGACTCCCAGATCCTTCCAGGGCAACTTCCCCGGGTCCTTCTCCGCCAGCACCCTGATGTGTTCCCCGTCGACGACCAGATCGCCATCGGCGACCTCGACGCTGCCCGGGTACGTGCCGTAGGTCGAGTCGTACTTGAACAGGTGTGCGTTGGTCTGGGCGTCGAACAGGTCGTTGACGGCGACGACCTCAAGCTCCTTCTCGTATTTCTGACGCAGAACTCGCGTCACCTGCCGTCCGATGCGGCCAAAGCCGTTGATTCCGATACGGGTGGTCATGAGTCGCTCCTAAGAGGGGATTCCAGAAGAGAGTCCGAAGGCGGGCTCGGTGACAGCCGCCTCGATCGGGCCGGTCCGTTCCTCGAGCAGCCGCAGCAGGGTATCCGCCAGCTTGGCCGGGTCGTGATGCCCAGGTTTGAACGGGTCCGCCACATCCTCGACGGCCAGCGGTACGGGGAGTCCGTTGCCGGAGGGTGGGACGACGGCCTCGGTGCCCTTGGGCATCGAGGACGTCGGGAGCTGGCTGACCAGCATCACGTCCACCAGATCTCGACCGGCGTGCTCTTGGAGGGCCAGTAGATGTTGGGCGCAATCGTAGCCGTCGGTCTCCCCGACCTGAGTGGCCACGTTGCAGACGAAGACCTTGAACGCCCGGCTGACGCGGACCGCGTCCGCCAGTTCAGGCACGAGCAGATTGGGAAGCAGACTGGTGTACAGGCTCCCCGGTCCAATGATGATCATGTCGGCCGATAGGATGGCGTGGATGGCCTCGGGGTAAGCCGGTGCATCATTGGGCTCGAGGTGAATGCGCCGGATGCGGCCTGGAACGGACGGGATCTGACTCTCGCCCTGAATGCGGAACGCCTGCGTGTCCAGGCCGTGGGCTTTGTCGGCGACGAGCGCGACATCGCTCAAGGTGGCCGGTAGGACACGCCCCTGAATGGCGAGGACCCTCCCGGCCTCGAGAACGCCGCGGTCGAAGCTCCCGGTGACTCCGGCGAGCGCGGCGATGAAGAGGTTTCCGAACGAGTGACCCTCGAGTTCATCGCCGCCGGGGAAGCGATACTGAAAGAGCTGCGTCAGCAGATCTTCGTCATCGGACAGCGCAGCCAGGCAGTTGCGGACGTCACCGGGCGGCGGAAGGCCCAGGGATTTGCGCAGGCGCCCGGAAGAGCCCCCATCGTCGGCGACCGTGACAATGGCGGTGAGATTCCCGGTGCGCGTCTTCATCCCGCGCAGCAGCGTCGAGAGTCCTGTGCCGCCGCCGATGGCCACCACCTTCGGGCCGCGCCCCAATCGCCGGTGCTCGGCCACCGCATCGACGACCTGCTTCCCCGGGCGCAGGTAGGGGGCCAACAAGGTCCGATTGAGGCGGAACACCGCCAGGTAGAGCAGAACGAGGCCGGCACTCGCCAGCAGAACGGCGCGCAACCAGCGCGGCAGATCGCGCAGGCTGAGAATCGCCAGCAGCGGCGAGGTCGGATTGGCGCGGTACAGGTCGAGGAGAATCAGCGCCAGGGCCAGCCCGATCAGCGCTGTCCCCAGCACCATCAGCAGCAGCCAGCGCTTGACGCCGAGACCGGGCTGCAACCAGCGCCGGAGGATTCGCCAACGACTGGCCGACGCCCCGTTCTGCAACAACACGTCGGGCTTGGCGGCCACGGGTTCGACTATACCAGACCCGCCGCGAGGGGTCAACGAAATCCGACGCTGAAGGCCGGTACGTCCGTCACGGGTATAATGCCGACGATCCTCCTGAGCTTTCGCGGATGTTCGTCTTCCACACCAAGGACACG
>DATIFK010000240.1:0-6234 GCA_035455265.1 Anaerolineales bacterium
ACGAAGGCGATCGCATCGGCCGGGTCGGCGCTGGATGCAGTGCCTGGCCATTGTGGGGACACTCGCGGCCGCGGCGGCCTGTGCCTCGCCCACCGCCGAGCGACCGACGTCTTCGCTGCCGGCAGTGACCGAAGTGTCGGAGACGCCCCCGCCATCGCTCCCCGCGGCGACGGCCTCCTTGCCGACCATGCCGGAGACGACTCCGACACCCGACACGCGCCTTTCACCTGACGACTGGCAGCAGTGGCCGGTCGTGCCGACCGTCAGCGCCCGGGCGCGTGAGATCTACGCGGCCGGCAAGGCCATGGGGAACGACCCGACGCACTTCTCCAAGGTCGGGGATTGCCAGAACATCACCGAGGCCTTCATGGGAATCTACGATCTCCCCGGCCGATACGCTCTGCCCACCGGCCAGGAGGCGCTGCAAACTACGATCGACGAGTTCCGCGGATCGTTTGGGCGCGAGGGGATGGCCGTCAAGGGCGGCTTCAATGTCGCCTCGGTGCTGTCCCCGATGTGGGCGGATCCGGACTACTGCCAGGTGGGTGAGACTCCGCTCGAATGCGAGCTGCGATTGCATCGGCCGGCCTTTGTCTTCATCAGCATGGAGGTTTGGTTCGAGGGGCGCACGCCCGCTGTCTACGAAGGCTACCTGCGACAGATCGTCGAGTACACGATCTCGCAGGGGGCGGTCCCGATCCTGGCCACCAAGGCCGACAACGTCGAAGGGGATCACAGCATCAACCGGGCCACAGCGCAGGTCGCCTACGACTACGACGTCCCGCTGTGGAACTTCTGGAGCGCGGTGCAGCCGTTGCCCGGCCACGGAATCGATTGGGCGCGCGATTCCGACGGCTTTCATCTGACGGTCGACGCCTGGAACGTCCGCAGCTACACCGCGCTCCAGTCGCTCGACGCGATCCGGCGGACCCTCGAGTCGCCGGCTTCGTGAGGGCTGGCCGAGCGTGATGGAATCATCCCGACGCAACGGCATTCCGGCCGAAGTGTTCCTGTGCGGCCTCGGCCTGGCGGCGATGCTGGGTTCCTGCGCTCCCGCGGTCCCGACGACTCCCTCGGCGACGGTTCCTCTGTCCGCCAGTGCCACGCCGGCCCCGACGTCTTCGCCCACCACCCGGCCCAGCGCCACATCCTCCGCCACGGCGGCGCCCACCGCCACCGTGGGCCCGACGCCTCCGGGCGGCGCCGCGGAGCTGGTCTTTGGCCTCGCCGAGCGCGTCCCCGGCGGCTATTCCTACGGGCCGATCGTCAGGTTTCAGGTTGTCGAGGGAAGGTCGACGCTGGTCACGCGGGAGGGATTCGAGTTCCTGGGGATGTCTCCCTCGGGCGACCGATTGCTGGCGCGGCGCGACGCCAGCTTGGTGCTCCTGGATCTCGAAGGCCGCGAGGTCGCTCTCGTCACCGATCAGCTCCTGAATGCGAGCCTGCCTGCGGTTTGGATCCCAGAGACGCAACAAGTCGCTTACCTCGAGGATGTGGAAGGCGACCGCCTTCACATCTTCGATCTGAAGGCCGGATCGGCCAAGAGCCAGCCCGGAACCCGCAATGCCCAATCCCTGCTTCCGCCCTCCGGCCCGAAGACCATCGTTTGGCTCGGGCAGGCGTGCGAACCGGAGGCTAGCTGCCGGAACGCCTGGTGGCTGGATCCGACGACGGGAGGGCAGACCTCGCTGACCGGCTGGGTCAGGCCGATCCCCGATCCCTCCGCGGAGTACGTCGCCTATCTCTACGCGGATGACTCGGGGAAGAACCGCCTGGCCTTGGCGCCGATCGATCGTTCGCGCGAAGTCCACCCCGGCGTGCCCGGCGACAACATCCTCGACTATGTGTGGTCGCCGGACGGTGCCCGGCTTCTGGTCGTGGCCCTGGTCCGGAGTGACTATTCTGGACGCTGGTTCGGTTCGCGTCAGTTCCTCATCACTCCAGGGACGTGGGAAATCCGCGAACTCCCTCAGACGAACACGGCCAACGCGCTGGGGCTGTGGTCGCCCGACGGACGACAAGTCATCCTGGCCGGTACGCAGCCGGATGGCGACGGGTACGACATCACCCTGCGCCGTATCGACCTGACGACTCGCAAAGTGGAAACACTCGCTCCTGGGATCGATCTCTCCTCCCCCAACTTCGTCTTTGTGACAGAGATGGCCTGGCGCCCTGTGCGTTGAGCTTCGCCGGGCTCGCTGCAGCCCGCCTGCGTTGGTGTTTCATCCCGCGTTCACGCCATCTTCATTGCTTTCGGCTATGGTGAACTCAACTCAGGTCCGAGATCGCTCGGGCCGAATCACGGAGAGAACCATGCTGAAGACTTTGAAGATCGCCATCCCGATGGCCCTGGTGGTGGCGCTGAACCTCGGTGTTGTACCCGCCTTCGCGCAGGTGGATACACCTCAGAGCCCCGCAGGGTGGGGACGACATGGAGGCGTGGGGTTGCTAGCAGCCTACGACGAAACGATCCACCAGGCATTGGCCGATGCCTTGGGCATCAGCCTGGAGGAGTTCGAGAGTGCCCGCGACGACGGCCAGACGCTGGCTGAGCTCGCCGCGGCCCACGATGTCGATCTGGCCGACCTGTTCCAGGTGATGGAGACCGCCCGAGCGGAGGCCATCGCCGAAGCTGTGGCGCAGGGTAACATCACGCAGGCGCAGGCGGACTGGCTGCTCGACCGCCCGGTCCGAAGGGGTGGTCTTGGCCTCGCGATCGGCCAGTGCGACGGGCGCGGGCCGACGGTAGGCCCTTCCAACTAGCCCATCCGCTATCGTTTCACGGGTTGTGCGCCGGAGGCCAACGGCCTCCGGCGCACGCGTCTGGGGAAGGGGGTGCCTCGGTTACACTATCCGAGGATCGGGCTGCGGCGGCCCAGAGACGCCCAGCGCCAAAGGAACCGGGAGCCATCCCGGAAGCGGAGGCGGTGATGGACTTGTGGGTAGGAACCAGCGGCTACAGCTACAAAGAATGGAAAGGGATCTTCTACCCCTCCGATCTCAAAGAAGCGGAGATGCTTCATTACTACGCGGAGCGGCTTCCCGCCGTTGAGATCAACAACACGTTCTATCGTCTCCCCAAATCCTCCATGCTCGAAGCGTGGGGCGAGCAAGTCCCACCTGGATTCCGCTTCGTGCTGAAAGCCTCGCGCCGCATCACCCACATCAAACGATTGCGCGAAGCCGGTGACGAGACCTCCTACCTGTTCGACACGGCCGGCGTCCTGGGCGGCCGCCTGGGGCCCGTCCTGTTCCAGCTCCCACCCAACTTCCAGAAGGATCTGCCGCGCCTGCAAACCTTCCTGGCCCAGATTCCACCCGGGAAGACCGCCGCCGTCGAGTTCCGCCACGCCTCATGGTTCGAAGACGACGTCTTCGCAGCGCTGAAGACCTACGGCTGCGCACTGTGCCAGTCGGACACGGACGAGACGCCGGCCGAGAAAGTGATTCCGACCACGTCGTGGGGCTACCTGCGCCTGCGCAAGGAGAAGTACACGAAGAAGCAGATCCAGTCCTGGGCGGAGAAAGTCGGTGCGCAAGATTGGCGGGCGGCCTACGTCTTCTTCAAAGATGAGGGTGAAGGACATGGGCCCAAGTGGGCCCAGCAGTTCCTCGAGGCGGCCGGCGCGCGCTAGGCCGGCGCGTTGGCTGGGCGAAGCGCAGCCAACGCCAAGGCGCCCCCCAGCAGCAAGAAGGCCACATTCATACCGAGAAACAACACCGTGCCGGCGGCGCCAAGATCGATGTGGCGTTCGGGTGGGACGATGGCGTTTGTCCAGGCAAGCCCGACGAGGGTGAACGCACCCAAGGTGGCAAGGGTCAGCCCGAGGGCAAGGGAATCCGACCGGTGGCCGCGTCGGCCAACGAGCCACGCCCCGACACCCGGGGCCATGAAGATCGCGGCGTAGATCCGGCCATGGAAGTCATCCACGGGCCATGGCCAGAAGGACGCCGTGACGAGTGGAGCCGCAAGAAGGGCCGCTCCATAGCTGCCGAGGAGGAGAGCCAGGATGCGGAGGATGGTCGGCCACGGAGGCGGCAGGGGATCGGATGTCACCGGCGGCCACGTCCTCAGCCGGGCAAGGAAGCCGGCCGAGAGCAGCGGCAGCAGCACAAGGAGTACCCAGAATGCCCAGGCGACTGGGCGCGACCACTCGAATTGCCGCGGGTAGAAGATCATGACGACCATGATCGACGACGTGAAGGTGAGAGTCATCCAAAGGACCAGACGCCCGGGCGCCCATCGGCGATAGATGGACAGAAGAAGCAACGGCATGAATGCCGCGAAGTAGATGGCCCCCAGAAAGCGCGTATGGAAAGGCGGAGGCGACCAGGCCCAGATCCGGCTTCCGGCGGCGGGAGCGAAGAACAGATTGGCGGCGGCCGCTAGAGCCACGCCTGACTCGATCCACACCAGGGCGGACAGGGAAGTGGGAATCCGAGGGTTGCGGGCAGCCGGAGCTGTCATATGGGCTTCCCTCCGCTAGGCCACCGCGCTAGGCGGCCAGAAACACGCGCAGCAACGTCCCGAGGGACAGGCTCTCGCGGAGGCCGCGGTTCCCTACCGTGACGTCAGCCACCAAGGACCGGATATCGGGGAGACGGCCTGCGGCCGCGACCATCCGATTGAGCAGAGGCGCGTTCAGGTACAGGTCGCCCAGGCGGCGCGAGCTGACGATCATGCTCTGGAACCGATCGCGCAGAGCCCGGTCGTAGGCGGCGAAGCGAGCGCGGGAGAAGTCCTCGCTCCCCAGCATTCCCGTCGCATGCTCGGCGGCGATCCGTCCGGATTCGAGGGCGTAGTCGATACCCTCGCCGGTGAGCGGGTTCGCCAGGCCGGCGGCCTCGCCCGCCAGGAGCACGCGCTCGGCATAGGTCGGGGAGCGGTCGAAGTCGATGCGAATGGGATAGCCCTTCATCGGCCCGACCTGGCGGGCGGACCCCAGGACGGACCGCAGAGCCTCAACGAGCATCTCAAACGCCCGACGAGACGTGGTTGTGTGCGGGCGGCGCAGCCATCCTGCCGGGATGACGCCCGCGCCGATGTTCGCCGATGAGGCGGAAACCGGGAACACCCACCCGTAGCCCGGCAGCGGGATGCCGTCGAAGTGGACCTGGACGACCGGCGCGAGATCGGTCAGGCCGTCGAAGTACGCCCGGGCGGCCAGCATGGTCAACGGTCTGCGGGGTGCCAGGCCGATCCGTTTCACGAGTTTCAGCGCCGCGCCCGTGGCGACAACAACCAGCCGCGCCGAAAGGTCCACGGGCTGATTGTCGCGTTCGGCTCGGATCCGGACTCCGCCGTCCACGTTGCGGACCTCGATGACTTCGACTCCGCCCTCGAACTGGGCGCCGCTCTCCACCGCTCGCTGCCGGATCAGGTCATCCAAGATCAAGCGCGGGATGATGACCATGTATTCCGGTAGGTTGCCAAAGCGAGGTACGGGGAAACCCGCCGTTCCGCCGGCAGGGGCGATCAGTTCGATGGCCTCGATGCGGCAGCCGCGCTGGTCTACCGCTTCACGCAGCCCCATGTCGGCCAAGACCGCCAGGGCCCTCGGCGTCAGTCCGTCACCACATGTCTTGTCGCGCGGGAACTCCGACTTGTCGAGGAGCAGGACATCGAACCCGGCAACGGCCAGGTAGTGGGCTGCGGCCGAGCCTGCCGGCCCGGCGCCCACCACGACCACGTCGTGCGGACGGGTCACGAGTAGCCGATCTCCTGCATGATCTGCATGACTTCGCTGCGCGTCAGTTTTGCCTGGCCGCTCTGCAACGCGTCCAACGTCCGATGCGCCAGCGCCAGCGGCAGCTTGCAGAAGTCCTGAGCCGGCCCCTTTTGAAGCGCCTGCATGTATGCATCGGCCAGGCGCAGGTTGCGCCGGGCGTACAGCTGCATCTCCGCCTCCGACCAGCCCTGAGGGAAGAAGTCCTTGCCTCCGGCTAGATCCTCGGCGCGGTTTCGCAAGATGTTCACGGATTGCAGGCCCCGGCCGAAGCCGATGGCCTCGGTGCGATTCGTTCGTGTCCCGTCGTACCAGGCCCACAGATCGGAGAGCAACAACCCGACGGCGCCGGCGACCCCGAAGGTGTAGCGATCGAGATCCGACTCCGTCTCGACATGCCAGCCACTGGCGGCCCATTGGGCCATGCGGTCGGCCATCGCCGCCGTCCCGTCCCAGACTCGGAAGGCGATCGATTCCGGCGCGTAGCAGGCCCACTCGTCGATGCGCA
>DATIFK010000241.1:0-9853 GCA_035455265.1 Anaerolineales bacterium
AAGGGTCTGAATCGCCAAGGTCGGGTCCTGCAAAACCCCGATGCGTGGGTTCCCTGGCCTGATCCCCTGAGCGAGGCAGTTGCCTGTGCAGTTTGCAGCTCAATGCCGGAACCCCGCGCGGGTCCAGGGCAGGCAAATCCCATCGTCGCCTCCTCAAGAACAGTGGTCAGTGGTCAGTGGTCAGTGGTCAGTGGTCAGTGGTCAGTGGTCAGTTGTCAGTTGTCAGTTCCCAGTCTTCAGTTGACAGATGGCTCTAGGGGAACTGATAACTGACGACCGAATACTGACGACTGCCTCTGGGGCAAATCCCATCGTCGCCTCCTTAGGTAGCATGTAACAACCTTTGCTTGTCAGCTAGCAACAATCCTTGCCTCTCCATCTCGTAGCGCTGGTTGCGCTCCCGGCGATCTAGCGCGCCGCCACCTTCTGCGTAACAAATCATCACAGTCGTCATTCGAAGCCCCCAATGGACGCGCCACACGCATGCCTGGCGAAAGCGGTTCCACATCTCCTCCCACCGTCCGTCCATCCCGGTGGAGGTCAACCGCCTATGTGTTGACATCCGACACATGCCCTGCCTGACAGGTGCACGTAGAGTGGAGGGAGGGCTGCCCGCACTGGCGGGCGGCGCGAATTGTGGACGTTGGGCTATGTCTCTCCCCCGGTCCACCCACCATCCCAAGGGAGGCCTCCGTGAGCTGCATCGGCCTCTGGTTCACCGCCTACCACGACCTCTCAAAGTCGATGGAAAATCTCCAATCCACGCCGACGCCTCCCAGGCGCTTCCAATCCATGTGCGGCTCAGCACGACGGAACCGGGGAGAGTAGCCCATGGCAACCGTGTCGATTCAAGGCATCTCCCTATTCGTGAAGGTCATCGGCCACGGATATCCCTTGGTGCTCATGCATGGAGGGCCCGGACAGGACCACACCAGCTTGCTGCCTCTCAAAGGTCTGGCGGATCAGTTCACCCTGGTCTTCTTTGATCACCGCTGCAACGGCCAGTCCGTCGGCGCGGATCAATCCACCATGACCATGGAGAACTTGACGGCGGACGCCGACGCGCTTCGCCAGGCGCTCGGCTTCGAGAAGTGGGCCGTCCTCGGGCACTCGTTTGGGGGGCAGGTTGCGCTCGAGTACGCGCTCCGCTATCCACAGAGCTTGTCACACCTGATCCTGATGAACACCGGCGGCGACAACTGGTGGGTGGAGGTGAACTCGTCGCAGCTGCTGGCCCGACGCGGCTACCGCGCTGCCGCCGTCGAGGCGGCGCGCCGTTTCTTCACCGGTGAGGTCACCACCCGCGACTATTACTCCGCCTTCTTCCGGTTCTTTCTCGCCTACTTCTACCGTTTCCCGCTGCTCAGGTACGCCCACGAGATCGCTGCCGGGCCCAAGACCGTGTACCGACCCGAAGCCACGATCTTCGGCTATCGCCAGGTCGTGAAGGGCTGGACCGTCATGGATCGGCTCGGTGAGATCCGAGTGCCATCGCTGGTCATCGCCGGCCGCTGGGACTTCCTGTTCCCCCCGGAGCATCAAGCGATCCTGGCGGATCGCCTGCCGAACGCCAGGCTCGAGCTGGTCGAGCGCGCCGCCCACAACCCTCACATCGAACAGCCCGCCGTGGTTCTTCCGGCGATCCGGGGTTTCCTTGGAGGAGGGAAGCTCGGTCGGGCATAGCGATTCGGCGGCCAACCGGTGACGGTGAGGTTCTGCGACCGGCCCCGCGCTTCCTTTCGGCCGACCGGAAGCTGGCGGTCCGAGGTCGGGGAGGACATGTCTTGAAGACCAAGCAGCTTCTGCTCGGATGGTTGGCCGTCGGCACCGGATTGGCCCTCGTGAGCCGCAGGGCTTTCGCCGGGAAGGCGCCAGCCAACCCCGCAGGGGGCGGGTCGTCGCATGAAGCGGTCGACGCGTATGTCGGACAGCAGATGCGCCGGCTGAGGATCCCGGGCGCGGCGCTCGCCATCATCGAAGGCGACCGTATCGTTCACCTGCGTGGCTTCGGCCGGGCCCGTCCCGATGGGGAGGTGCCGACGCCGCAGACGCCGTTCGTGCTGGGATCGACGACCAAGTCCATCACCGCGTTGGCGGTGATGCAGCTGATGGAGGCAGGAAGCATCGAACTGGACGCGCCCGTCCAGCGGTACCTGTCATGGTTTCGGGTGGCCGACCCCGAGGCCTCGGCCCGGATGACCGTGCGCCACCTCCTGAACCAGACGAGCGGCCTGTCGATGGTGGCGGGCATGGTCAACCTGGCGAACCTGGACGACGATCCCGGCGCGGCGGAGCGTCAAGCTCGGGCGCTCTCCACCCAGGTCCTTGCCCGCCAGGTCGGCATCGGTTTCGAGTACTCCAACCTGAACTACAACCTGCTGGGGTTGGTCGTCGAGGCCGCCAGCCGTGAGCCATACGCGGCGTACGTGCGTCGGCATATCTTCGAACCGCTTGCCATGCGGCACAGCTACGCCTCGAAGGCCGAAGCCCAGCGGGACAACCTGGCGGTGGGTCACCGTCACTGGTTCGGCCGGCCCGTTCCGGCTCCCGATCTACCACTCTCGCATGGATCGATCGCCTCTGGACAGCTCATCTCGTGTTCGGAGGACATGGCTCACTACCTGGTCACCCATCTCAACGGCGGCCGCTTTGATGGCCATCGTATCCTTTCCGAAGCCGGGGTTGCGGAGATGCATCGGGGGGAGGCGGAGCAGCGCGTGATGGGCTCGCTTGTGGCCAGCTACGGCATGGGGTGGTTCGTCAACACCGTCGGTGGGACGAAGCTGATCTCGCACGGCGGCAACGTTCCGGACTTCGCTTCCTTCATGGGGCTCCTGCCGGAGAAGCGGAAGGGCTTCGTCCTGCTGTTCAATGCTGATCCGTGGGGATTGCCGTTCGTGATCGCAGAGGTGGGAGAAGGCGCCGCCGCCGTCTTGGCCGGCGGGCCGCCACCCACGATCCGGCTTGGTTTCATCCCCTGGGTCATGCGCGCGCAGCCGCTGCTGCCGTTGCTCCAGATCGCCGGGGTTCTCTCCACGCTGCGGCAGTTGCGGCGTTGGCGGGCTCGGCCGGCCTTTCGCACCCGCAGAGGGGTCACGGCCTTGAAGCATCTCCTGCTTCCACTGCTTCCGCACCTGTCGCTGGCCGCTCTGCCCGTGTACCTGCGCTCCAGCGGACTACTCCGCTACATGGACCTCTACATGCCGGACTTCGCATGGTTGGCGCGGATCTCCGGCGGCTTCGCCGCGCTCTGGGCCATCGTGCGGACCGGGCTGGTCCTGCGGGCCATGGCCCCTCGACCCCATCGTCGACTGGGCGGCCCGCCACAGCCCGTTAGCCAACAAAGGCACGTGCTTCCTCATCGAGTGTGGAATGGAGGAGACCAGCCATGAAACCGGGCGTTGGACCCTATCAAGTGGTGGAACTGCCGCCGGGGCGTCGCATATGGGTAAACACGCTCGAGCTCTCCTGGCCGGCGCACCCGATTTACGGCCTGCTCGAAGTGGACGTCACGCTTGCGCGAAAGTTGATCGCTGAGCACAAGGAACGCACGGGCGAGACGCTCTCCTTTGCAGGCTTTGTTACTTACTGTCTGGCCCGCGCCGTGGATGAGGACAAGTCGATCCAGGCTCAACGGAAGGGCAGCAGGCAACTCATCCTATTTGACGATGTGAACGTCGGGCTGATGGTCGAGCACAAGGACGGCGAGAAACGGTCCCTGATGGGACATGTCGTCCTCGCGGCGAACCGGAAGTCCTACCGGGAGATCCACGACGAGATTCGCCGGGTGCAGTCCGAACCGGCGCCGGCAGGACGAGGGATGCCCAACTGGTTCCGGTCACTGATGCTGTTGCCTTGGCCGCTCTCCAAGCTCTTGGTCGCCCTACTGCGGGCCAACAGCCGACGGGATCCGACCGTCGCCGTATCCATTGGGGGGACGGTGGATGTCACCTCCGTAGGCCTGTTCGGCGGCGGGCACAGCGGCTGGGGCCTCAGTCCCACGTTCGATCCCATTGGCCTGGTGGTGGGTGGCATTTCCTGGAAGCCGGCCGTCGTCGAGGGGCGGATCGAGCCGCGCGAGATCCTCAATCTTACGGTGACGTTCGATCACGACATCGTCGACGGAGGCCCCGCCACCCGGTTCGTGCGCCGGCTGGTGGAGCTGATCGAGAGCGGCCACGGGCTGGAATCATGAAGGACCGATAGTCGAGGCTCTCACTCCCCATCGGGATGGACATCACCTGACGAACCCATTGATGAGGACGCAAGAGACTCATCCATCTTCCGGGATCCTGGCGACCCTGGCGTTGTGCGCGGCCCTGCAAATGACCGGCTTTGCGGTCTTCCTGCCTCTGTTTGCCCTCCGCTTCGAGAGCTTCGGGGCGGGCGTCAAAGCCCTGAGCGCGAGTGACATGGCGTATGCCCTCACCTTCGCCCTTGCTGCGCCGCTCGTGGGGATGCTGGCCGACCGCTTCGGGCGGCGGCCCTTGATCCTGCTCTCACTGGCGGGCCAAATCCTGGTCTTCGTCGGATATCTCTTCGCCGCCTCCACTTGGCTCCTGATACTTCTTCGCGGTCTGGCGGGATTCTTTGCGGCCGGGGTCCTACCGTGCATGGTGAGCATCGTCGGCGACCTGGCGCCCGAGAACCGGCGGGCCCAATGGGTAGGCATCATTAGCGGCGGCGCGGCGGTCGGGTACGTTGTCGGGCCTTCCCTGGGCGGGCTGCTGTACGAACGCCTCGACTATGTCGCGCCATCGGCGGTGGCGATTGGGATGGCCGCGGTGGCACTGCTCCTGGCAGTTCTCCGAATCCGCGAGACGCACATGCCTGCGGGGCAACCTATTCATTCGCCCTCGACCTGGATCCACGAGTTGCGCGCCTTACCGGCCCGGTCAACGCTTCTACTGGTCATGGTCATCACCTTTGGCGTGATGCTCGCCTACGCCTTCGTCCAGCCGCAATTCATGTTCTACGCGTACGACGACCTGAGCTGGACCTCATCCCGACTTGGGTATGTCATGAGCGCGTACGCAGTGGCCTTCATGCTGTGCGAGTTTTCCCTGGGCCAGCTAAGCGACCGCGTTGGGCGAAAGCCCGTGCTGGTGATAGGCCTGGCGCTCTTCTTGGCCCAGTTCCTCGGCCTGGTCGTCTTCTACGAGGTAACGTGGATCGTCGTGAGCTTCGTCATCGCCGGGATAGGCAATGCCCTCTACGAACCGGCGTTGAGCGCCATGGTCCTCGACATTGCGCCCTCGGAGCACACCGCAGGCATGCTGGGACTCAGGACAACGGCCGGTTCCATCGGAAGCATGCTCGGCCCGGGATTGGTGGTTCTGTCTGCGTCCTTCTTGACTCCCCAGGTCGGGTTCCTTATGGCTACAGCCCTAGTGGCCTTCCTCGCACTTGCCTCCGCATGGAGGCTGCACGTGCCGGAACGAGTAGAGGCGGCTCTTCCCTCTTGAGGGACCAGTCTTCAGGGTCTGGCGGCGGGCATCGCCTCAAGGAGAAGATCATGAAGACACACACCGCCGGTTCGGATGAGGGTAGAGCGCCCAACAACGCGATGATTCGAAAAGCCTTGCTGGCGTGCGGCATGGCCGCTGCCCTGACCTGGATGGGCACCGACATCTTCGCAGCGCTGAGCTATGACGGCTACAACTTTCCGCTCGACCCCATCAGCGGGCTGTCCGCGGTTGACGCGCCGACCAGAGCCTTCGTGGTTCCCCTCGACTGCCTGTATGCCCTATTGAAGATCGCCTTCGCTCTGGGGATCTGGATCTCCTCCGGACACCATCGGGCGATGCGCATCACGGCGGGTTTGATGTTCGCCTTCGGGCTTACCGACCTGGCAGCGAACTTCTTCCCCTGGAACCCCGACGAGCCTCCTCTTGGCACGTTCATCAACCTGATGCACTCTGTCCTCGCGGGCGGCCTGCCTGTGGTCCTGTTCTTCCTGACGATCGGCTTCGGCGCCGCCGCAAACGGCAAATGGTTCCGTATCTACTCGTACGGGACACTCCTGGTCTTGGCCGTCTTAGGTGCTTTGCCCCTCTTGGGCGGTTTCCAGATTTCGGCCGACCAGCCTCCTGAGTGGTTCGGGGCAAGCGAACGTATCAACGCCTATGGGTTCATGCTGTGGATGACGCTGCTGGCCCTCGTCCTCTTACGCAGCCAACGGGGAAGAACCGAGCAACAACCGCAGACAGGCGGCCGCTCCTGAGGAAAAGGGGCGCCAGGAGTGCGACGGGCCGAGCTGACCTGGTGGTCGTCGCTCTACCTGGTGAAACCCTCCTTCGCGCCGAAGTAGGCGCTGAACCAGAACGACAGGTTCCATAGAAACAGGATGATCGTCACCAGGAGCCAATTGGTGGGACCCAGGCCAAGTGGATTCTCCGTGACAGCGGCGAGAATCCCGAGGACCAGGGCCACGATGCCCAGAAGGTTCGCAATGATTGCCATTTGGGCATGTAGTCGCGGACCGAATCCGAAGAGCGAAAACTTCGTATCTTGCGGAATCTCTCCCATCGGGAAGGGTCCTCCCTGCGGCCGTAGCATGGGCACGTTCCGGATGATTCGATACTCCGCCCGTTTCACTGGCATGTCAATGCCGAACGACTCCGCTATGCCAGACCGGAGGCTAATGCCTACTTCGATCCCGGCGGCAAGCCGGGACTGACCGAGCACGACCTGGCTCGTCAACTTCGACTGGAAATGACGTTGACGACGAGCCAGGTCATTCACGCGAGAGGAGAGTCGCTCATGCAGGAAACGATCACCGGAGATGACGCGCACTACGCCTATGACATCGTCAAGACGATCTGCGATGAGGTGGGCCCCGGTGTGCCCGGAAGCTCCCAGGAGCGCGAACGGGCGGCGGTCATCCAGAGGGAGTTGGAGTCGCACTTGGGCTCTGGACAAGTCGTCATGGAGGAGTTCACCCTGGCGCCGGGCGCCAGCTTGAGTTCCTATCCCATCAGCGGATGGTTCATGCTCCTCGCCGCGTTGCTGAATGTCACCATAGGGCGCTTCGCGGGAGTCTCCCCTCTGGTGACTTCCGCCGCCGCCCTGGCGTTTTCCATCGCATCGCCCCTGCTGTTCATCCTGGAATTCATCTTTGGCTTTGAGTTCATCGACCCGCTGTTCAAGAAGCAGCAGTCCGTGAATGTGATCGGGACGCTCCGCAAGCCCGGAGCGAAGAACGTGAAGCGACTACTGATGTTGAGCGGTCACCATGACAGCGCTCCGGAAAACACCTGGCTCCGTCTCCTTGGGTACGGCATGTTTGTCCTATCCGCGACGTTCTCCATCGGACTCATCGTCATGGCGGCGATGAGTGCAATCCAGCTGACCGGCGTCATCTCCGGAAACGCCGACATCGTTCGCGCAGGAACGCTGGGATGGGTCCTGCTGGCCTACCCGATCGCGCCTTCCGTTGGCTTTGCCTTGCTCTTCACCAGGAGAGGGAAGGATGGAGGGACCGTGCCGGGCGCGGCCGACAACCTCTCCGCCAGCGCTCTGGCCGTGGCGATGTGCCGCTTCCTGGTCCAGCACCCTACCTACATTCCGGAGAACACAGAGATCCGCTTCATATCCTTCGGCAGCGAAGAAGCAGGGCTTCGGGGTTCGCGGCGTTACGTGGAGAGACACCTGGACGAGCTGAGACGCCTGGACGCACGGCTCCTCAATTTCGAGACGGTCGTCCATCCTGAGATCACCGTCCTCAGTTCGGACGTGAATGGCACCGTGAAGAACTCGCCTGAGATGGTGCAGAGTGCGGTCGCCGCAGCACAGCGCGCCGGGGTCGCCTTCAAGGTCAGGGCCGCCACCATCGGGGTCGGGACGGACGCGGCTCCTTTCAATCGCGCCGGCCTCAAGGCGACTACCCTTCTTCCCTTTCACGTGCCGCAACAGTTGGTGGCTTTCTACCACCAGCGGCGGGATACGCCGGACGTGCTGACCATCCAGCCGCTGATGAATGTGCTGAAGCTCGCCCTTGAGTGGATACGCACGGGCGGGCAGTAGACGGACGACGATCCGCCCCTGAGGAGGTTGCCGTGATTGGTCAAGACAGAGCCGCAGAGATTCTCAACACCTACCGCGCCGAGATCGCGGCCCGGAGCCCGAAGTCGCTGGCGATGTGGCAGCAGAACCGATCGGTTATGCCGGCGGGCGTCGGGTCCGTCTTCCGGCTGGCGGATCCCTTCCCGATGGTGATCCGGCGGGCGAAAGGCTCCAGGATCTGGGACGGGGACGACCGCGAGTACCTGGACTGTATGCTCGGCTTCTCGGTCATGATCCTGGGCAACGCCCCGGAGGAGGTCGAAGCAGCCCTCCGCGAGGCGCTGCCGCACGGTACCCACTACGGACAATGCCATGAGCATGAGTACGCGTTCGCCAAGCTCTTCTGCGACATGGTGCCCGGCGTCGAACGGGTCAGCTTCTGCAACTCGGGAACCGAGGCCACTCTGTACGCCTTGCGCCTGGCGCGCGCCACGACCGGACGCCCACTGATCGCCAAGTTCGAAGGGGGATACCACGGTACCCATGACTTCCTGGCCGTCAGCTTCGGACGGTCGGGCGGCGGTCCCGAAGGGCTCGGGCCGGTCGAGGACCCAAGAGCAATCCCGGAGAGCCCGGGCATGGTCGAAGGGGCGTGGAGGGACACGATCGTATTGCCCTTCAACCACCCGGCAGCCTTCGACAAGATCCGACGCCATGCTGACCGACTGGCCGGCGTGATCATCGAGCCCGTCCAGGGTGCGGCAGGCGCAATCCCAGGGGACCTGGAGTTCCTGGTGGAGCTGCGCCGGGTCACGCAAGAAGTCGGGGCGTTCCTGATCTTCGACGAGGTCATCACCGGCTTCCGGCTGGCGGCGGGAGGAGCGCACGAGTTCTATGGTGTGATCCCGGACGTCAGCACCTACGGCAAGGTCGCCGGCGGCGGACTTCCCTTTGGCGCCGTTGGTGGAACCGCTGAGGCGATGCGTTGGATGGAGTACGACGTCAACCTGTCGAAGTCGATCCTGGTCGCAGGCACCTTCAATGGAAACCCGATGGTCACCGCCGCCGGCACGGCCGTTCTTCGGCGTCTGAAGGAGGAGCCGCAGATCTACTCACGGCTGAATGCCATGGGGGAGCGCGTCCGGAGTGAGCTCAACCGGTTCGCAGCGGAGGGCGGCTATCCGGCGGTCGCCACCGGCGCCGCATCCATCTTCGCGCTGCACACGGTGCGCGGCCCGGTGAGGAGCATCCGAGACCTGCAGGGCGGGAACCATGCCGCCAGCAGCGGCCTGGGCCTGCTGTACCGGAAGAACGGGCTCCACTTGACGCCCAGCCATGCCTTCCTCAGCGCCGCTCACACCGATGATGACATCACCCGGCTGATCGAGATCTACAGGTCAGCGATGGAGGAGCTGAGGGCACAGGGCGTGTGGTAGGGCTGGGCGCGCCAGGCCACCAGGCGAGAGGGCCCATCCACAACTAGCGCGGGATCGGATAGCGCATAGGGGGGCCGTGCAGACCGGCCATCATCCGACACCTCTGTGTCAGGTTGTGTCGCCTGCAAGGCGACGAGGCGTACTCTTGGCGGAGTCTGCCGGGGCATGGCTGGGCCGTTGTGCCATGCCGCGTACTGTGCGCGATAGGCATCGGAGGGAAGCGGATGGCGGAGGAAAGACACGCTGGAGAGGCGACCCGGACCATACCTGCCCGGAGCGGATGGATCCGCGAATGGCAGCGCTGGACGCCCTATGCGGCGGTGGCGTGGTCACTCTTCTACGCCGCAATGGGGGGCTACTGGGCGGTGAGTGGGCGCGGCTTTCCCTACGCGCCCGAACTCGTCTCCGACGTC
>DATIFK010000242.1:0-3061 GCA_035455265.1 Anaerolineales bacterium
GCCGGTAAGGCGGGCGGCCTCCTCCTCGGAGACGAGGACAACGCCCAGTTCGCGTACCACCCAGTCGAGGTCGTCGTTCAGCGTGCGGGCGGCCTCCGGTGTGGCGTAGAGAGGCAGGCCGGCGCGGCGATGAGCTTCCGCCGCCCAGGCGCATGGTCCGCCGCCCATCGTCACGCCGGTGAGGGCGATCCCTTCGCCGCGTCGGGTCGCCTCCTGGATCTGCCGGCGCACGATCATGGTCGGCGAGGGGAGAACGAGCTTGAAGCCGTTCTCGAGACTCACGCCCCGACGCCACAGATAGATATCCTGTGTTCCTGTGCCGATGTCAACGGTGAGGACTTGCATGGGGAGAGCTAGTCGTCAGTGGCCAGTGGCCAGTAGCCGGACGTCAGGCCGTGCCCTCCAAGGAGCAGGCTTCTGAGCACTCACCACTGACCACTGCCTACCGAGGGCTAGTGCAGGACCGGCTGCCACGCCGGCTGCATGTCGCGCGCCGGGTTGTTGGTGAGGTTGATCTGCTCTTCGCCGGAGGAGGTCATACGGTAGATCTCCGGCTGCTGATCGCGCGTCGACGTGAAGGCGATGTAGATACCGTCCGGCGACCAGTCCGGTTCCTTGTTGCCGAGGGTCTTTGTCAAGCGCTCGGTGCGCCGCGGGTTGTCGACCGGGACAATGTAGATCTCGTTCGACCCCGGCTGCCTCCAGGTGAAGGCCAGCAGGTTCGACGTCGGCGACCAGGCGAGTTCGTCGGCGCCGATGATTCGATCGGAGCGATCGAACAGGTTCCCGCCGCCCATGAAGCCGCCCAGGTAGATGCGGCCGAGGGCCCCGCGGATCTTGGCCACGACGGCCATCTGACCGCTGTCGGGAGACCAGGCCGGATTCGACTCGGGCGCGAACGTCCCCGTCATGGAAATCTGCTGCGGCTTCTGGGAGACGCATGGATCCGGAACGGCGGGACATTCAATGAACATCACGTGGACCAGCTCGGTGCCGTTGTTGCGCGTGCTGGTGAAAGCGATGGCCGTGCCGTTCGGCGCCCACGCCGGGTCGGTGTCGTCGCCCAAACTCTGCGTCAGATTCTGCGGGGACAGGCCGCTGCCCGGGATGAGCATGAAGATGTCCAGGCCGAGACTCCGACCCTGGGCGTCGACGCCGCCGGGGGCCACGAACAGGAGCCGCTCGCCGTTCGGCGACCAATCCGGTTCCGTCTTATCGCCCGGCCCGAAGGTCAGCTGAGTCGGGTCGCTCCCGTCCGGGAGCATGGTCCAGATCTGCAGGGTGCTGCCGTCCTCGCGATCGCTGACGAACGCGATGCGGCCCCCGCCGCCGGCCAGGGGATGGTACGTGGCCGTGGGCGAGGGCTCCGTCGTGGCCGTGGGCTGGGGGGTGTCCGTCGCCTGCGGCTCGAGGGTCTGCGCCGCAGCGGTCGTACCCGCGGCGACCACGGGGAGCGTCGGCGACGCCGGCGTCTTCGATCCACCGCGGAACAGTCCCAGACCCACGGCCGCGCCGCCCCCGAGCAGCAACAATCCGAGGAGGCCGGCGGACCCGAGCAGGACCAGCGGCATGCGACTGGGCTTGCCGGCCGCCCGCGGGCGGACGATGGTCGGCGAAGAGCCGGCGCGCACCGTCTCGGCCTGTAGCTCGCCTCGAAGGGCGCGGGCGAAACTGTCGACGTCGGGAAAACGGGCTTCCTGGTCGACCGACATGGCGCGGGTCAACGCCGCGTCGACGTGAGGCGGGACCTTGGGGTTGAGCTTGCGGGCCGACTCGAGCTCTTGCTTGTTGAGCATGCGCTCGATGCTGTCGGCCGGCGCGTGGCCGGTGAGCAGGGAATAGAGCGTCGCCGCCAGAGAGAACTGATCGCTTCGGGCGTCGGTGCGGGATCCCCCATACTGCTCCGGCGGCGAGAAGCCGGGCGTCAGGCCGCGCGCGCCGGTGGTGGTGGCGGTCTGCTCGAAGATCTTGGCAATGCCGAAGTCGACCAGGACGACTCGGCCGTCGGGCTGCAGCTTGATGTTGGACGGCTTGATGTCGCGGTGGATGATCGGCGGCTGGCGCGTGTGCAGGTAGGTGAGGGCGCTGGCCAGATCGTCCGCCCACGACAGGACCTCTTCGACGGTCGGGGCTCGCTCGGCGTCGCGAGCGTGCAGGTCGACGCCCTCGATGTAGTCCATGACCAGGTACTGCTGACCCTCGAGGATGAAGTGGTCGGTGACTCGCGGCAGATGGGGATGCCGCAGGCTGGCCAGGAGCGTTGCTTCGCGTTGGAACTGACGCTCGGATTCGGGGTTGAGGTTCAGGTTTTCTTTGAGCGCGACCCGAATCTGGAGGGTCTGGTCGAAGGCCAGGTAGACGGCGCCCATCCCTCCCTTGCCGAGTTTGCCTTCGATGCGATAGCGCCCGTTGAGGACGGAACCTTGTTGGAGGGGCATGACGGCGATTGTATGCGGAACGTCGCATGGGGTCAATCGGATACGAAAGAACCGATTCGGGCGAAGCGGGCCCGGAATGCCTGCGCGCGCCTTCGACGGAGAGTCCGGCACGCGCGCGGGAGGTGCGCCGAAGGCCTGCATCCAGCCGACGGACGAACCTAACTTGACCTCGCCAGAAGCGCCGCGTAGGTTGTGTAGGTGAGAAGTGGTGGCTGAGGCGGTTTCGGAAGGGTTTGTGTAAGAAGGGCTATAATAACTCTCCGGCCCTCCGACCTCCTCGAGCCTGCTCCGGAACGTGTACTGCGCATCCCCAAAGCCGCGAGGCCGGCCCGCATGACGGACAACCCAACCCCCGATCTCACACGCCTTCAGTCGATCCTGGCCGCTCATGGTGGCGAAGGGCGTCCAGCCCTCCTGCCCATCTTGCTGGACGTACAGCGGGAATACGGATTCCTGTCGGCGCCGGTCGTGGAGGCCATCGGCCAAGAATTGCGTGTGCCGCTGGCCGAGATCCACGGGGTGATCGAGTTCTACACCATGCTCTACCCGCATCCGGTGGGTCGGACCATCGTGCGCGTGTGCACCAGCCCGATCTGCGCCGCGTTTGGGGGAGAGGACGTTCT
>DATIFK010000243.1:0-10168 GCA_035455265.1 Anaerolineales bacterium
ACGCACGTGCCGCAGCCCTTGCACAAGGCGGCGTTGATCTCGCTGACCGACTTGTCTTCGAGGAAGTCGATGGCGTTGAAGGGGCACAGGGCGTTGCAGATGCGGCAGCCCGAGCAACGGGCCTCATCGATGTGGGCGACGATCGGCTCGATCAGCACGGTGCCCGAGGTGATCATCCCTTGGACGCGGGCAGCCGCAGCGGCGCCCTGGGAGACCGAATCGGGGATGTCCTTCGGCCCCTGGCAGGTGCCGGCGATGAACACGCCGTCGGTCATCGTCGCCACCGGATCCAGCTTGGGGTGCCGTTCGGTGAACCAGTTGTCGATGCTGCACGAGATACCGAAGCGCAGGGCGACCTCGCGGGCATCGGCGCGCGGCTGGAGGGCGCCCAGGAGCACAACCATGTCGACCGGAACGCGGCGCTGACGGCCGATCAACGTGTCTTCGGCCTGCACGATGAGTTTGCCGTCTTCCCCGGGCAGGCGGGCGGCGTCCGTTACCTCCGCCACACGACCTCGAATGAAGTGCATCCCTTCCTGCTGCAGCCGGTCGTAGAACTCCTCGTAGTTCTTGTGCAGCGGCCGCATGTCGATGTAGAACGAATAGACCTCGGCACCGGTCTTCTCCATCACCAGGTGCCCGAACTTGAGCGCGCTCATGCAGCACACCGCCGAACAGTACGGGTGATGGCGCTTGTCGCGGCTGCCGACGCAGTGAATCAGGGCGACCGACCGCGGCGTCGTCACCCCGTCACGCAGGACGATCTTGCCTTCGGTCGGGCCGGCGGCGTTGCACATGCGCTCGAACTCGAGGCTGGTGAAGACGTTCGCCAGGCGGCTGTAGCCGTACTGCGGAATCTGCGTGCAGTCGAACAGGTCGTAACCTGTGGCCAGGATGATGTTCCCGACCCCCAGGTCGAGATACTCATCCGCCTGGGTGAAATCGATGGCGTTCGTCGGGCAGAACTTCTCGCACGCCTTGCACGTGCCGCGCTCGAAGTAGATGCACGCCTGGCGATCGATGACGGGGAACTTCGGCACGGCCTGCGGGAACGGCCGGTAGATCGCCTTGCGGTAGCCGATGCCGGCTTCGTAGACATCGTCGACGACCTTCTTCGGGCACTTTTCGATGCAGATGCCGCAGCCGGTGCAGGCCTCTTCCTTGATCGAGCGGGCCTTCTTGCGCACCCGGACCTGGAAGTTGCCGACGTAGCCCGTCACCTGCTCGACCTCGCTGTAGCTCAGCATGCGGATGTTGGGGTGCAGCCCGACGTCCGACATCTTCGGCGTCAGGATGCAGGCGGCGCAGTCGAGCGTCGGGAAGGTCTTGTCGAATTGGGCCATGTGGCCGCCGATCGAGGGCTCCCGCTCGACGAGGACCACCTGATGGCCGGCCTCGGCCAGCTCGAGCGCCGATTGGATGCCGGCGATGCCGGCGCCCACGACCATCGTCGTCGGATTGACGGGGACCTCGGTCGGCTCGAGCGGTTCCTGCCATTGCACGCGCCGGACTCCGGCGGCCAGCAGCGCTTTGGCCTTTTCGTCGGCCAGACCCTTGTTCTCCGTCACCCACGACACCTGCTCGCGCAGGCTGACCATGTGGCACAGGTACGCGTTGAGGCCGGCGTTGGCGCAGGCGGTGCGGAAGGTCCGCTCGTGCAGGTGCGGCGAGCAGGCCGCCACGACGACGCGCGTCAGGCCTTCCTTGCGAATGTCCTCCTGGATCAACTCCTGGCCCAAGGAGGAGCACATGAACTTGTAGTCGCGGCCGACGGCAACGCCCGGCAGCGTCTCGGCCGCCCATTTGGCCAGCCCCTCGACGTCGAGGACGCCGGCGATGTTCGTGCCGCAGTGGCAGACGTAGACACCGACGCGTTCGCTCATGCTAGTCCTCCCCCCGCCGCCGCGGCATCGGTAACTCGGCCCCGGCGCGCTTGTGTCGCGAGGCGGGTTCGGTCTCGGGCACGGCCGCGCCGATCTTGGCCAGAGCCGGCTCGGCCGGCACGATCTCCTGGCCGAAGCCGAGGGCGGCCGGAACCATGCCGAGCGCCAGGCCGATCATCTGGGTGAAGTACAGCACCGGCAGATGGAAGTCGGTCCCGAAACGGCGGTTGACCTGGGATTGGTAAGCGTCCAGGTTGAGTTGACACATCGGGCAGGCGGTGACGATGGCGTCGGCCTGATACTGCTGGGCGCAGTCCAGCAGACGCCGAATCAACTCGTAGGCGGTGTCGGCGCTGATCTGGGTCATGTGCCCGCCGCAGCAGTGGGTCTTGAGCGGGTAGTCGACCACCTCGGCCCCGAGCTTGCGCAGCAGGCGGTCGAGGTGGGTGGGGTACTCCGTGTCGGCGCCGTCACCGTTGAGGGACGGCCGAACCAGCAGGCAGCCGTAGTAAGGTGCCAGCCGTAGCCCGGCCAACGGCCGAGTGACCTTGGCCGCCACTGCCTCCAGCCCCACGTCGTCGACGACGACATCGAGCAGGTGCCGGATGCGCAGCGAACCGGGGTCGTAGTGCAGCCCCCCGGCGGCCAAGGCAGCGTTGGTGTGCTCTTCCAACTCGGGGTAGAGCCCCAGGTTGTGGTCCACCTTGCGCAAGTTGAGGTAGCAGGCAGAGCACGGGGCAACGAGCTGGTCGATCCCGTCCTGGGCCTCGGCCAGCGCCAGGTTGCGTCCGACGAGCGCATACGCCGCGGACTTGTGGATCGTGATGTACTCCGTGGCGCCGCAACAGTTCCAATCGTGAATCTCATCCAACTCCAAAGCGAAGGCGCCAGCCACGGCCCGGGCCGAGAGGTCGTAGGCAGCAGCGGAGTGAGTCAGCGAACAGCCCGGGTAGTATCCGTAGCGCATCACACGACCTCCAGTGCCCTGGCCTTGTCCAGGATCGCATGCAGCTGGTCGAGCCCTTTGATGCGGTCGGGCCGGAGCGACATGCGGTCTTTGGCCAACATCTCTAGAGCGAGCGGACCGACGCCGACCTTCTTGAGAGGCCGGTGCGTCATGTGATAGCGCGTGGCCAGGCCGAATTCGAAGCTGCGCCCGTAGGTTTCGACGAAGCCGATGAAGCTCTTGGACCAATCCGGCGCGTCGCGATCGTCGTAGAGCTTCTCGCGCACCGCCGTGCGCTTCAACGTGTACATCAGGTCGGGGATGGGGATTTCTTTCGGGCAGCGCGCGGCGCAGAAGTAGCACGCCACACAGGTCCACGGCGTGTTGCTGTGCAGCACTTCGTCCCTCAGCCCGGCCTGGATCATGGCGAACAGCTGGCGCGGCGTGTGCTCCATGTCCGCCCCCGATGGGCAGGAGCCGCCGCACGTCCCACACTGCAGGCAGGTGACCAGGCTTTCCCCGCCCGGAGTGTCCGCCACGACCTCCTCGAGGAAGGCATTGCCCGAGACCGGTCGACTCATGGCTCACCTCTCGATGGGTCACCGCCGGCCTTGGCCCCAGACGGGGGAGGCGGCGGGATACAGGACGGTCCTACGAAGCTTCTTGCCTTACTATGTGAACTTCGGCACAAATGCGGCAAGTGACCTATTTCACGTGTACGAATGGGTGGAATGGCCTACCCGACCGGGGCGGAGAAGGGTGGGCGCACCCTTGGCTCGACAGCAAGCGAGGAACCTTCGCGAGGCAGGAAGTCTTGTCCAGACAACTGCGGGTCAAGCAGCCGGGGATGGCGCCAGCGGAAGGCTTACAGTGACGGTCGTTCCTCGGCCGACCCCACTCTGAACCGACATGTCCCCCCCAAAGCGGCTCAGATTGTGGCGTACGATGCTGAGGCCGAGGCCGGTGCCGGTGATGGCCGAGGCTTTGGCGTTGGCCGCACGGAAGAACTCCTCCCCCAGCCGGTCGACATCCTCCTGTGGGATGCCTATCCCGGTGTCCGCCACGCGCACCCGGATCGCCCCGCCCACCGTCTCCACGTCGACCTGTACCTTGCCCCCGGCCGGCGTGTACTTCACGGCGTTCCCGACCAGATTGCCGAAGATCATCGCCAACCCTTCCGGGGTCCCGCGCACCTCGACTCGGTCCATCCCGTGGAAGCCGACCTCGACTCCCTTGGCCTGGGCCTCGTCCCGGGCACGAGCGATGACCGGTTCGAGCACTTGCCCCAGCCGCACCAGCGAAAGCTCGCGGTCGGGCTCGTACGTCTTGCTGGCCGCCAGGGCCAACAGGTCGTTGACCAGGTCGAGCAGTTCACTATTGCGCGCTTCCATCCGCCGCAACAGGTCCCGCTGTGTATCGTTCAGCTCGCCGGCGATGCCGTGCAGCAGCGTGCGCAACAACGATTGGGCCGCCGACACCGGCGACCTCAGCTCATGGGCGACGGTCAGCATGAAAGCGGACTTGAAGCGGTCGAGGCGCTCCAATTCCTCGCTCGCCTGCTGCAGCTCGGCCGCCTGACGTTCGACCTCCTGCAGCCGCCGCGCCTCGATCGACAGGCGCCGCCGCTCCAGCCCGCGCCGCACGGTCAGCAAGAGCACGTCGCCGGTGAAGGGCTTCGACAGGAAGTCGTAGGCGCCCTGCTGGATGGCTTCGACCGCCAGCTCGACGGTGGCGTAGCCGGTGATGATGGCGACGACGGTGTCGGGGTCGCGGCGGCGGATGTCCTCCAGCAGCTCGATGCCGCGGCCGTCCGGCAGCATGACGTCCAGCAGCACCAGGTCGAAAGGCTCTCCCATCAGGCGCAGGCGCGCCTCCACCAGGTTGGCCACCATCTCGACCTGATAACCCGCCGGAGTCAGGACGCGGCGGCAGCCTTCCCGAATGCCGGGCTCGTCGTCGATGACCAGCAAGCGTCCGGCCGAATCCATGCTTCAGCCCACCAGCCCGGTCGCCGGGCGTCCGCCGGAACCGTTGAACAGCCGCACCGGCAGAATCACTTTGAAGGTCGTCCCCTCCCCCACCCGGCTGCTGACGGTGATCTGCCCGCGGTGCATCTTGACGATGCCGTAGACGATCGACAATCCCAAGCCGGTTCCTCTCCCCGGTCCTTTGGTGGTGAAGAACGGCGTGAACAGCTTGCCGAGATTCTCTTCCGGGATGCCGCAGCCCGTATCGCGCACATCGACCTCGACCGAGCTCGAATCGACTTTGCCGGCAGTGAGGGTGAGGGTGCCGCAGCCCTTCATGGCATCGGCGGCGTTGTTCATCAGGTTGACGAACACTTGCTGCAGCTGCGATGGGTCGGCTTGAATGCGCGGCAGGTCTTCGGCGAAGCGGCGCTCGATGTGGATGCCGGCGAAGGCCGGCTGATGCGCGACGGCTTCGATGGCACGGTCCAGGGTCGCCGCCAGATCCGTGTCCTCGGACAGGACCTCCTGCTGGCGGGCGAAGTTCAGCAGCGAGCCCACGATCACTTTGCAGCGGTCGGTCTCGCGCTGGATCGTCAGCAGGTCTTCGCGCCGTGGATCGTCTTCCGGCAGCGAGTTCAGCAGGGCGCTGGTGAACAGATGGATGGTGCCCAGTGGGTTGTTGATCTCGTGGGCCACCCCGGCCGCCAGCTGCCCCATCGAGGCCAGCTTCTCCTTGTGCAGCAGCCGCGCCTGGGTGTCCTGGAGCTGCTCGACCATGCGATTGAAGGCGTCCGCCAGCTGCGCCAGTTCGCCGCCTCCCCCGCTCGGCACCCGCACCGACATGTCGCCCTCGGCCAGCCGCCCGGTGGCGTCGACCAGGTCGGCCATGGGGCGGGCAATCCAGCGCGAGATCGGCACGGCGATGACGGCCGCCAGGCCGAGACACACCAGGGCAATGAGGACGACCCGGTTGTTGAAGGCGTCGATCAGGGCGGCGAAGGCGGCTTCCCGGGCGCCGACATACAAGATGCCGACGACCTGGCCCTGGTGATCGCGCAGCGGGGCGTAGCGGGTGATGTACGTCTCGTTGACGACAAAGGCCTCGCCGATGTAGTCCCGCTCCTGGTGCAGGACGACGTCGAAGACCTCCTGAGAGACACGCGTGCCGACGGCGCGCTTGCCGGCCTCGGTCGTGACATTGGTGGACACCCGCAAGTCCCCGAGGAAGATGGTCACCGTGTCGATCCCGGCAACTTCCTTGATGCGGTCGACCAGGGTGAAGTCATTGTTGAACAGGTAGACGGCCAGGGCGGCGCCGAGGACGTTCCCCGCATCGTCCTTGAGCGGCGCCACGCCCACCAGTGCCAGCCCGGCCGTGCCTTCGCGCGGGTCGAAAGGAGACGGCGCCGCCTTGGGAGTCTCGAGCAGGGGCACGTGAGCTTGCTCGGCCAAACCGACCTGCACCAGATACTCCGTCGGAATGATCTCGGTCGCCGCCAGCTCCTGGCCGCCGGCGACGGTGTCGGCCACAATCGGCAGACTCCCCCACGTGCCGCCGGCCAGCCGCGGGGAGAGATCGCCGTCGGCGCGCAGGACACGCGCCACGCGGATATTGCCCTGCGCGTCGAGCAGGGCGATCAGGTGGGTGCCGCCCAACGCCAGGACGGTGATCTTGTTGGTGATCTCCTCGTCGATGATCCGCAGCGCGTCGCCTTCGCCGCGGACGGCGCCGGGCAGGTTCTCGATGACCCAGCGGTCGAGCACCAGGCGGTGGCTGATGGCCGCCACTTCGTCCAGCTTGAGGTCGTAGAACGCTTCGGCCAGCTCCATGTCGCGCCCGACACGGTCGCTTTCGGCGCGGCTCAGGTAGTCGCTGATCACGCGCGAGGTCGCCCACGTGCCGACGCCCACTGTCAGGGCCGTCACGAACGCGAGCGAGACGACGAGCACCAGACGCAGCGGCACGCCCTTCAGATTCGTGGCGTCCTCCACGGGCAGGGGTCAGCCCCCCTGCCCCAACCCCGCGCACTTTCCGAGCAAGCCGTAGGTTTCGGCCCTGGGGAGGGGGATGAGCTTCGCAAGGGTGGGGCAGCAAAGCTGCCCCACCCTTCCGAAAACCATTCCCCCTCTCCGCCGAACCGCTCCGTCCGGAGGGTTCCTGGAAGGCGAAGAGGGGGCAGGGGGTGAGGGTTGCGAGCCTTCATGCGCAAACCATCGAAGAACGCTCGCCGTCCCGTCCCCTCGACGGGCAGATCAGAATGAGGGGTGAGGCTGAGGGGCTCCCCCTCGGCACTGCCTACACTTTCTCCCGATGCAACACCCAATCGACCTTCTTGACCAGATCCTCCGGGTCGATCGGCTTGTCAACGAACAGCTCCACCGGCAGGTAGTCGATGTCCGGCTCGAAGCGGAGTGGCGTGGTGCTGTGGATCGCCGTCAGCATCAGGATCGGGATGTCGCGGTAGGCGGCCAACTCCGACGTCGGGTCGGGGTTGCGGAGCCTCAGGGCCAGCTGGAAGCCCTCCGTCGACGTGTCCATCATCACGTCGAGGATGACCAGGTCCGGCCGCTCGGCCTTGATCATCTCCAGCCCCTCGCGGCCGTTCTTGGCCTCGCTGATGGTGTGGCCGGCCTTCTCCAGGCACATGCGCACCGAGAGAAGAACATCGGGGTCGTCATCGATCACGAGAATCTTGGCCATGGCTCTCTCCTTCTTGTAGGCTAGACCCAACGCACGGTGCGGGCATGTGTCGCTTGCTCTTCCTGGCTCATGCCAATCGTCCTCCCGCTTCCAGCATCTCCAGGACGGTAGCGCTCAGGGCATCCACCGCTTCGGCCACCGGCCGGCTCAGGCCCGGCATCCAGCCGGTCGAAGCCGGCTGGACGGCGAAGACCGAGACGGCGGCGGGGTCCTTCCCCAGGGCTCGGGCCACCCCCAGCGCGTCGATCAGACTCAACCGGTGGGAGCCCGAACGGGCCGAGGTAGCCAGGGCACGGTAGCCCTCCAGGCGGGCCCAGGATCCCGGCGCCGAGCCGATCTCCGCCGCGTCGATGATCACCAATTGGCTCCACGCCTCGGCCACCAGCGCATCCAGCAGATCGCCCTCGTGGGCCGGCCACAGCGTCGCCGTAGGCGGAACCTTCCCGGAAGCTTGCATCGCCTCCAGCACCGCCGGGCCAACCCCGTCGTCGCCCCGAAGGGGATTCCCCAACCCAAGGACGAGCGTCCGCCCCGGTCCGGCCTCCTCACCCCTGCGCCACCCTTCGGGCGGACTGATGTGGGCGCTGGGGTCAGACAAAGCGGACCTCCAACTGGTGCGTCGAGCAGGAGATGCAGGGGTCATAAGCCCGGACGAGCATCTCCAGGCCCCGCGTGACTTCCTGCTTCCCCTGGATCAGGACCTGCGGCACCAGCTCCCTCATGTCCGCTTCGATGTTGGCCAGGTTCTGGCCGGTAGGGATGATGCAGTTGGCCTGGGTGAGGACGCCGTCTTCGATGGCGTAGTGGTGATAGAGGGTGCCGCGCGGCGCTTCGACGGCTCCCACGCCTTCGCCCGATCGCCTCGGCGGCGCGACGGGCGCCTCGGGGCGCACCCCCACCGCCAGAAGCCTATCGATCAGGTCCACCGCTTCTTCGAAGCTGTGGACCAGCTCGACGACCTGGGCAACGGTAATCCAATACGGGTTGCGGCACTTCGGGGTCAAACCCAGCGCGGCGGCGGCCGCCTTGGCCCGCGGTCGCAGCTTGTCGTGGTTCAGGATGTAGCGAGACAGGGCGCCGACCATGTACGACGGGCGCGCGTGCTGAGTGTGTTTGGCCGTCGAATGGCCGACGATGTGTTCGCGGGCCACTTCGCGGTAGCGGTCCGGCGTCCACGATCCGCCGTCGCTGCTGGTGATCTCGCCGTCGATGAAGCCGTAGGCGTCGGGGCGGCGCAGGGCGACGTATTCCGTTTCGCGGTCGAACGCCGGCAGGGCCAGCGACCGGAAGAGCTCGATGGTCGCATCGAGGTCGGGCTGGGCCGCCTCCAACCGCTGGCGCAGCGCGATCAGTTCGCCGGTGGTCGGGAAGTGGTGGAAGCCGCCGACGGTCATGGCTATCGGGTGCGTGTGCCGGCCGACGAGAGCCGCGCACAGGTCGCCGGCCAGTTTCTTGAGGCGCAGAGCTCGCACGACGATCTCGGGCTGAACGCCCGCCAGCGCCACGACGCTGTCCAGGCGAACCAGATCCGGGGCGACCAGCATGTAGCTGTGCAGGACGTGGCTGTCGATCATCTCGCCGCAGAAGGCCAGGTCGCGCAGGGCCTTGGTCTGCGGCGTGACGACGACACCCAGGGCATTCTCGGTCGCCCGCAGCGAGGCGGTGGCGTGCGCCACGGCGCAGATTCCGCAGATGCGCGAGGCCAGATGGGAGGCCTGCTCGTACGGGCGGCCACGCAGCATGGCCTCGAAGAAGCGCGGCGCCTCGACGACTTCGAGTTCGCATCGCTCCAGGCGACCGTCGCGGGTGTCGACCACGATGTTGCCGTGGCCCTCGACGCGGGTCAGGTAGTGGACGTTCAGGTGAAGTTCAGCGGCGGTGGTGGCCATGGGCTACGACTCCCGTCCGGTCAGTTCGGCGCTCAAGAACAGGCGCAGGCTGTCGTCGGCGGCGCGTTCTTCCAGACCGTGCTCGGCCAGGACTTCGCGCAACGACGGCAGGTTGGCTCCCGGGGCGAGCCCGCGACACCCTTCGCAGCCGGTGCGATAGGTCGGGCACAGGGCGCCGCATCCGGCGCGCGTCACCGGCCCGAGGCAGGTGCCTCCCAGGCTGTAGACGCAGGGGTTCTCCTGCAGCTTGCATTCGGCGCACACCGCATAGTCGGGCAGCGTGGGGAGGCGGCCTTGCAGCAGCATCTTCACGCTGCGCACGAACTCCTCCCCGTTGATCGGGCAACCAGGCACGACGGCGTCCACCTGGATCACGTCGCCGATGGGCCGCACCGGCCCCGTGTCAACGGAGGCCGCATCCGCGCCATACACGTAGCCGGAGACGGCCTCCAGGCTCTGACCCAATCGGCCGGCGTTGACGCCGCCGATATGGGCGCACGCCCCGAGGGCCACGACCAGCTGGGCCCTCTCCCGGATGCCCTTCAGGCGCTCTTCATCGCGGGCCCGGGTGCACGACCCCTCGACGAAGGCAATCTGATAGTCATCGGAATGCTCGCTCATCGCCTCGCGGAACTGCACGATGTCGACGGCGCCCAGCAGGTCCACGTGAGTCTGCAGGGCATCAACGACGGTCAACTGGCACCCTTCGCAGCTGGCGAAGTCGAAGAAGGCGACTCGGGGTTTGGCACCGCCTCCATTCTGCGGGCTGGTGGTAGGCG
>DATIFK010000244.1:0-12664 GCA_035455265.1 Anaerolineales bacterium
GGGACGTCCCAGTCCCTTCCCAGGATCACTTCGATGTCGACGGTGCTGCTCGGGTCGACCTGGCTGAGGATCTGGCTCTCGCTCAGGTGGAGCAGGCCCGCCAGGTAGCGCACGGTGTAGGGATAGCGGTCCGTGTGCACCAGGATGCGCGAGACCTCGTAGTCCAGCCGGTCGGCGTTGCCGACCTCGGTGATGTTGAGGCCTTGAGACTTCAGGTAATCGGTCGTCCGTGTCGCCAGGCCTTCGATGCCGGATCCGTTGCGCACGGCCAACCGGGCCGTTTCCTGCTTGGCCGCCTCGATCGGATCGATACTCTCGACCGGCACCGACGGTGCGATGGCGCTGGTGTTGGTGAAGATCTCGTCGCGCAGCTCGCGGATCCGGTCGGGCACCGGCTTGAGAACCTGGGCGCCGTCCGGCAGCGTTTCAAACAGAACCATCTCCGGCGGCGCAATGACGCCGCGGCGGATTTCCTTCTTGTCGATCTGCGACGCCAGCAGGCCCAGGGAAATCATCTGATCGAACGACAGGTTCGTGCGGATGCCCTGCTGGAGTTCCTGGTAGAGCGCCGGGGCGCGCGTGACGAGCGTCGGGATCATGTTCAGTTCGAGCACGCGGTCACGCACGGCCAGCACCACTTGCTGCTGTCGCTGCGCCCGGTCGAAGTCGCCGCCTTCGGTCTTGCGTGCCCGAGCGTAGGCCAGGGCCTCCGGCCCATCAAGCAGGTACGGCTTCGCCTCCAACCAACGACTCCTCCGGCCCAGCGGAGAAATCTTGACCCTTTCGGGAACCAAGACCTCGATGCCGCCGATTTCGTCGATCATCTTCTCGAAGGCCGAGAATTCGATCACGGCGTAGTACTGCACCGGGACGCCGAGCAGGTTCTCGACGGTCTTCATCGCCAGCGCCGGGCCACCGCCGGGCAAGTTGTAGCTCTCGCCCAGGAAGTAGGCGGTGTTGATGCGATTGTGCTCGAAGCCGGGGATCTCGACCCACAGGTCACGCGGGATCGACATCATCCCGGCGGTGTGGGCGACGGGGTCGACCGTCACCAGCATCATCGAGTCGGTGCGGGGAGCCCCGGTTCCCGACTCCCAATCGCGGTAGTCCAGGCCCATCACCAGGATGGTGACGCGGTCGCTGCCGTTCCACGGCACCGGGGTCTCTTCGACGACCAGCGGGACGGCGGTTTCGCCCGGCAGAGGCGTCGCCACCGTCCCGCGAAACTCGAACGGCGTAGGCCCCGTGCCGGTCCAGGCGGCCACCAGGTCGCGGACGGCGGTGTAGATCAAGCCGGCCGACAGCAAGGCCGCCACGACGAGGGCGGCGCCCAGTGCCCACACCACCCAGTTCGGGACACCGGCGCGCCGCCGGGAAGCTGGAGAGGATTGCGTTCGCATGATCAATCGCCGGTCGATTCGGTCCTTCAGGTCGACGGGCGGCGCATTATATCACGCTGGGGGCACCCAGCTCGCGCGTCGGCTGCCTGCAGATGCTCGAGCACCAGCCCCCACCCCCACCCCTCCCCCGGCGAGTTGATGCATTCTATGGGCGACATGCCGGGGGAGGGGAGGATTCCAGCAAGGATGGGGGGGCCGATGGCCCCCCGCCATCCTTGCTAACCTTCACCCCCTCTCCGCCTAGCTGGCCGTCCGGAAATCAGCTTGTGGGCGGAGAGGGGGATAGGGGGTGAGGTCGAATTCTTCCCGATGAGGCAAGGATCTAGCGCGAGCGGGGAAGGGCGTCTGCCTCGCTCACCTCCGCCCACTCTGCCAGACGCGCCTCGAGCTCCGATTCGACCCGGACATATTCCCGCCCCAGGCGAGCGACGAGCTCCACGTCCCGGCCGGCGGCGGTCAGCTCAGCCTGCAGCTCGCGCAGCCGACTCTCGAGCTCCTCGATGCGTGTCTCCAGTTCCGGCAGCAGCTGGGATCGCTTCTCCGGGCGTCGGGAGGCCGCCGGAGCCCGAGGGCGCGCAACGGGGGCGGCGCGATGCGCCTCGTCGCGCCGCCGGCGCGCCTCCAGCATCGCTTCGTATCCGCCGCGGAAGACCTCCAGCGAGCTGTCCCCCGGCGAAATCGTCCACACCTGGCTGGCAAGCACGCGCACCAGGTAGCGGTCGTGCGAAGCGAGCAGGATGGTTCCGGGAAACGCCGCCAAAGCCTCCTGAAGCGCTTCCTGGGAAGGAAGATCGAGGTGGTTGGTCGGCTCGTCCAGCAGCAACAGGTTGGCGCCTTCCAGCGCCAGACAGGCCATTGCCAGGCGACCCCTCTCCCCTCCGCTCAACGACTCGACGCGTTGGTCGACGGCGTCGCCGGTGAAATGGAACCGGGCCAGCCAGTCGCGGGCCTTCTGCAGTCCAAGAGATGGCGAGGCGGCCAGCACTTCATCCAGCAGGGTCCGATCGGGGCGTAGACGGGCGCTGGCCTGATCGAAGTAGCCGGCTTTCACGCGTGCCCCGAGGCGCACTTCGCCGGCCAGCGGCGGCCGCTCACCCAGCAAGGTGCGCAACAGGCTCGTCTTGCCGGCCCCGTTCGGTCCCAACAACGCGGCACATTCGCCGCGGCCGAGGACCAGATCGGGCACAGCGAACAACGCGCCGCCGGTAGCGGGATGCGCCACAACCAGCCCGCGCGTCTCGAGCACCCGGTCGCCGGCGCGTTCACCAGAGGGGAGCGTCAGCCGAAGTTCGTCGGCCTCGACCGGCCGCTCGACGGCGTTCTCCCGGCGATGGCGCTCGAGACGCTTGCGGCGGCCCTGTGCCTGGCGCGTGTTCTGCCCGGCGATGTTGCGGCGGATGTACTCTTCCTGGCGCGCCATGCGCGCCTGGTCGGCCCGGTATTGCTCGGCGGCGAAGGCGCGCCGCTCGGCCCGCTGGACAGCGTACGCGGTGTAGTCGCCGCGGTAGACGTCCAGGCCCCCGGGCCGCAGCTCCCAGACTTGCTCGACCGTCCGGTCCAGGAAGTAGCGGTCGTGGGACACCATCAGGGCCGAGCCGGGCCAGTCCGCCATCCATGACTCGAGCCATTCCACGGCCTCGAGGTCGAGGTGGTTGGTTGGCTCGTCGAGCAACAGCAGGTCCGGATCCTCGAGCAGGCGCCGTGCCAGCTCGAGCCGCGTCCGTTCTCCGCCCGAAAGTTCGCTTAAGGCTCGCTCGAATCGTTCCGGCGGGAATCCGAGCCCGCCGAGCACCTGGCGAGCGCGGGCGCTGTAGCTGTAGCCGCCATCGCGCTCGAAGGCTTCCTGCAGCGGGCCGTAGCGCGCCAGGGCCCTCTCGGTGTGCACCGGATCGGCCATGTCGGCCTCCAGCCGCGCCAGCTCCGCCTCGCGCCGCCGCAGGTCGCCGAAGGCTTCCAGCGCGTACTCCCAGACCGGGAGTGCGACCGGGCCGGAGACCAAGGTCTCCTGTCGCCGGTAGCCGATTCGAACGTGCCGGGCGCGCTGCACCGTTCCGGCGTCAGCCGCCTCGTCACCCGCCAGGATCGACAGCAGAGTCGTCTTGCCCACGCCGTTGGGCCCGACCAGGGCGATGCGCGCCTGGCGCGGAATCGCCAGGCTGACGCCCTGGAAGACGTCCAGCGCGCCGAACGACTTCGACAGATCGGTGGCGGTGACGAGCGACATGGGGTCGGAAGGCGCATTATACCTGTCGGCCCCCAGCGCCCCTTCGATCAGCAGACGCGGCCATCGCCCGGAGGCGTGGACTATAATCGCCAGCACGTCCGCCAAGGTTTCCCGTCGTGTCAGACTCGTCCGCATCGGACTACCGCAGCCTGATGATTGCCGCCGCGGTCCTGGCCGGCATCGGCTGGCTCGGTCTGTTGCTGCTGCTCCAAACGACGCTTCCGACCATCGGACCGCGCTGGCTGTTCTTCTTCCTGTTGACCCAGGCCGCCACGGGCACCTCGCTGCCCTTCGTCTGGTTCCTCCGCCGCCGTTTCGGCGATGAACTGGCCCCACCGGCCGTGTTGCTGCGCGAGGCTCTGGGGATCGGGCTGTATGCATCCGTGTGCGCGTGGCTCCAGATCAACCGCAGTCTGTCGCTGACGGTGGCGCTCTTCCTGGCGCTGGGCCTGGTCATCATCGAAGTCTTCGTGCGGCGAGTGGAACGCACCACCTGGAGGCCACGCAGGTGACCCCCACACCCACCTTCTGGCGCAATGTGGAGGTGTGGGGGTGACCCCTGCGCCCACCGCTCGGCGCAGGATGGAGGCGCAGGGGTGACCCCTGGGCCTGCCGCCGCGTGCCCCAAGGAGCCGCGAAGGTGAGCCTGCGCGATCTCCCGTCGGTCGAGCGACTGCTGCAGACCGAGGCGGGGGAACGCCTGCAGGCGGACTTCGGTCACGACTCGTCGGTTCGGGCCTTGCGCCAGGTGCTCGAGTCGGCTCGCCAGGCCATCCGCGACGGATCTCCGGCTCCCGGAGGCGACAGGGTCCTGGCCGAGGCGCGGCAGGCTCTCGATCGTCAACTCGCCCCCAGCCTGCAATCGGTCATCAACGCCACGGGCGTCATCCTCCATACCAATATGGGCCGGGCCGTCCTCAGCCGCGCGGCGCGGCAGGCCATTGACGAGGCCGCAGCGCACTACACCACCCTCGAATACGATCTCGACAGAGGCGAGCGCGGCCGGCGGGACGTGCACGCCGAGTCGCTGCTGCGCGATTTGACCGGCGCCGAAGCCGCGCTGGTCGTCAACAACAACGCCGCCGCCGTCCTGCTGGCTGTCTCGGCCCTGGCGGCTCGCCGCCGGGTCGTCGTCTCGCGCTCGCAGTTGATCGAAATCGGCGGCGGCTTTCGCATCCCCGAGGTCCTCAAGCAATCCGGAGCCAAGCTGGTCGAGGTCGGCACCACCAATCGGACCCACCGGCAGGATTTCGAAAGCGCCCTGCAGGAGGGCGCCGGACTGATCCTGCGGGCCCATCCATCAAACTTCAAAATCATCGGCTTCACCCAGCAGCCCTCGTTGGCGGACCTGGTCGAGTTGGGAGAACGCTACAGCGTCGCGGTCCTGGACGACCTCGGCTCGGGCGCCTTGCTGGATACGGCTGCCTACGGCCTGGGGCACGAGCCGACGGTGCAAGAATCCGTCCAGGCGGGCGCCTCGCTGGTGGCCTTTTCGGGGGACAAACTGCTGGGAGGTCCGCAGGCCGGGCTGCTCGTGGGGCGCAAGGACCTGGTCGAACGACTGCGCCGCCATCCGCTGGCGCGGGCCGTCCGCGCCGACAAACTCTGTCTGGCGGGCCTGGCGGCGACGCTCGGGCACTACCTCAAAGGCGAAGCCGTTCGGGAGATTCCCGTCTGGCGCATGATCGCCGCCGAGGAAGACGGATTGCGGCGGCGCGCCGAAACGTGCGCCCGTCGCCTGGGGGCCGAGGCCCGACCCGCCCGCTCCACGGTTGGCGGTGGCAGCCTGCCCGAAGAAACCCTGCCGACATGGTGCGTGGCATTGCCCGGGCCGTCGCCCGACGCGCGGGCGGCAGATCTGCGCCGCCAAGGACCTCCGGTCATCGGGCGCGTCGAGGCGGATGCGGTCTGGCTCGACCTGCGCACGGTCCTTCCGGAACAGGACGACCTCCTCGTGCAGTGCGTCGAATCGGCGCAGGCCGCAGACGCGCAGAAGGATGATGCGCTCAGATGAAGGACGAACTCGACGATCTGTTGAAGAAGAGCGGTTTGGACGCGCTCCTGATCGTGGGACCGGCTTCGCACAACGCGCCGATGGTCTACTTCACCGGCCCGGCCCACGTCGACGGCTGTCTTGTCAAGCGCAAGGGTCAACCGCCGGTGCTGTTCTGCCTCCCGATGGAGAGAGAGGAAGCGGCCCGCACCGGAGTGGACACCCGGATGCTCGATTGGAGCGGCTTCAACCAGACCGCCGCCGGCGACCCCGTCGAGTTGGAAGTCCTGATCCTGCAGCACATCCTCATGGAAGCGGGCGCCACCGGCAACGTGGCCGTCTTCGGAAGAATGGATGCGGGCCACGCCTTCAGCGTCTTCCAGAAGCTGGGCGAGCGCATGCCGACGGTGCAGCTTCAAGGCCGGAGCGACGGACGCTCGCCGTTGCGTGCGGCGCGCATCACCAAGGATCGGGCGGAAGTCGACCGCATCCGGCGGGTGGGCAAGATCACGGTGGAGATCGTCGCGGCCGTCGTCGACTTTCTCACCTCGCAGCGCGCCGAGGGGAACCGCCTGGTCACGCGCGCGGGCGAGCCGGTGACCGTCGGCGACGTCAAGCGCCGCATCCGGCTGATGGCCGCCGAGCGCGGCGTCGAGATGCCCGAAGGGTTGATCTTCTCCGTCGGGCGCGACGCCGGCGTCCCGCACAGCTCGGGCCAGGACGGCGATCCGATCTCCATCGGCGTCCCCGTGCTGCTCGACATCTACCCCTGTGAGGCCGGCGGCGGCTACTTCTACGACTTCACCCGCACCTGGTGCCTGGGCCACGCCCCGGACGAGGCGGCGGAGTTGCACGGTCTCGTCCTCGAGGCCCATCGGCGGGCCCTGGCGGCCCTGCGTCCCGGCGTCACGGGCCGCTCGATCCAGCAGCAAACGTGCGACTGGTTCGAGTCGCACGGCCATCCGACCACGCGCAGCGACCCGAAGACCCTCAGCGGGTACGTCCACAGCCTGGGCCATGGCGTCGGGTTGGATATCCACGAACCGCCGGCGTTACGTGACGCTGTGGAAGGCGAGGAAGAGCTGCGACCCGGAATGGTGTTCGCCGTCGAGCCCGGCCTATACTATCCAGACCGAGGCCTGGGCATGCGCATCGAGGACACGGTCTGGCTCCGCCCCGACGGGAAACCGGAAATCCTGGCCGACTACCCCACCGACTTGGTGCTTCCGCTTCGTCCGAGGCGCGCGCCGCGCAAGGTCGGCGTACGCGCCGCCCGCCGATGACCGAACCGACGCGCCTGCTGGGGATCGAGACCTCCTGCGATGAGACCGCCGCCGCCGTCGTCGAGGGCGGCCGCCACATCACCTCCAACGTCGTCGCCTCCCAGGTGGCCGTCCACGCCAAGTACGGCGGCATCTTCCCCGAGGCGGCCTCGCGGATGCACATCGAGGCCATCGAGCCGGTGGTGCGCGAGGCGCTGGCTCAGGCCCATATGGAGCTGGATGGGATCGACGCCATCGCTGTGACACGCGGACCGGGCCTGGCCGGTTCGCTGGTGGTCGGGCTGAACATGGCGAAGGGTCTGGCGCTCGGGACGGGGTTGCCCCTGCTCGGCATCAATCATCTCGAGGCTCACCTGTACTCGATCTGGCTGGTCGAGGAGGAACCCGAGCCCGAGTTCCCGATGGCGGCGCTGGTCGTGTCCGGCGGCCACACCGAGCTCATCCTGATGGACGGCCACCTCTCCTATCAGAGGCTGGGCAGCACATTGGACGACGCCGTGGGTGAGGCCTTCGACAAGGTGGCGCGCCTCCTCGGTTTGGCGTATCCCGGGGGACCGGCGATCCAGAAAGCGGCCGAGTTGGGCAACCCGGAGGCCTTCAAGTTCCCGCGCGCCTGGCTGGAGGGTACGTGGGATTTCTCCTTCAGCGGCTTGAAGACGGCTGTGCTCCGGGAAGTGTTGACGCGCCAGCCGAAGCTGAGGGCCGGGGTCGAGCCTCCCGCGCCCGGGCTGCCGGTGGCCGACCTGGCGGCCTCGTTTCAAGCTGCGGCGGTCGATGTCCTGGTGGGCAAGGTGTTGGCGGCCGCCGAGGTTTGTCAGGCGAAGCAGATCCTCGTCGCCGGCGGCGTTTCAGCCAATGCGGCCTTGCGCAAGGCGCTCCAGGAGCGGAGCCCTGTGCCGGTCCGGCTGCCTCCCCTATCCCTCTGCACCGACAACGCCGCCATGATCGCTGCCGCCGGTCACGTGCGCTACATGGCCGGGCAGCGCGATGCCCTCGACATCGACGCCCTGCCCGGCTGGCCGCTGGCGGGGTAAAGGCCCCCTCCCCCTTCAGGGGGAGGGTAGGATGGGGGTGGGCCCGACATCTATCTAGTGCGATCAGGGGGAAAGATCATGAGTCCTCGCACTCCCGGCGAAGCACGCCACCGCCTGCCTCCAGTCATCTTTCGGCGCTCACGTGAACTGCGTCACCCTCTGACACCTTTCGAGAAGCTCGTGTGGGACAGGGGACGGAATCACGGTCTAGGGGTTCACATCCGGCGCCAGCATCTGCTGCTGGGCCGGTTCGTCGCGGACTTCTATTGCTCAAGCGCTCGAACATGCATCGAGATCGATGGCGAGACGCACGCCGAGCCAGGGCAGGTCGAGTACGACCAAGAGCGCACACGCCTGCTTGAGGCGGCGGGAATTCACGTCCTTCGGTTTTCGAATCAAGACGTGAGACACAACCTGAAAGGAGTCGTCTCGGCTATCCAGAACGCATGCAAGCCTAGGCGATGATCTCACCCCCACCCTACCCTCCCCCTTTCAGGGGGAGGGCCTAGCGTTCCGCCTGCGTCGGAAGTGGCGGTGGCCATGCCGGCCGCGTGTCCGGCTCCTCAGCCGCCGGAACGGCCTCCTGGACGCCCTCGCCGCCGTTGGGATGTTCCGCATCCCCGGCCCAGCGGCGGACCGACCGCTCGAGCTCCGTCCGTGTGGAATCAGAATCGCTGTCGGCCATGGGCGCAGAAGCATGGCGACCCATCAGGGCGCGGCCGCGGTCGAGCAGGCGGCGGGCCGGTGAAGGAGCGCCATCCATCCGAAGGGGCCCGGTACCAAAGGCGGGCTCGCGCTCGACCGGCGATACGCCGACCAGCCTCTCGATCTCGCGCAATTCCCCGAACAATGCCCTGACCATCTTGCCCGTCTCACCGGACAGCGGTTGGCGGATCAGCCAGGCCAGCCCCGCCCGAAGCTGGCCCATCGACTTGGCCAGCAGCGTTCCCGGCGCAGTGGCCTGGTCTCCATCCACCAGGACCAGCACTCGCTGAGACTTGTCCGCTTCCAACTTGAGATCCACGAGCCAGAGCCGCGCCGGCCCGCCGGAGAGCTCCATGTCCCCGCGCAGAACGCCGTCCTGGGCGGCCATGTCCCGCCCCAGGCGGTCCAGGAGCGACCCCGCATCTCCCAGTTCCGTTCCGAGCAGGCGCTCGGCCGTCGGATTGGCCATCAACACGCGAGCCTTGCCGTCGAAGACGACGATGCCGACCGGAAGGCTGGCCACCAGCGCGCCCAGGTACTGCTGTTGTCCCTTGAGTTTGCGGATGCGGCTGGCGACCTCTTCTTCGAGGAGATCTCCCCTCCGCCGCTGGGCCTCCGCCATGCGCTGGTTGTCGAGCAGCAGGTGCCAGAAGTCGATGGCGCGCGACACGACGTTGTCGAAGACACTGATGTGATCGAAGGGCTTGTTCAGGTAGGCGAAGGCGCCGTGGTTGAGGGCCTCGACGGCGCTTTCGAGAGAGGCGGAGGCGGTGGCGACAACCACCTGGCCGCGCGGGTCCTTGGCTTTGAACTGCTTCAACAACTCGAGGCCGGTGACCTCGGGCATGTAGATGTCGGTGACGAGCAGGTCGTACGAGTGCTCGGCGATGCGCGTGGAGGCCTCGGCACCGCCGCTGGCCTTGTCGATCGTCAGGCCGAGCTTTTCCAACCGGCGGACCATCAGGTTAAGCATGGCCGGGTCGTCATCGCACACCAGGACCCGGACCGAGGTTCTTCCCTTGTACTTCTCCACGGACATCCCACCACCCTCCAGTCTCTGTTCATCCTGCCCGGTCGATGCAAGGCCTTGCGTGCGGTCGGCGCGGGCAGGGCGCCAACCTCCGGCTCAGGCGCGCTACTTCTTCTTCCCGCCCCCGCGCCCGCCCCCGCGCCCACGCCCCTTGGGTGTCCTGGTGGGAACGGGGGTATCCGTCGGCGCCGGCGTCGGCGATGGCTCGAGCGTCGGAGTTCCTGGTGGCGACTCCGGCGACGGCGTTTCGTCCGAAGACGGTGACTGGGAAGGCGCCGGAGTCTCCGTGGGGATCGGCGTTCTCGTCGGCGCAGGGGTCGCCGTCGCCTGCGGCGCATCGGTTGCGGGCGGAGGCGTCGGGATCGGTTGCGGCTGCGCTGTCGATGCGCTCAACGCCGACGGAGCGAAGGTCAGCGTGTTGGCGATCGTGACCGAAGCCGACGATGAGCAGTACGACGTACAAATGGCGTTCGAGGACGAGATCGTGACGGTGTTGGTGCACGTGCCGGCGCCATTGGCGTGCACGATGACGTCGTCGAAGCCGGCCTGGCCGTCGGCCAGCGTCGATGGATGAGTGAGCGGATTGACGATCGAGCACGGACCGCTGAGGTTGTCGTCGATGACCACATCGAGGGCGGCGCCGGGACCGTCGTTCCACCAGGCCACGGTGAAGGTGATGTCTTCACCGACCACAGCCGAGGATGAGTTGGCGCTCTTGTCGACTCCGACCTCAGGCGCCGGGGTCGGCGTGTTGGTGGGCGTGGAGGTGTTGGTCGGCGTGAAGGTGGCCGTCGGCGTGTTGGTCGCCGTGGGGGTGTCGGTGGGCGTCGGCGTGTCGGTCGGTGTGTCGGTCGCCGTAGGTGTGTCGGTGCTCGTGGCCGTGTTCGTCGGCGTGGCGGTGTCGGTCGGCGTGTTCGTCGGTGTGAAGGTGTTGGTCGCCGTCGGCGTATCGCTCGGTGTCGGCGTGTCCGAAGGCGTGGGTGTATCCGAGGCCGTCGGCGTGTAGGTGAGGGTGGGCGTGTCCGACGGCGTGGGTGTGTCCGTCGCCGTCGGAGTGAACGTTGCCGTGTCGGTGGCCGTCGCCGTGGGCGTGAAGGTCGACGTGGATGTGGCGGTGTTGGTCGGCGTCGGCGTCGGCGGCGTGAAGATCTGGAGCGCGTCGCACTCGGCGCCGTCGGTGACGGTCGGTGGGTTGTAGGCCGGCGCCGTCAGGCGAACGTAGCGGTAAGTGCCAGGCGGCGCCGGGCGACCGTCGACGTCGATCTCGATGCCCGTGCCGTTGTACAGGGAGGTCGATGAGATGGTGCAGTTGTCCGGCTCGCCGCCGCACCCCGGGACGCCTGCAATCGACGTGTTCGCATCGACCGATCCGTCGCCCCAGTAGAAGACGGTGTAGGCCGTCGCGCAGGTGGCGTCGGTGCAAACCTCGACTCGCACCCGGTCCATGTAGATCCCGCCTAGCGCGTTGTCTCTTTCATAGTAGACAAAGTCATAACCCGGGCGGGTCACCAACAGATTCGATAGCCCCAGGTCCACGGTGATCGATTGGCCGCAGTTCAGGGTGTAGAAGGACCCGTCGGGGCCGCCGATGTTGATGGTGCCGGTAAAGCCGACGTCGCACGGGTCGGTCGTCGGGGTGAAGGTCGGCGTCGGGGTGTTGGTGTTGGTCGGCGTGTCCGTCGGCGTGTTGCTGGGCGTCGGCGTATCCGTGGCCGTGGACGTGTCCGTCGGCGTCGGCGTATCCGTCGGCGTGTTCGTCGGGGATGGGGTGTTCGTGTTCGTCGGCGTGTTGCTGGGCGTGAAGGTCGATGTCGGCGTGTAGGTGGACGTCGGCGTGCGCGTCGGCGTGGCGGTGAAGACGTAGACGGCGCGGTTGTTGGTCGCCGGATCGAAGTTGGAGCCGGAGGCGGTGATCCAGTTAGTCAGCGTATCGCCGGCGGTCGCGCCCGAGACGTCCGCCCGGAAGCGGAAGCGAGCGAAGCTTTCCCAGGGAATGGCGATGCTCAGGCCGGTCCACTCCACGCCGTCATTGACGCAACCCCCCACCCCGGGTCCGGAGGCCGAGATCGCCGGCGTCGAGCCGACCACTCCGGCGAACGTCATGCCAGGCGGCAGGCAGTCGACGAGAGTGGTGAGGATAGCGTTTTCGGCCGTCAGGCCGTAGTTGATGACGCGAATGTCGAAGGTGACCGTGCTGGTCTGCGGCGCCGGAGGCACTTCCTGGGTGTTGACCAGCTTGACCGGATAGACCAGCGGCAGCGGAGTCGGCGTATAGGTGTTTGTCGGGGTGTAGGTGTTCGTCGGCGTCAGCGTCGGCGTGTTGGACGGGGTGTAGGTAATCGTCGGCGTGTTGGTCGGTCCCGACGGGGTCCGCGTCCGAGAGGCGGTTGCGCTGGGGCCCGGGCCGGAGGTGACGGCCGAGGTCGAAGTCGGACCCGTCGGGCTGGGCCCGGGCGTTCTCGAGGCCGTCGCCGCCGCAGGCGTGGCCGATGGCGTCGCCGTCGGACAGACCTGGCCCGGCAGGAGGCAATCATCGGACTCGACGAACGGCAATCCGCCCAGCCCGAGGTCCCCCAGGGCTTCCTCGACGATGGCCGGCAGGAGCTGCGCCACCGGCTGGAAGGTCCACGGGCCGTAGTCCGCCCGCAGCCGCGAGCCGGACTCGACGGGCTGAGCCGGCTCCGGGAAGGGCGCTTCCATCGCTACCTGGCCGCACAGCAGGAGCGCCAGGAAGATGAGCAGCGCCAACAGGAGCAGGGCCAGCAGCCCTCGCCGTCGGTCTCGGGCTTGTTCCGGGCTCGGCCGCGCGTCCTCGGTCACCCGACTCTCATCCCTGGGCTCCCGCCCGCCCGGCCGCGTCCGTCATCGGCTCGTCGCTCTCCTCGTCCGGGCGCTGGTTGGGGAGGCTAATGGTGAAGGTGGTTCCCACGCCGACCTGGCTGTCGACCTCGATCTTCCCCTCGTGGCGGGCGATGATGCCATAACTAACCGCCAG
>DATIFK010000245.1:0-16247 GCA_035455265.1 Anaerolineales bacterium
GCCAAGCCCAGCTGGACGGACGCCTACGACTACTGCTTGCTGCTCGACCATTACGGCGTCGACTGCGATCCAGGTCATCTGGAGCTCAGCCCGCCGCATCCCGGCGGCGGGGGAGGCGTCGGGCCGCATGCCGACTGCACGCCGGACAACGGGCCGGCGGGGTTGCCAACCCCGTTCAACTCGCCCCTGTGGGATTTGTGCCTGACCTCGGAAGGCGATCCCGACTGGTACTTTCCCCAAACGGCCGCCGGCGTGATCGTCGTGCGCGGAAGTATCGACCCCGCCGCCGGCACGGCGACCATCGATGAGGTTGCCCGCATCCCCGATCCGCCGGCGGTCATGCTCGATGCCATGGCCAGCGAACGCGACGCCCAGCTGCAACGCGGAGCCACCTCGCCGTTCCATTTGCAGCTGGAGACGGCCGACGGCACAGCCCTCGTCTTCGTCCCGGTGATCGACGACACGACCTATCACACCCCGGTTCACTCGCTGTCGTTCTCCATCCTGCTGCCCGACGTCCCCGGAGGCGAAGTTGTTCGGGTCCGGAGCGCCACGGCGGTTATCGGCGAACGGCGCATGAGCGTCTCCCCGCCGGCGATTCGCATCCTCGAGCCCACAGGGTCTGTTCAACCGCCGCTGAGCCTGGCCTGGGAGGCCTCCGACCCGGACGGAGATCCGCTGACCTTCACCGTGCTGTACACCGCCGATCAGGGCCAGACGTGGCGGGTCGTTGCCGACGGGCTGAACGAGCCGTCCTTCACCCTCGAAGCTGACGCCACGCTGCCGGGAAGTGCGCAAGGCGTGTTCCGCGTTCTGGCCAACGACGGTTTCCTCACCGCCAGCGACGACAGCGGGCCGGTCTACCAGCTCCCCAATCGCGCGCCGCAGGTGACGATCTTGGGCCCGGCGGACGGGTTGGTCGTCCCCCTGAACGGCGTCGTCCACCTCCTGGGCAGCGCCACCGATGAAGAGGACGGGCCGCTCGACCCGTCCCAATTGACATGGTCGTCGGACCGGGATGGCATGCTCGGCGCGGGGGCTTCGCTCTTGGTGCGGACCCTCTCGGCGGGAGACCGCACGCTGACTCTTTCAGCGACGGACAGTGACGGGAACACTTCCTCGGCGCAAGTCCATCTCACGGTGGACGCGTCGGTCGTGCGATGGTTGCCGGGGGAGGAGGAACAGGCAGCCCTGGCCACCGTACTGGAGGCGGCGAGCGGCCCCGCCGTGCCGGGGGAAACGCCTCCTCGCCGCCAGCTCTCTGGGTTGGTCGGACCGGCAATCCTCGCGGGCCTGGCCCTCCTGGCACTCGCCGGCGTCGGCCTGTTGGTGTACGGCCTGCGGCGGCGTGGCGCTCGCTGACCACCGTGCCCCCAAGCCCTCATGGGAGACGCGGCCGCCATGGAACCTCGACTGAGCTTCGTGACCCTCGGAGTCGCCGACCTCGAACGGTCGACTCGCTTCTACGAGGAGGTGCTCGGCCTACCCCGCCTGGAGACGCCTCCCGGCGTGGCCTTCTTCGAGATGGGAAAGACCTGGCTGTCGTTGTACCCGCGCGTCGACCTGGCTGCGGACGCAGACGTGTCTCCGGAAGGCTCCGGCTTCCCCGGGTTCACTCTGGCCCACAATGTACGCTCGCCGGAAGCGGTGGATGCGCTCTTGAAACACGTCGGCGAATCCGGCGGCCGGATTGTGCGGGCCGGACGCCGGGCGGATTGGGGCGGCTACACGGGATACTTCGCCGATCCGGATGGATTCTTGTGGGAAGTAGCGTGGAACCCGAACTTCCCGCACACATGACATTGGCTTTGATGGACTCGCCCTCACCCTAACCCTCTCCCTCCGGGAGAGGGAATTCGGACTCCCTCTCCCGGAGGGAGAGGGCCGGGGTGAGGGCGAGTCCATCGGCCGGCGCGCCGCGGTAGAATGACCCCGACATGCCTGACTCCGAAGCCGTGAAGGACACTTCTCCCACCCCGCCCCCGCTCCGACGGCCGGAGTGGATTCGCGTCCGCGCCCCGGCCGGCGAAACCTACGAGTGGCTGCGCGGACTCATGCGCAGCCAGTCCCTGCACACCGTCTGCGAGGAGGCGCGCTGCCCCAACGTTGGAGAATGCTGGGGCGCCGGCACCGCCACCTTCCTGATGATGGGCGACACCTGCACCCGCTCGTGCGGCTTCTGCGACATCAAGACCGGCCGCCCGGCGCCGCTCGATTGGCTCGAGCCGGAGCGCGTCGCCCAGGCCGTGCACTCGATGAACTTGCGCCACGCCGTCATCACCAGCGTCAACCGGGATGAGCGCAAGGACGGCGGCGCGCCGATCATCGCCATGGTCATCCGGCGCATCCGCCAGCTCCAACCCGGCTGCTCGATCGAGGTGCTCATCCCCGACTTCAAGGGCTCGATCGACGCGCTGCGCATCGTCATGGACGCCCGCCCGGAGATCCTCAATCACAACGTCGAGACCGTGCCGCGGCTGTTCCGCAAGGTGCAGCCGCAGGACCGCTACGAGTGGGCCGAAGCCACGCTCTCCAACGCCAAACGGCTCGACCCCGACGTCCTGACGAAATCCGGCATCATGGTCGGGCTCGGCGAGACGATGGATGAAATCCAGGCGACGATGCGCGACCTGCGTTCCTGGGGAGTCGAGATCCTGACCATCGGCCAGTATCTGCAGCCCTCCAGGCAGCATCTGTCCATCGAACGCTACTACACGCCCGACGAGTTCGCCCAGCTCAAGGACTACGGCTTGCAGATCGGCTTCCGCTGGGTGGAAAGCGGCCCGCTGGTTCGGTCGTCGTACCACGCCGAGCAACAGGTGCGCGCCTTGAGCGCCGTCCACCGCCAGCTGTACTCGCCGGCCTGAGCCGGAGCTTCCCTTCCTCGTTCGACTGGTAGAATGCGGGCTCCCCTTCGGCCATTCCGCCGCTGGGGCGGGGAGGTCATCGCATGAATCTGTCTGTTCGTTGGCTATGGATCGCCGCGCTCGTCCTGGCGGCGTGCAGCCCGGCGGCCACCGTCAGCCCGACGGCCGTGTCGACGGCGGAGCCCACCGAGTCTCCGGCCGCCTCGGCAATGCCGACCGACGTTCTTCCGACCGCGACGGTCGCGCCGGCGCTCTCGTTCGAACCGGCCACCTACACGGATTCGGAAGCCGGCTTCGCCTTCGAGTACCCGGCATCGTGGACGGCCGAGGCTCCAGCGGGAGGGGGTTCGCGCGGTTCCTACGCTCAGTTCACTTCCTGGGCTCATCCGCCGGGCGGCATCACGGAAATCCCCGCCGGCGGGACCGTCCTGCAAGCGACCGTGCAGTTGTGGGATCCCAAGAACGACCTGCAAGCCTTCCTGGCTCAACGCCAGGGGGCCTGGTCCGCCTCAGGCATCACCATTGTCTCCCAGGAAGAGCTGGCCCTGCCCGACGGCCGTCCGGCCGCCCGCTTCGTGGTCCAGGGGAGCGACGGCGAGCAGAGCTACTTCTTCTTCACGACTCTGACCGACGCCTACCTTGTCCTCAGCGGGAACGGCGACATCGCCCTGCTGGCCGAAATCGCCGGGACGCTACGGATGCTGCCGGCTTCGGACTACTGACCGGCGGGAGACACCCGGCTCCCGCACGTTCCGAAGGATGAATCGTAGGGGCACACCAGGCTAGCGTGCCCCTACGCGTTCTCCCTAGGATCCGAAGGCTCGCGGTTCGGTGATCGCCGGTCGCCGACCCCTCACCACTGGCCGCTGATGGACTTGGTGATGCACTGCCCGGTCAGGCCCGGGCCGGTGCACAGCGTCACCGTCGCCTCGAAGTCGTTCCCCGTCGGGTCGTAGAGGAAACTGTTGGCATAGATGTACCCGGTATCGCCCGGGTCCAACTGCGGAATGCTGTGGTCGACGGCACAGCCGTTGCGCTTGTCGAAGACGTCGGTCGTGTCGGACTCGGTCGTGTCGGTGTCCGTGTCCTTGGCCTTGACCTTCCCCGATAGGAACGCCACGTTGCCTGTATTCACCACCTTGAAGCCCGGATCCCAGCCGACGCAGCCTTCCATGTAGGAGTAGCTCAACGTGAAGCCCAGGCTGGGCGTCGGCGTCGGAGGCGGCGTGCTCACCGGAAGCCGGCTGAGGTCACCCTCGACCGTGACGTAGCGGGTCCACAGCCAGCACGTATGACCCGGCTCACCCGGGACCGCCACGATCACGTATTCCGGGACGCTGGATTGGCCGACGATATCGAGCGCCGATCCCTTCAGGGCGGTGTAGTCATGGTCGTAGATCGTCCCCGGCCCCGTTCGGCAGTTGGTGTTCTCGTTGACGCGCGCCACCGGTGACACCGCGGTCGGGCTGGGGGGAATCGTCGGGGTCGCCGAAGGTTCGCCCGGCGGGATGGGAGTCGCGCTCGGCACCGCCGTGACTTCGGCCGGAGTCGGCAAACCCACCAGTGTGGCCTGCACCTGGGTGGCGAGCGCCGCCAGGGTCTGGGTGGCGGCGCCATCGGAGGAGGGCCCGAGTAAGCCCAATGGCAGATTGCACGCGCCCAGTGAGGCCGCGACGATAAGGCTGAGGGAAACGGTCGCCAGGCGACGACGAATCATCAACATCCTCCCGGTGCCTCGACGATTCTAGCGCCGTTCGCCGGGGGCCGCACGCCGCGGAAGCCTCCATGGCTGGACCAGCGCATGCGCCGGTGCAGGCTTGCCTGTCCGTCGGGCCAAGGGTAGAGTTGTACGGGACTCGGCCTGGCCCGCCGCCGACCGGCGGTCGCGACTCACTGCCGCTGCGATACGATGACCACCTTCCGATTCGTCCACCCCATCGAAGTCCGCTACGCCGACCTCGACCCGCAGCGCCACGTGAACAACGCCGTCGTGTTCTCCTACCTCGAGGCGGCGCGGGCACGCTATCTCGAACACCTCGGTTTGTGGAACGGCGCCGACTTTGATGAGATTGGCATCATCCTGGCCGAGACCTCTTGCCGCTACCTGGCGCCGATCGTCTACGGCCAGTCGGTCGAGGTGGCCGTGGCGGTCACGCGGCTGGGCACCAAGAGCCTGACGCAGGACTACGTCATCCGGGATCGTTCCACCGGCGCCGAACTCGCGACCGGGCGCGCCGTCCTGGTCGCCTACGACTACCGCCAGGGCCTATCGATACCGATCGCGCCGGAGTGGCGGCGTGTGATCGGGGAATTCGAGGGCGGCGAAGAGTAGTCGTCAGTCGTCAGTTGTCAGTCGTCAGCTATCGGTACTCCCTGGCTCCCACCTGATCACCGACCGCTCACCTCTGACCGCTCCCAAGGAAGCCACCGATGTACATCGATGCCAGCCTCACCGCCAGTCCGCTGCGCGACATCGCGAGTCACGCCGCCGCCGCCGAAGCCCTCGGGTTCGACGCCGTCTGGACCAGCGAGACCCAGCACGACCCGTTCCTGCCGCTGGCGCTCGTCGCCGAGCACACCCGATCGCTTCACTTCGGCACGGCCGTGGCCATTGGCTTCGCCCGCAGCCCGACCGTCCTGGCCCACACCGCGTGGGACCTGGCGGATATGTCCGGTGGGCGCTTCCTTCTGGGCCTGGGAACGCAAGTACGGGCCCACGTCGAGCGCCGCTTCGGCATGCCCTGGCCGGCCTCGCCGGTGGGCCAATTGCGCGAATACATCGCTGCGCTGCGCGCCGTCTGGGCAGCGTGGCAAAGCGGCGAACGCTTGGACCAGCGCGGCGAGTACTACAAGTTGACACTGATGACGCCTTTCTTCAGCCCCGGCGCCATCGACCATCCGGCCGTTCCGATCTACATTGCCGGAGTGAATCAGGCCCTATGCCGCCTGGCGGGCGAGGCGGCCGACGGCCTGCATGTGCACCCGTATCACTCGGTCCGCTATCTGCGCGAGGTGGTGCGCCCGGCGGTGGATGAAGGCCGGCGGCGGGCCGGGCGGAGGGAGGACGCCGTCGCCTACGCCGTGTCCGTCTTCGCCGTGACGGACGACGCACAGGCGGAATTCGCCCGGTCCCAGATCGCCTTCTACGCCTCGACACCGTCGTACCGGGCCGTCATGGCGGCGCACGGCTGGGAGGCCATCGCCGATCAACTGGGGGCGCTGGCGCGCCGAGGAGCCTGGGGAGAGATGGGCACCTGCATCACGGATGAGATGCTGCAGACCTTCGCTGTCGTGGCCCCGGGCGAGGCCCTGGCCGCCGTTCTGCGAGACCGGTACCAGGGACTGGCCGACCGCTTGACGCTCTACCTGCCGTTCCGGCCGGGGGAGGACGACGCCTTCTGGCGCCGTCTGATCGAGGGCTTGAAGAGCTGAACCCGGGCGGAGGGCAACCGTAGCCTGCCCGGACTTGACAGTCGGCCCGACCTGCGGTTAATTGTCGCTGGGCAGGCCGCCCGGGGCTGTACCTGTCCGGACAAACGCCCGCCCAAGGTCGCCGTTCCGCTCCCGGAACCATGCCGAATACCCCCCTCACCCCTCGCCAGGTTCGCTGGGCTCGCCGTTGGATGACCCTTGTCCTGCTGGGCCTGCTCATCTTCTTGATCGGGGTGTCTCCTGATTTGATCGGCATGGATCGGAGCCCGGTCGTCGGGTTCGTCCAGGTCGGTGTGTGGCTGGCGGGCCTGGCGCTTCTGTTGCTGGCAGCCTACCTGACCATTCGCGTCGTCCGCAACGGCCGGCCGCACACGCTGCTGGCGGACGTCGGGGTGCGCCTGATCGCCACCGGCTACGTCGTGGCCGCCGCCGCCTCCCTGGCGGACTTCATCGGCATCGGTTCACACACACTGCCCGGGCTGGTCTTCGGCCACCTGCAGGTCACCGGTCTGATCGTCGGTGTGCTGACCAGCTTGCTGGGTGTCGTGCTCTTCTGGCCGCGGTCGGCTGCGCCTTCCGAGGCGCGCGCCCCGATGGCCGCTGCCTAGGCCCGGCTCCCCTTCCTTCTCATGCTGGAAGCGTGGCTCGCCCGCGGATGGCCCGCCATCCTGGTGTGGGGGCTTGTCTTCGCCGGGGACTACGCGCTGACGATCGCGGGGGCGCGCCTCTACCGGACGTCCGGCGCGAAGGACCTCCTCGGCTTCGACGGCTCGTACGAACTCACCCCGGTCTATCAATCCGATATCGATCGAGAGCGACGTCTCAGTTGGAGATTCATCGTCGCCCTGCTCCTCTCGAGCGGCCTCTTGGGCGGCCTGTGGTGGGTATCGGTGGATCTGGGATTCGGGCCGGCGTTGTTCGCTTTCGGAGTCGGCGCCATGCTCCTGCGCGAAGTCCCGGTCTACCTCCGGCATGTGCACAATCTTTGGCTCTTCCGGCACCTGGAAGAGCTGCGGGTAGCGCCCGGGTCGCATATCGAGTATCCTCGGTCGTTGGTCTACCGGCTCTCGGCCACCGACATGGCGGTGATGGCGGTGGCCTGGCTGACCCTGGCGCTTCTCCTCGGCAGCTGGTTCTTCCTGGGGGGCGCCTTCGGCAGCGCCTCGGTGGCCCTTTCCCACGCCCGGCAATCCCAACGCCATCGTCCGCCGGAGGCAACATGAACCCTCGACGTCACGTGTTGTCCATGATGACCGTGCTGGCGTTGGCCGGCCTGGCGTGCAGCCTGACCGGCACGCCGGCGGCGCCAACGCCGACGGTTCCGCCGCCCCAGCCCACCGAAACCCTGCCGCCTCTCCCCAGTGATACGCCGGTCCCGGTTGCCACCCTGCCCTCCGGCAGCGGGGCGTGCCAGGCAACCAGCTCGGTCGACATCACCATCTACACTCGGCCCTCGCTGTCCGCCGACGTCTTCAGCACCATTACGCTGACCGATCCTGTGACGATCACCTCCACCAGCGCCGACGGCTGGCTCGGTTTCGACCCGGGCGTGGCGCAGGCGGCCAACATCGGGGTCTTCCGCTTGCGTTGGATCCCGCCGGGAGCTTCCGTCACATTGACGGGCAACTGTGCCGGCCTGCCGGTCGAATCCTGGGTTCCAGCGCCGGGCGTCTGCTATCAGATGTCGATGGGGCCCGTGGACGTGCATACGGCGGCCGATCCGACGTCCGCGGTGTCTCACACACTGATGGTCGGTGAGTTCGTTTCGGTGACCGGTCGGACGGCGACGGGGTGGCTGTTCGTCAATGGCAATGACGGCAACGTGCCGGGCGTCGTCGGCTTCATCGCCGAGCTGGAGATGAACGCCAGCGGCCCGTGCGACTCGATCCCGACGGTTTCGCCCTAGCCTGCCGATTGCACCTTCGGAAGACGTACAACGAGGGAGCCGCGAGGCCCCCTCGTTCCATCACACGCGCTGGAGGCGGGTCAGCCGGGCCTAGGTTGCGGCCTGAAGCGTTCCGGCGTCGGCCTGCATGCGGTAGCCGATCAGCAGCAATCCGGCCGAGGTCAGCACCACGGCCACGAGAGTGCTCCATTCAGGCGCCTGCCCGCTGACCGAATCCACACCGGCGATGCCGATGCCGACGAGCAAGGGGATGCCAATCCCCGCCAGAATCGGCGCGAAGTTCCAACGCGAGAACACTCGCCGCCGTATGGCGACGACGCCGAAGACGGCCAGCGCCAGATTCATGGCCACGAAACCGCCCATCCAGACCTGCCATCCGAAATCGATGGAGTTCATGGCCAGCATCCCACCGAGGGAGACGACGCCGCCGATGATGGCGAGCAGCAGCAGAGCGGCGCCCAGGCTTCCACTCCGGCCGGTGTAGCCGGCGCGCAATCCGAGAAGACCGATGACGAACAGGACCTGACCGAGGGCCAAACCGACGGCCTGGCTGATCTCGTAGATGGCGTCCACTCCGCCGATGGGATCCATGTCGTAGCTGTCGAAACTCCCGAGGATCAGGCCGGCGGCGAACAGCACCGCACCGGCCATCAAAGCCCAACCACTCCAGCGCACGAACATCTCACGACTCATGTCGATGCCCTTTTCGATGTGCTCCTCGACCGTCGTCTGGACGAGATCGAGCGAAGTGTGGGCCCACAGGATGGCCATTCCGGTCAGCCCGCCGCGGCCGTAATCGCGCCGGCAGACATCGCGGAACACCTGCGTCATGTGGGGTCCATATTCCGCCCGGAACCGCCCCGGATAGGCGGCCAGGAGCCAGGTGTAGAGGCGGACGGAGAGTTCGACGGGAGCGGGCGCCGAGGGACTGGCTCTCATCGGGATCTCCGTCATCCTGAACGCAGCGAAGCAACCGGAAGGGTGCTCCGCGATCCGGCCACAGCCCACACGTGCTTGCGACGAGCGAGCGCCATCAGTTCGGCCATGCGCTCGGTTTCCCTGCGGAGCACTTTGCGTCCCAGGCCGCTCTGGCGGTAGTACCGCCGGCGCTCATCGTCGAGTGTGGGGTCGGGCCGGTCATCGCTCTCTTCGATCAAGCCGGCCGCCAGCATGCGCTTGATCGAGCCGTAGAGCGTCCCGGGGCCCATCTGGACTCTGCCGTCCGTCGCGCCTTCGATGTCCTGCATGATGGCATAGCCGTGCTTCTCGCCGTCGGCCAGCGCCAGCAGGATGTGAAAGACCGCCGGGGTCAGGGGGAGAAAGCTCTCGGGAGTTGCTGCCTTCGCCATGGGCCAAGCTCCTTCTCGACGGCTACATCTGCGCAGAATGTATCCGTTGTGGATATAGTAGCGGCGAAATCGGACTTGTCAAGGGGGAATTCAAAGCGAGGCTGGGGGTGCCGTCCGCGGCCGGCGCGCTTCGATGATGGTCGGAGCGTAGCGAGGGGTTGCGCCCACATCGTCCCGGCCATCTCGCCGCCTCGGCACACCTCGTTCGGAGCGCGAGAACCGGCCCGGACGGGATGCCGTCGGCTGGGGGCTGTCGTGCTACAAAGACGAGCGCTCGCTGGAGTGCCCGGGGAAGACTTTTCCGCCCGGGCGGACCACGGTATACGCGTAGTTGACCGCCACCGTGACCTGCCCATAGCCGATGACGATCAAGTTGAGGGGGTCTATGTCCTCCTGGAGAGCGACATCCCCGGCCGCATACACGCCGGGCAGGTTGGTCTCCATCTTGCTGTTGACCTTGACGTAGCGCCGGCCGATCGTCTCCAGGCCCCATTCGCGGATCGGCCCCAGGTCGGCCTTGAACCCCAGGGCCAGGATGACCTCGTCTACGGGGATGGTCGTCTCCGCCTGAGTGCGGTTGTCGAAGATCACGGCGCGCTCGACGTGGTCGTTCCCCTGGAGCTGGCGCACTTCGTAGAACACCTTAACGTCCACCTTGGAGGTCTGCAGGGCATTGACCGAGGCGTCGTGGGCGCGGAAGCCCTCGCGCCGGTGGATCAACGTTACCTGTTTGGCGATCGGCTCCAGCGCCAGCGCCCAGTCGACGGCCGAGTCGCCGCCGCCGACGATCAGCACCTGCTTGCCGGCGAACACCTGCAGATCGTGCGCCAGATAGGCGACGCCTCGGCCCTCGAAGCGCGTGACGCTGTCGTTGGCCAGCTTGGCCGGCTCGAAGGCGCCGATGCCGGCGGCCAGGACGACCGTCCGGGTCAGGTGCTCGCCCTTGTCGGTGCCGATGCGCCAGCACGTTTCGCCCTCGGCGCCGCCGGGCAGCGGGACGCGCGTCAGGGTTTGGGCGCGCTGCTCCAACGCCATCGCCGGCTTCCATTGCCCGGCTTGCTCCGCCAGGTTGTCGACCAGTTCCTTCGATCGGATGGCGCGGAACCCCGGCGTGTCGAAGATCATCTTCTCGGGGTAGAGGGCGATGAGCTGCCCTCCTGGCTGCGGCAGCGCGTCGATGATCTTGACGCTCATCTCGCGCAGGCCGGCGTAGAATGCGCCGAACAGGCCGCTGGGCCCGGCGCCGATGAACGTGATGTCGTAAACCTCGTTGGGCGGAACAGTGCTCATGGGCAGGCGTGTCCGTGATCCGGGAACCGCGATTATACCTAGTGGTGAGTGGTTAGTGGTCAGTGGCCGGAGGCCTACAAACTGACCACATGCCACTGGCCACTGACCACTGTTCTTTCACCGCACCAGCAGGATCACCAGCGCCGCCACCGCCAGGAGAACAGCCGCCGCGACCGCGGCGCGCCCGCGCACGTCGCCCCAGCGCCGCTGATCGACCACATGCGTCGCGCCGTCTTCGGTGGCGACGGCGGCGAAGCGCGGTCCGAGCAGCCATCCGCAGGCCGCCCCGGCCACCAGGCCTCCCAGGTGGCCCCAGCCGTCGATCCCGGGAGTCAGACTGAGGATGAGGTTCAGCGCCAGCACGACGCCAATCTGGCGAAGCTGGGCCTGAGCGGCCGGGCCGAAGAGCTTGCGGTGCGTGTACAGGAAGGCCGTCAGGGCCCCCAGCAAGCCAAAGATGGCGCCCGAGGCGCCCACCGACGGGCCTGGATTGAGCGCCAGGCTCAAGACCACGCCGCTGACCCCCGACAGCAGGTACACCGTCAGCAGGCGCGCCCGCCCGAAGAAGCGTTCGACGGCCGGGCCGATGACGTACAACGAGTACATGTTGACCGCCAGGTGGATTACCCCGGCGTGGATGAAGATCGGGGCGACCAGCCGCCACAACTGGCCGGCCTGAAGCCCGCCGCGGTCCTTCATCCCCCAGGTCAGGACCAGGTCGAGGCCACGCGTCAGCAGGGAGGCTTCCTGCACCGCAAAGACCGCCACGGTGACGGCCAGCAATCCGAGCGTTGCCGGGGCGCGGCGCCGCAGCCACGTCAGGCTGCCCGCGGCGGGCGATCGCACGGGTGCGGCTTCCGTCACAGGGTTACCCGGCGCGGCTGGGTGCGGCAGTGTTCGGCTTCCAGGATGGCGAGGATGACGTCGACCGTGTGGTCCAGGTGGTGGTCGGGGTTGACGACGACGTAGTCGAACAGGTCGATTCGCTGAAGTTCCTGCCGGGCCGTCTCCAGGCGGAGCTGCAGATCGTCGCCGCCTTCGGTGTGGCGGGCGCGCAGGCGGGCGGCCAGTTCGGCTTCGTCGCGCGTCGTCAGGAAGATGAGCAACGCCTCGGGGCACAGCGAGCGGATGGTGGCGGCGCCCTGGACGTCGATGCGCAGCAGCACGTCCTGACCGCTGGCCAGGGCCCGGCGGACCTGCTCCTTGGGGATGCCCTTGTAGTCGTTGTAGACGTGGGCGTGCTCGAGCATTTCGCCGCGCTCGATCATCCCGGCGAAGGCCTCCGGGGTGACGAAGAAGTAGTCGCGTCCGTCGATCTCGTTGGGACGGCGCGGCCGGGTGGTGACGGTGACGACGAAGTGGAAGGGCAGGCCGCGCTCTTTCATGCGCTGCAGCACGGCATCCTTGCCGACGCCCGAAGGCCCCGACAGGACGGTCAACAGCGGCGCAGCCTGGCGATGGAGGAGGTCGTCGAGCACGCTTGAGGGCCTGAAGGCGGTTCGCCTCGCGGGCGGGCGCCCGCATGGCGCCGGCCCGGACGGGGCGCGCTCAGTATAATCCAGTTGAGGTAGGCTCTCGATGCCCACGTACGATTACCGTTGTCAGGACTGCCGCAAGCGATCCGCCGTCTACCAGAGCTACGCCGACTACGGACGACAGCCGGTCGCCTGCCCCCACTGCGGCAGCCACAACCTGAAGCGGCTCATCAGCCGCGTGCGCGTCTTGCGCTCCGAGGAGTCGCGGCTCGATTCGCTGTCGGACCCGTCGGAGTGGGGCGATGTCGACGAGGACGACCCGCGCTCGATGGCCCGCGCCATGCGCCGCATGGGGCAGGAGATGGGCGAGGAGATGCCGCCCGAATTTGACGAGGTGGTCGATCGCCTGGAGGAGGGCGAGGATCCCGAGGCGATCGAGAAGAGCATGCCCGACCTCGGCGGCCCCGGAGGCGGTGACGATCTCGACTTCGATTAGCCCTTCGACTTCGGCCGCACGGGCTCGGCTTCTGCATCCGGGAATGCGAAGCGGCCTCCGCTCAGGGCGGGCTCCCCGCCGCCTGCCGCCCAAAAAGGTCACCAGTCTCCAGTTGCCAGTCAAGCTGGGCCCAACCTGACAACTGACGACTGACCACTGACGACTGCCGTGCGATCCTCGACCCTGATCCGCCTCTTTGGCGTCCTTGCCGGCCTTCAATTCCTGTTCGCCGTCTTCGCTTTCGTGGTGCTCACCGCCGCCGACCCCATCGCCCACGCCCGCATCGGGATGGGCCTGGGCCTGTACCTCTTCTGGATCATGCTCGGCGGGATGGTCATGCTTGCCGGGCGCGGCCCGATCGCGACCTTCGTCCAGACGGTCCGCCTCGGCTGGCGAGTCAAGTTCGTCCTGTTCTGCACTCTGCTGGCGATGGCCGAGGAAGCGGTGGCGGTGGCGATGACGAACGCCGCGCCGCTGTTCGGCTTGAAGATCGGCGAAGCCTACATCACCGCCTCAGCCAACTACTGGGACGTGATCCTGGGCCACAGCGTCATCGTCTTCGTACCGATGTTCATCGCCTGGGCGTGGCTCTTGGGGCGATACCGGTTTACCCCCAACCAGGTCTTCCTGCTCTTCGGCCTCACCGGGACGCTGGCGGAAGCAACCTACGGACCGCAGCATCTCCTCGAGATCGGCATGTGGATGTTCGTGTACGGGCTGATGGTCTATCTGCCGGCGTACAGTGTGCCGCAGGATCGCCAGGGGCGGGACGCCCGCTGGTTCCACTACCCCCTGGCGGTCGTTGTCCCGTTCCTGTTCCTGATTCTCTTGCTGCCAGTCGTCCCCCTGCTCCGTCTGCTTCGTCCCTCGATCGAGACCTCATTCCCCGGCGTCTGATAGCGGCTCCCAGCCGCCCAGCCTTGAGCCGCCAGCCTTTAGCCGCCGGCTTCGCCGCAGCCTGAGGGTTCCCAGTCACCAGTTTCCAGTATCCAGTCAACGGCGCGCGGGTTGACTCCTCACCGTCGAGAAGCAAACGCCGGAAGCGCGAGTCGCCCAACGGGCGAGGAATACTGACAACTGACAACTGACAACTGATAGCTGACGACTGCTTTTCAGTCCGGCCAGGGGATGGTCACCGGATCGGTGTAGCCGTGTTTCTCGACGGTGTACAGCTTGCCGCTGGAGTCGTTCGAGCAGCCGCCTTCGTCGGTGAAGGTGTACGACGTGTCGTTCATGGCGGCGACCACGAAGATGAGATGTCCATCCTGACAGACGTAGGCCTCGATCATGTAGCCGCGATCGTCGTCGACGGTCATCGACACCTTGTTCCAGGTGACGGTCACTTCGTCGCCCTGGCGCGTCGCCTGGACACCCTTCGGCGGCCCATAGAGGGTCGAATGCGGCAGCCTGGTGTGGATGACGCTCACCGTGTGGACGTCCCCGTCGACGTCGACGACCGAGGCGGCCACCCAGCAGGCGTACCACAGTTTGTCGAAGCGGACCCACAGCCAGGTGGCCGAGCTGTTGCGATTCCACACCACCCCGTGGTCACCGGCATACAGGTCTCCGGCGTGCAGGTAGTTCTTGTTGGGGCCGTAGCGGCAGTGGGCTTGCTGGTTGACGGTGGCGTCGGGGAAGTCGAAGGTGGGCGAAGGCGTGATCGTCGGCGTGTCGGTGATCGTCGGGGTGGGCGTGATCGTCGGGGTGTCGGTGGGTGTCGGCGTCGAAGTGGCCGTCGGTGTCGAAGTCGAAGTGGCCGTCGGCGTAGGTGTGGAGGTGGGCGTGGGCGTTGGGGTGGCGAAGAAGGCGCCGACGGTCTGGCAGCCGCTGGCGGCCAGCGCGAACGCGCTCAGCAGCCCAGTGAGTGGCAGACGGACAGAAGCCGACCTGTGGCGCGTGTGCGGCAGTTGGCCCATGGGTAGCGGCATTCTAACTTGTGGGCCCCATGCGGGAAATCACCCGTTGGACACACCGCCTGAGGGCTCGGCGCGCTTCACCCGAAGGGGTGCACGTCCCTGGTATAATGCCGCCCGGGCTGCGGACCTGTGCCGCGGCCCATATCTTCCCCGTCCTTTCGCCACCGCTCCCGACGACTGCAAGGCCCGCAGGGGGCTGCCTGAGGCGCAACCGCCATGTTGAGCCGGATCCGAGCCACCTATCACGACTATCCCCTCAAGTTCTGGGTCCTGGTCGGGGCGGCCTTCATCGACACCATCGGCCGCACGACCATTTGGCCGTTCTTTGCCCTGTACATCACCCAACGCTTCGACGTCGGGATGACCGAAGCCGGCGTGCTGCTGGCCATCTTCTCGACCTCCGGCTTCGCCGGCAACATGATCGGCGGAGCCCTCACCGACCGGATCGGCCGCAAGGCTATCGTCATCTTCGGCCTGGTGGTCAGCGCCTTGAGCAGCCTGACCCTCGGCCTGGTCGACCATCTGGCGACGTTCTACCTGCTGGCCATCTTGGTCGGCGCCCTGTCCGACGTGGCTGGGCCGGCTCACAACGCCATGGTGGCCGACATGTTGCCAACCGAGAAGCAGGCCGAGGGCTTCGGCATCCTGCGTGTGACGGCCAACCTGGCATGGATCTTCGGACCGACGATCGGTGGACTGCTGGCCGCGCGCTCGTTCTATTTGCTGTTCGTCGTCGATGCCGTGTCCAGCCTGATCACCGCCGCCATCGTCTTCCGGCTGATCCCGGAGACGCGCCCGCAAGCGCGCGGGGTCGGGGCCAGGGAATCGGTTGGCCAGACCTTCCGCGGCTACGGCACGGTCGTGCGGGACGGCGTTTTCGTCGCCTTCATCGTCATCTCGGCCCTGATGAACCTGGTCTACCTGCAGATGTACAGCACGCTGTCGGTCTACCTGCGCGACGTACACGGCGTGAGCACTCGCGCCTACGGCTTCCTGATGAGCATGAACGCGCTGGCGGTGGTGATCTTCCAGTTTCCGCTGACGCGCCGGCTGCGACCGTACCGGCCGATGATCTTGATGGCCGTCGGCACAGCTCTGTACATGGTCGGCTTCAGCATGTACGGATTCGTGACGACCTTCTTCCTGTTCGCCGTAGCCATGCTGACCATCACCTTCGGAGAGATGGTTGTCATCCCGACAGCCCAGGCGCTGGTCGCTCGTCTGGCGCCGGAAGACAAGCGTGGGCGATACATGGCCGTCTTCGGTTTGTCGTGGGGAATCTCGGCCACGTTCGGGCCTTTCGGTGCCGGCCTGATCCTCGACAACTTCAACCCGAACTGGGTCTGGTATCTGGGCGGCATCCTGGCGGCGGTGGCCGTGGTGGGCTTCCTGGCGCTGGACTCTCGGACGCGGTCCCGTCTGGCGGCGCAGTCGGCCGTCGAAGGCGAAGCCGCCCCAGCCTTAGCCGGCTCCTCGGAATGAGACCGTCTGACGAGAAAGTCGTTTAGGGGGGCCG
>DATIFK010000246.1:0-8041 GCA_035455265.1 Anaerolineales bacterium
GAGGGCGAACGGCTGATCGGTGACGTCCAGGCGAACCTCCGGTGCAACCGGATGGAACGCAGGCGACACGATCGGAGGCACTCGGCGTAGGTGGAGCAAGTCTGGCCGATCCGGGACATCCTCCGCGAGCAGAACCACCGAGGCGCCGCCAAGGCTGGCGCGCCGAAGGGCCCCACCCCAGCGCGAGGCCTGGAACCGGCCCATCGATTGCGCGCAGGCCACCACGGGGATCATTGAGCGCCATGGCGCCGACTCGTCGAGGTTGACCAGTACCTCCCCGCCCAGCGAGGCAGCCAGGCGGGCGGCCCGGCCGAGCTCGAAGAACAGGTCGACCGACTCCACGCCATGGACGGCCAGCCCCGGCGGCGCAGCGCTCACGGCCGACGAGGGTAAGACGGCGATCACATCCGCCTCGCCAAAGGATCCCCAGGCGGCGAGCGCCTCCCTGGTCTCGAAGGCTCGGGCGGTCCTCGCTCGGGGAGACCATGACAAACCTTGGAGGATGACCCGCAGACGCGAGCTCACCGGCGAGCTCCGCCGTCGCCCAGCTGCGCCAGGCTGCATTCCCTCGACATACCTGCGAGTGTACGCGCCGCCGCGGCCCGGTCAACCCGTAGCGACCGCCCCGGTCCACCGTGGCACGGCGTAGAATCCTGCGATATGGCGAACGCCGGCTCCTTCGATCCGGACCGTCAGGCGCAGGCGAAGCGGTATTCCCGCTTGCGCCGCGGTTTGTCGCTGGCTGAAATGGCCCTCGGGGGCGCGTATCTGACGGCCTGGGTGATCGCACCATGGGGCCGCCAGGTGCGCGACGGCCTGGCCATCCTGGCCGATCGCTGGAACCTGCCCTCGGGACCGACCGATGCATTCGTCCTCCTGGGAGTCGCGCTAGCGCTCTTTGCGCCCTGGTGGTTGTTGAGTTTGCCCTTCGACATCGTGGCCGGTTATCGGTTGCCACACCGCTTCGGTCTGTCGAATCAGAGAGCTGGCGATTGGATCCTCGATCGGCTGAAGGGCCTGGCCCTCGGCACGGCTCTGGGCGCACCGCTCCTGCTGACGTTCTATGCCGTTCTGCCGTGGCTGACGCCCTGGTGGGTTTGGGCGTCGGTGGGCTACGCAGGGCTGAGCGTCATCTTCGCCGTTCTCGTGCCGATCGTCTTCCTACCGATCTTCAACCGCTTGCGCCCTCTGGGAGAAGAGCACGGCGAGCTGCATGACCGGCTGACTCGCCTGTCGCAATCCGCCGGGGTTCGCGTCCGCAGGGTCGACACCATCGATCTGAGTCGAAGGACGAAGGCCGCCAACGCCATGCTGGTCGGGCTGGGGCGGACGAGGCGGATCGTCGTGGGGGACACGTTGCTCGACTCATTCGATGTGGACGAGGCCGAGACCGTCGTGGCGCATGAGCTCGGCCATCATGCCCATGGGGACATCGCCAGCGGGCTTCTCGTGCAAGCGGCGGCCACGGTCGTAGCCCTGGCCACCGTCGACCTCGTCCTGCGATGGTTGGTGCATAGCGGCCGGGTGGAGAGCCTGGTCGATCCCGCCGGCTGGCCCGCCTTCGTCTGGGCTTGGAGCGCCGTCAGTTTCCTGGAGGCACCTCTGGTGAACGCCTACTCCCGCTGGAGGGAAGGCCGTGCCGACTTGTTCGCCCTGCGGCTTTCGGCCAAACCGGAGGCGTTCGCCCGCGCTATGACCCGCCTGGCCGATCAGAACTTGAGCGAAGCGAATCCGCCGGGGTGGGCCGTCTTCTGGTTCGGCACCCATCCGCCGCTGGCGCAGCGGGTCGAGATGGCGCGCCGGGTGGGACGAACCGCCAGCTTCCGTCCGCCAGCTGCCGGCAACTAGACGTGAGGGCACCGCTGGGGATCGCGGCCGGATTCGCAGGAGTCGGCTTGGGGCCTGGGAGCTGGAAGCTGGTAGCTGACTACCAGGTCGGCGTCAAAACGCAGCCGTCGTCGAAGGTGATGGCGAGCGAGTAGAGGCCGGGCCGGTCGTCCACCAGCGCGAATTGGAGTGAGATCGGACGTATCGCGCCCGGCTCGAGGCGCGTGTCGTCTCCCGCGCGGACCACCAAATTGGATTGACCTCCCGACGCCGGCGGGGTCGCCAACATCTGGGTCGTCCCCACGGTCAGGGCAACCGGCGGGTTGTCAGACGGAAAGGTGGGATCCAGCCCGGCCAGGTCGACCGCTGTCGGCCGGTCGTTGACGATCTTGTAGGAGACGCGGGCCCCCTCGCGCGTGAAGCCGATCAGGCGGATGCCCGGGCAGGCGGGATCGGTGAAAGGCGTGGCCGTCGCGGCGGCCGCCGCCACCGGAACCGCTGTCGGCGCGGCGACGGTCGACGCGCCCGTGATCTCTGCTGTGGGCAGCGGAGTCGGTGCAAGGATCTCCCCACCCAGGGATGTGAGCGACGGATAGGCCAGGGCACCCGCAGCCAGGACCAGGATGGCCGTCCCGACGGCCGCCCAGGTCAGCCACCCGCGGCGGCGCCCCTCGGGCCGCGGCTTGCGGGCCACAGCCACGCCGGCGACGGCCGGCGGCACCATCGCCGACTCGCCCTCCGGCAGCGGAGTCCCGCGCACGGCGGCCTGGTACGCCTGGTTCATAGCTTCGACGGTTGGAAAACGATCCTCCGGCTTCTTGGCCATGGCCCGCAGGATCACCCGCTCGACGGCTGGCGACAGGTTGGGGTTGAATCGCCCCGGCCGAGGTACGGGCTCCTGGATGTGCATCATGACCGTCGCCATGGGCGAGTTGCCCTCGAACGGCAGGCGTCCGGTCGCCAGTTGATACAGGATGACGCCCAGCGAGTACTGGTCCGAGCTGGGATCGAGGGCGCGGCCGCGTCCCTGCTCTGGCGAGACGTAGGCCGGCGTGCCCATCATCATCGAACCCGTCAGGGTGTTGGAGCCCTCGATCATCCGCGCCAGGCCGAAGTCGGTCAGCATGGCGTTGCCGGCACCGTCGATCAGGATGTTGGATGGCTTGACGTCGCGATGGATGATCCCTTGCGCGTGGGCGTACCCGAGGGCGCTGCTGATCTGGCCGATCCAACGCGTCGCCTCGGTTTCCGTGACCCTGAACTTGTCGGCCCGTTCGAACAGTGTTCTTCCCGAAATGTACGGCATGACCAGATAGATCACGCCACGCGACTCGCCGTACTCCAGGACGCCGACGATGTGGGGGTGCTTGAGGCGGACCACCAAACCCGCCTCGCGACGGAAGCGTTTCACAAAGCGGCGATCGCCGGTGATGCTCGAGGAGAGCACCTTGACGGCGACATCTTCCAGGCGCCGCGTGTCGAGGGCGCGGTAGACCGTCGCCATTCCCCCCTGGCCGATCATCTCGACCAGGCGGTAGTGATCCAGCATCTGGCCGACGAGTGCCATGCTCCCGCCTTCCGGCCTTCCGTCCGTGCCCAAGCACCATACCACGTCGGCACGACAGGGAAAAGGTGACCTTGGTCGGGAAGGTGCCGAATCGGTGATCTTCCGACGATGCGCCCACCCTGGGACCAGAGTCCCGCCCGACGTACTCTATCCGCTGTCCGCGGCCCGCTGTCCGCTGTCCGCTATCCGCCGTCCGCGGAAAGCGGACAGGCGGGTGGCGGACAGCGGGTAGCGGGCAGCCCCCTTCTTGACTTCCTTTTGGCTTTCCCCTAGCATACCGATGCAGCCTGCGTTCGACGTCTCGTTGCATCTCCGAGGTTTCAACCGGTCTGAGGCTCAGCCGGCGTCGGGGTGCCGACGCTTCCGGCTCTCAATTCGCGGCCCGCGAGAGAAGGGAGGTGAGCCGGCTCGACGACACGGTACGGATGGATCTCAGCAGCTTTCGGACCCAATCGAGGAGGAGAGTGACAGATGAGCCGCAAGGTTTCTCGCTACGCACTGGGTGTGCTGGGGCTGGCCATGGTCATCATCGTGGCTGCCTGCCAGCCGGCCGAACCGGTCGTGGTCACCCAGGAAGTTCAGGTTGTTCAGACGCAGCAGGTCGAAGTCCAGGTCCCGGTCGAGTTCAAGATGGAGTCGGAGCGACTGGCAGCAGTGAAGAGCAACGGGGCTCTGCGCTGCGGCGTGAACACGTCGGTGCCCGGCTTCGGCTTCCTCGATCCCAACGGGGCGAACGTCGGCTTCGACATCGACTTCTGCAAGGCTCTGGCGGTAGCGATCTTCAACGATCCCGAGGCTGTCGAATTCGTTCCGGTGACGGCCGCTGAGCGCTTCACCGCCCTGCAGAACAACCAGATCGACGTGCTCATCCGCAACACGACCTGGACCATCAGCCGCGACGTCGAACTGGGAACCGATTTCGCTCCGACGACGTTCTATGATGGCCAGGGGATGATGGTGCGAAAGGACAGCGGCTTCACCTCGCTGGCCGACATGGGCGGCGCGACCATCTGCGTCCTGGCCGGCACCACCACCGAGCTCAACCTGGCCGACGCCTTCAACCGACTTGGGCTCCAGTACGAAGCTCTGGTGCTGGACTCGGGCGACGCCACCCGGGCTGCCTACGACGAAGGCCGCTGCGACGGACTGACGTCCGACAAGTCGCAGCTGGCCGGACTGCGGACCGGCACGACCAACCCCGCTGACCACATCATCCTGCCCGACACCATGTCGAAGGAGCCGCTCGGGCCGGTGTGGGCCCAGGGCGACCAGCAGTGGGGCGACTTGGTCCGCTGGGTGGTCAACGGGATCATCATCGCCGAGGAGAAGGGCATCACCTCCGCCAACGTCGCCGAGATCGCTGCCGGGACGCCGGAGGATCCGGAGGTCGCCCGCCTGCTCGGTATCGAGGGCGAGTTCGGCCAGCTTCTGGGCCTGGCCCCCGATTTCATGGTGAACGTGATCTCCGCCGTCGGCAACTACGGCGAAATCTACGACCGCAACCTGGGCCCGGAGGGGACCAACATCCCCCGCGAGGGCAGCCTGAACGCGCTATGGATCGACGGCGGGCTGCTGTACGCTCCGCCGTGGCGCTAACCCGGATCCAGCTCGCGTTCGCGTGACGGAACGTGGCGCAGCCCGGCATGGGCCGGGCTGCGCCCCTTCGGGCGCATGAGCTTCCCCCTGCGACGCCTCGCGCCTTCGGCCTCCGCCTTCTGGCGCGACATCCGCTTCCTCCAGGCCGCGGCCCAGGCGGTGTTCGTGCTTCTGGTCCTGGCCGCCGGCGGCTGGCTGATCCACAACCTCCTCGAAACCCTGGCCGCCCGCGGGTTGGACCTGAGCTTCGCTTTCCTCCAGCGGACGGCGGGGTTCGTCATCGGCGAGGGGCTGCCCATGACCCGCTCGGACACCTTCCTGCGGGCCTTCATCGTCGGTTTGGTCAACAGCCTGAGGGTCATCGGCCTGGGCTTGCTGCTCACGACCATCCTCGGGCTGCTGGCGGGCGTGGCTCTGCTTTCCCCCAACTGGCTTCTGCGCAACATCGCCCGGGCCTACGTCGAGGTCATGCGCAATACTCCGCTTCTCGTGCAGCTGTTCTTCATCTACTTCGGCATCATCCTCAAGCTTCCTTCTTTGGAGAACCGGATCGCCATCGGACCGTTGCTGCTCAGCCAGAGGGGTGTATGGCTGCCGCGGCCGGTGCCGGCGGCCGGTGCGACCGTGTGGATCGCAGTCAGCCTGGTTTGCCTGGTGGCGGCCGTGTGGGTTTACTCCCGGCGCCTGCACCGACGGACGACCACCGGCGAAGAAACCCACCCCGGATGGTGGGCGGTAGGCATCGCGCTGATCGTGCCGGCGCTTCTGGCGCTAGCCATCCCGCATGGGCCTTTCACATGGGAGACGCCACGGCTCGAAGGCCTGCGCATGGTCGGCGGGTCGCGCATGACGCCGGAATTCGCCGGCATCCTTTTCGGACTCGTCCTGTACACCGGCGCCTTCATCGCTGACATCGTGCGTGCCGGCATCCTGGCTGTGCCGGTAGGTCAACTCCAGGCGGCGCGATCGCTCGGGTTGAGCGAATTTCATCTCCTGCGGCACGTGATCCTGCCGCAGGCCTTGCGGGTGATCTTGCCGCCACTGACCAACCAATACCTCAACCTGGCAAAGAACTCGAGCCTGGCGGTCGGTGTGGGCTTCCCCGATATGTACAACGTCACCCAGACGATCTTCAACCAGTCGGGCCAGGCCGTTCAGATGATCGCCCTGATGATGACAACGTACTTGGTGATCAGCCTGGCGATCTCAGCCGTCATGAACCTCCTGAACCAGCGATTGCAGGTCGTGGAGCGTTGATGTGGAGCAAGCCAAGGCCTGGAGTCCCCCGCCGATGGAGACGCCCCCGACCCTGATGCTGGGGCCGATCGGCTGGCTTCGCCGCAACCTGTTCAGCACGTGGGGCAACTCGCTGCTGACGGTGGTGTGCCTGGCCGCGATCGCGGCGGTCGGCCGCGTCACCCTGACATGGGTGTTCAAGGAAGCGAACTGGCAGGTCGTCACGCGCAATCTGCGCGTGCTGACGTGGGGCCGCTACCCGGCCTCCGAGGTGTGGCGACTGGGGCTGGTCCTGGCCATGATCGTCGCCCTCGGCGTCCTGAGTTGGATCGCCTGGGGGCGGCCGCCCTCGCGATGGCGTCGATGGGCTTTGACGGCGTGGATCGCCTCGCCGTTTCTGATCGTCCTGGTCCTCTACGGGCTCGTCCTGCCCACACCGGCCACGATAGCCAACAACCTGGGTTACTACATCTACCGCCCCGACGTCCTGGTTTCCCTCGGGCAGACGTGGCGGGGCCCGATGGCGTTGGCGACTGTGGCGCTCCTGGCTGGGTTCGCCTGGGGACTGGCGGTTCGTCGGGTGTGGAGGTTCCTGTCGTTGGTGCCATTGGTCGTCGTGGGCGGGTTGAACATTGCCCAGGGGATCACCCTCAAGCTGGGGATCGCCGGAGTCGGGATCCCGTCCCTGGGGGTCGTCGCTCTGGTGGGCGCCATCCTCTGGGCCCTCGGGCGGGCCGCCGGAAGGAGAAACCGGAACCTGGCTGGTCTTCGCGCGGCCTTGATGGCCGCCTGGGTGTTGATCGTGCCCGGGGCTCTCGTGCTTCTGACCTCGTTCGAAGTGGGAGTCGAGCGGCTGGCTCCGGCCGAAATCCTGCCCCTGGTCGATCTGAATCTGTGGAGCGGCGTCCTGCTGACGCTGGTCCTGGCAGTGGTCAGCATCGTCGCTTCGTTCCCGATCGGCGTGCTGTTGGCCCTGGGCCGGCGCAGTTCGCTGCCGGTGGTGCGGGGCTTTTCCATCCTGGCGATCGAGGTGGTGCGTGGCGTTCCCTTGATCGCCATCCTTTTCATGGCGCAGAGCATGTTGCCGCTGTTCCTGCCGCTGCAATGGGATTTCGACCGGGTGCTGCGGGCGATGGCCGGCATGGTCCTGTTCACCGCCGCCTATCTGGCCGAGGTCGTGCGCGGCGGGCTGCAAGCGGTGCGTCATGAGCAGGAAGAGGCGGCGCGCGCCCTGGGACTGAGCGAGTTGTTGGTCACCGGTCTGGTGGTCCTGCCCCAGGCGTTGCGGGCCGTGATCCCCGCCATCATGGGCCAGTTCGTCAGCATCTTCAAGGACACGTCGCTGGTTTCGATCGTCGGCCTGCTCGACCTGCTGGCGATCTGCCAGAGCATCACCAAGCAGCGCGAGTTCCTCGGTACCGTGCGCGAGGTGTACCTGTTCGCGGCGGTCTTCTACTTCATCGTGAGCTTCAGCATGTCGGACGCCAGCCGCCGCCTCGAGCGCCGGCTGGGCGTCGGGCTGGCGTGAACATGGGAGCGCGATCGATGACGGACTCCACGCGCATCGACACCGGCGACGACATCATCGTCTGCCAGGGAGTGAAGAAGTGGTTCGGGGAGTTTCAGGCCCTGCGCGGCATCGACTTGAACATACGCCGGGGCGAGGTGGTCGTTATCATCGGGCCATCCGGGTCCGGAAAGTCGACCTTCATTCGCACCATCAACCGGCTGGAGGAGCATCAGGCGGGACGCATCGTTGTCGACGGGATCGAGTTGAACAACGACACGCGCAACATCGCCGCCGTGCGCAGCGAG
>DATIFK010000247.1:0-18187 GCA_035455265.1 Anaerolineales bacterium
TCAGCCAGGCGGCTGCCTGGCTGTCGCGCTACGCCGACCACGACTGGATGGATCAACTTGGCAGCGAACCGATGCCCTGGGAGACGCAGGAGGTTCTGGCGCGGGCATGGGTGAACCGCGTGCAGCGAGACGGGTTCCTCCTTTCCGGCGTCGGCTATCTCGGGGCGTTGCATCGCGATGGGCTGCCCCAGGCCGCCGCCTGGCTTCTCACCGAGGCCGACGTCCACACCACGGTGGTGTTCGGAATCGTGCGGGATTGGCGATATCAGGAAACCGTCACCGGATCCCTGCGCACCGTGTTGCCCGGGCCTTCGCCGAGCGAGTTCCTGCGCACGGCCCTCGAACCGGAACTGGGGGAGGCCATCACGCGCGGGGGCCGCGCCCTGGCGGGAGGATTCGAGATCCCGGTGGGCATGTCAACCCGTGCCAGCTCCGATGAATTCCAGGCAGCCCGCTGGGCTTACTACGAAGCCCTCGTCCTGAGCCGCCTGATGCGGTCGGCGGAGGGCATGCTACGACCGCAACCGCTCGTTCCTCGCCGGCCGCAACAGCGTGCCCCCGCCTCGATGGAGCGAAGGCGGGGGCACGGGAGTCACAGCCGCTGGGTTTGATCCGTCGCCGGTCAATCCCCCGGATCCCGCGGACTGGAAGACGATCCCATCTTCTCCGGTTCAGCGGTCTTGTGGATACGCTCCAGGAAGGAATCGATCTGCTGTTCGGCGTCCTCGCGGGCATAGCCATAGCGCTTCTGAATGGCGCCCAGCAGCCGGTCCCAGTGGCCGTTGATCTGGACCATATCATCGTCGGTGAGCTTCCCCCACCTCTCCTTGATCTGGCCCTTCAACTGCCGCCACGATCCCATCAAGACGTCTCGGTTCATGTGACTCTCCTTTGCCCCTGCGTGCCGACGGCCTTGGCCGTCGCTCACCCAGGGAGCATTGGCGCCGATCGGCCGCTTCCCGACCGGGCCAGTCTGGAAACCGCGAACGCGGCCAGCGCGATCCAGACGGCCAGCTGAACGATCTGCAACGCCGGCCACGCCACCGGATGGTAGGGCACCAGCAGTGCAGCCAACGATGCAAACGGCCATGGGTCTCTGGACATCGCTCGCCTCCGTCCGGGCGTGCCCGGCCCCTCCGTACCAGGGCCGCCCGCCAGCGGGGGCCGGGCACTCTCGGCCATCCTCCCACGCTGCGGCCCCAAACGAGCATACGGTCCGATCGAGGAGGTTCCCATAGGCCGCAGATACACTCGAGACGAGAGACGGGTACCCACGAGCGCAGGCCACGCTCGCAGGCTGGCTTATAATGCCGACGCATGGTGAGGAATGGACGACATCTCGCCGCCGGTGGCTGCGACGAGGTGTGCCTCGAGCCCTTCGTTCCCTTGAGCGATCGGACACCGCGTTCGTGAGGAGGCGGCTGAACGCGTGAACCCGCATCCGCTCGACCCACGCGCGGCACCGGCCGCGCTTCCTCCCTCCAACAAGGACGTGGCGCGCGCCGCCATCGGCCTGACGATCGTGCTCCTGGCGGGTGCGGCGCTGATCCTCAGCTTGACCGCCTCTCCGCCGCTCGACCCGTCGCGCGCCGGTGCGTGGCGCGGCCTGGCGCTGGCCGTCGAAGCCGTGCTCGCCGGGCTGTTCGCCTTCTTCGCCCTCAGCCTGCAACGCCGAAGCGACCGGCGCCGCGCCCGCCTCGAGCAGCAAGACGCCCTGCGCCAGAGCGAAGACACGTTCAGCCTGCTCGTGCGCAGCGTCAAGAACTACGCCATCATGCTGCTCGACCCGACCGGGCGCGTGGCCAGCTGGAACGAAGGCGCCGAACGGATCACCGGCTACAGCGCCGACGAAATCCTGGGCTCCTCCTTCGAACGATTCTTCGCCGACGAAGACGTTCGCCAGGGCAGGCCGCAGCGACTGCTGGAGTCGGCGCTGCGCGATGGCCGGTGGTTCGACCAGGGTTGGCGCGTGCGCAAGGATGGATCGAGGTACTGGACCGAAGCCTCTCTGACGCCGCTGTTCGATCGCTCCGGCTCTTTGAGGGGATACGCCAAGGTCACGCGGGATGTCAGCGAACGGCGGGCGGCAGAGGAGAGACTGCAACGCAGCGAAAGCCTGCTCTCCAACGCTCAACGCATCGCCCGCTTGGGCAGTTGGGAATGGGACGTCGCCGCGGATCGCCTGCGCTGTTCGTCGGAGTTCCTGCGGATCCTGGGGCTCGACCCATCCCGTTCAGGGTTGAGCCTGGCTGCCCTGTTCGAGTTCATCCACCCCGACGACCGGACGGCGGTCGAAGCGGCCTTTGAAACCGCGCGCCGCGAGCAGCGGGTCTTCCAGCTCGAACACCGCCTGGTGCGGGCAGACGGTGAGGTGCGGACGCTGGTCACCCACGGTCACGTCGAGGCCGACGAGGCCGGTCGGACGGCGCGCCTCATCGGCACCGGCCAGGACATCACCGAGCGGAAGCTCATAGAAGAGGCGCTCCGCATCCAGACGGACCTCTACCTGAGCCTGCTCAACGCCCAGAGTGAATTGGGCGAGGGCGTCCTGCTCGCCGAAGGAGAGGCCGTGGTCTACGCCAACCCCGCGCTGGGCGCGCTCTTCGGCCTCGAGGTGAATCCGCCGCGCACTCTGGCGTCCTTCCTGGATGCCCTGGACCCGGCCGGGATCAGCCCCTTGAGGAAGGATTTGCTGGATCGAGTCAACCGGCCGCTGCCCACGGCGCGAGGCGAGACCTCCCTGCCGCGCAAGGACGGAAGCCTGGTCGATATCGAGTACTCGGTATCGGCCGTTCCCGGCCCCGATCGCCAGCGGACGTTCGCGTTGTTTCGCGACGAGACGGAACGAAAGCGCGCCGAGCGCCTGCTCCAGGAGTCCGGCCGCCGTCTGCGCCAGTTTTCCTCCGAGCTGGAGCGCGCCCGGGAAGAAGAAGCCACCCGCATCTCGAGGGAGATTCACGACGAGCTCGGCCAGCTGCTCACCGGCCTGAAGCTCGACCTGGCATGGATGGCCCAGCAACTGGATCGCGCCGGCAGCTCCGATGTCCCCGCGCTGCTCGAGAAGGCGCGCTCCATGTCGGAGCTGGCGGACGCCACGATCGAGCACGTCCGCAGGATCGCCTCCGAACTGCGGCCCGGCGTGCTGGACGATCTGGGCCTCTCCGCCGCGCTGGAATGGCAGGCCGGCGAATTCGAGACCCGGACCGGCATTCGCTGCCGCGTGGCAGTCGACCCTGAGGCCGAAGCCGTGCCGCCGGAGCACGCCACGGCCATGTTCCGCATCTTCCAGGAGGCGCTCACCAACATCGCTCGCCACGCGCAGGCCCAACACGTCACGGTGGCGCTGGAGAAGCGTGACGGGGGATGGTTGCTCACCGTCCGGGACGACGGCCGCGGCATCACCGAGGCGGAGCTGCACGGCTCCGGCTCCCTGGGCCTCTTGGGCATGCGCGAGCGCGCCCACCTGCTCGGCGGCGAAACCGTCATCCGTCGCGGCGATCCGCGCGGCACCGTCCTCGAGGTGTCCCTGCCGCCGGCGCCGGAAGGAGTGGAGAAGTCGTGATCCGAGTCATCGTCGCTGACGACCACGCCATCGTTCGCCAGGGCCTCAAGCAGATCCTGGCCCAGGTTCCGGACATGGAGGTCGTTGGAGAGGCCGGCACGGGCGACGAGACGATGGCGGTGGTGCGCGGCGTCCCGGCCGATATCCTGATCCTGGATCTGTCGATGCCGGGCTTCGGGGCCCTCGAAGCGTTGCGCGAGGTTCGGCACCGACGGCCGGCGCTGCCCGTGCTCATCCTGAGCGTCCACTCGCCGGCCCAATACGGCATCCGCATGTTACGCAGCGGGGCCTCCGGCTACATGACCAAGGAAAGCGCGCCGGAGGAACTGATCCAGGCCATCCGCAAGATCGTCGGCGGCGGGAAGTACCTGAGTCAGGAAATGGCGGAGAGACTCGCCGAGCACGTCCGCCAGGGAGAGCACGAGAAGCCCCACGAGGGCCTGTCCGATCGCGAGTTCCACATCGTCCGCCTTCTGGCGCTGGGCAAGAAGGTCTCCGAGATCGCCGAGGAGTTGGCCCTCAGTCCCAAGACCGTCAGCACCTATCGACGCCGTGCGCTGGAGAAACTGAACCTGCAAAGCAACGCCGACATCACCCAATATGCTCTGCGCGAGGGCCTGATCGGCCCCGACGAGCCCGCCTGACCGCGTCGGCGTAGGCGGCCGCCCGACGCTCCTACGGGCTCTCCACCGACGAGGGTCGGTCCGGTCGTCTTACCTGCAACTCCGTTCGATTCGGCTAGGCTGAACCCTGCCGCAACGGGATATCTGGCACAGGAGTCGAGGGCAGGCATGAACAAGTCATGGCGTCGCGGGATCGCGGGGAAGATCGCCATCGTGACCGGGGCCTCCTCCGGCATCGGGGAGACCACCGCCCTCGAATTCGGGCGGGCGGGAGCCGTGGTCGTGCTGGCCGCGCGTCGAGCTGACCGCCTGCAGCATCTCGCCGAGCGGATCATCGCCGAGGGCGGTGCCGCACTGGCCGTGCCAACCGACCTGACCGACGGCGCTCAGATCTCTCACCTGGTGCAGACGACCGTGACGGCGTATGGCCACATCGACGTGCTGGCGAACATCGCCGGCTGGGGCCACTACGATTGGTTCGAGGACCTGTCGGCGGATGATCTGCGCCGGCACTACGATGTCAATATCATCGGCATGGCCGAACTGATCCGCCAGGTCCTCCCGGCGATGAAGACCCGGCGTTCGGGGTTCATTCTCAACATGTGTTCGTACGCCAGCAAGATCGCCGTGCCTCCGCTGAGCGTGTATGCCAGCACCAAGTACGCCGTCGAGGGCCTGACCGACGCCTTGCGCCGCGAGCTTGCCCCGTGGGGTATTCGAGTGATGCGGGTGCATCCGAGCGCCGTCCCGGGCACGGAGTTCAACCAGCTGGCTGCTCGCCACGGCGGACTTCGGTATCGGTCGATCCCGATCGGACGAGTCAGTCGCGAGCGTGTGGCTCGGGTCATGGTGCGCTTGGTGGAACGCCCTCGCCGGGCGGTGTTTCTCAGTCACCTGTACGACGTCCCGGCTCTGGCCAACCTCTTGCTCCCCGGGCTGGTCGATCTTGTCATGTCGGCCTGGGTGCGCGGGGCACGGCGGCAGGAACTGGAGTCGGCCTCGGCCGAGGGGTAGACCGCCCGTGGAAGCCGATCGCCTGGATACGTGGACCCATCCCACGTCCGCGGAACCGATAGGGTTCAGCTCCCACCCCACGCAGCTCGACTGCGCAGCAATGCAGGAAGACCGACCGATTTCCCGCATTCGCCTTGCCGCCTGGGTCCGTCCGACCCTTGCCCTGGCACTCCTCGGTCAGGCCTGCGGACCTCTTTCGGCGACCGAGGTCCCGGCCACCTTCGCCGCCACTGAGTCGCCGACGGCCACCGAGTCTGCAATGCCGACTGCCACCCCGCGGCCTCGGCCAGCGCTGACCCCAACCCCACGACCGACGGCTACCCCCGACCTGGACCGCGCAGGGCTGAGAACGGAAGACCTGCCGGCGGGATTCGAATCCTTCCAGCCGGCCGACATCGGCTTGAACTCGGCTCTTCTGAGAGACGCCGGCCTGGATCCCTGGACCACATTCGGGTTCCGTCATCCATCCCGTTTCCAGTTCGTCGTCGGATTTGCCTCCTGGCTCCCCGTTCCGACCAGCCGCGAGGCTTTCGACTCGATGGTCCGTGCTCCGGAGCCCTTGGCGAGAGCCTTGCTCGCAGGCGCGGGCGCCTCGGCGCCGCAAGGTATCCGACCGATGACGGGCCTCGAAGACCTGGCCGATTCGGCCGGGGCCGTGACGGCCGACTTCCTCTATGCCGGCGTCTGGTTTCGGGCCGACCTCGTACTGTTTCGCCAGGGCTCCGTCGGCGCGCTGCTTCTGGTCGGGTATCCAGCCTGGGATAGGCCCTTGATGGCCACCACTGCCTTGGCTGAACTGTTCCAAGCACGGGTGGAGGCTCTTCAGGAGTAAGCGCGCGCAGAGCCAGCGGCGGGTTCGGTTCGAGACGCGAGGCCTTCCGCCGAGCGTGCTCGGCGGAAGGCCCTCACCGCAAGCCTCTTCCGTTAGCGGCGGGGTTTCGCCGGCTGCGAGACTTCTTCCAGCGTTTCCCCGACGGTCTTCGGATCCCCGGTGTCCACGGCCAGATCGGCCATCGACACGATCCCGGTCAGCTTCCCTTCCTGGTTCACAACGGGGAGCCGCCGAATCTGCCGTTCCGCCATTCGGCGCGCCGCCGTTACGACGTCGTCGTCCTCGCGAACACACTCGACCTGGCGACTCATCACATCATCCACCAGAGACGTCTTCAAGTCGCGTGACTCCGCAACGGCGCGCACGGTGATGTCGCGGTCGGTAACGATCCCGGTGATCTTCCCATCCTTGACCACCGGCAGGGCACCTACATCGAGCTTGCGCATCGTCATGGCGACCTGGGGTAGCCCCAACTGCGGGTGGGCCACCTCGACATCGCGCGTCATGACATCCTTGACCTTCATGTCGGTCTCCTTTCCTGAGCGGCCCTCGCCTGGCCGCAGGTCGCCATCAGGCCGTGCGCGGCTGCGTCGGCGGCCGAGTGTCCGGCGGGCGGTAGAGAAGGATCCACACCAGGCGGGCGATGCCCCACGCCAGAAGCGCATAGACCAGCAGCGCCACGAAGGCGGGGAGTTCCAGGACATAGCCGCCGGCCGAAGGGGTCGCCGTCAGACCCCGGAACGGCCACAGAAAGACCTCCGTCAGGCCGTAGACGAATGCGGCGAACGGGTTGTCCGGGTTGGCGGCCACCAGCTTCAGCAGGATGCGGAGGCCGATCAACCCATCGATCGATCCGAAGAAGAGCCAGATCAGCTCGATCAGCTTGAACGAAAACACGCGTTGTTCTCGGTTCATCATCGTAACCTCCACGCACCCCGACGGCGCGAGCCGGAAGCGGAGTCCTCTTCCGCTCCTAGAGGAGCTTGAGGATCGCCGCCAGCAGGAACACGACCAGGAGCAAACCCAGCAGGCCGCTTGGGCCGTACCCCCAGCGCCGGCTGTAGGGCCACGCCGGCAGGGCGCTGATCAGCAGAAGGATGAGAAGGATCAACAGAATGGTCGACATGGCATTCCTCCTTGCGCCGAGAGGCACGCCCATCCAGCCTAAGCGCCGTCGCTCGCCATATCCATAGGCCCTCGGCCCGTTGGCTCTAGACAGACGATACACAATCCGCCCCGGTGTAGGCCTGCGTCCTACGCGTCGATCGGCCTGCGGCGGACGCCATCGTCATCTCTCGTCCGCTGTCCCCCAGCCTGCGGTCCCGGCTACTCTTGGACCCAGAGCGACAGGTCCGCCATCGCTCCCGATGTGAGGCATGCAGATCCTGATCGCCGACGATTCCGAACTGGTGAGGCACAAGTTGGCCATGCTCATCGCAAAGATCCCCGGCATTGAACTTGTCGCGGAGGCGTCGAATGTCGACCAGGCGCTCGAGTCGATCGATCGGCTTCAGCCGGACCTGGTCATCGTCGATCTCCACATGCCCGGCAGCGGCCTGCGCCTGATCGACACGGTCGGGGCACGCACGCCTCACCCGACCATGCTCGTGTTGACGAACCATCCCTACCCGCAGTACCGTGCGCGCTGCCTCAAGGCCGGGGCCGAGTACTTCTTCGATAAGGCCACCGAGTTCGACGGCGTGGTCCGAGTGCTGACCGACATGGCTCAGGCCTCGATTGGATCGGAACGTTCGCTGTGAAGGAGGTAAGGTCAAGATGAAATCGTGGCGCATCCTCCTGGTGGAACCGGACAGCAGCCGCTGCACCAGCTGGGTGAACGAATTCGCCAAGCTTCCGGGGGTCGGAACCGTGCGGTGCCTCGAGAGCCTGCAAGACGTCCAGGCCCTCGAGGGGGAGGGGGGCTTTCCCTTCGACGCCGCGCTCCTGGGCGCCGCCTTTTCCCCCAAGGACATGCTGTCGAGCATTCGCTGGCTGCGCCGCGCCGGACCCGCCTGCCGGATCATCGTCTTCGCCGTTCCCGAGGAAAGCAGCCACGCCATCGAGCTGCTCGAGGCCGGTGCTTGGGCGGTCCTGTCCGACCGTGTCTCCGCCCGCGAGCTGCGCCAATGCCTGGCGTCAGCCGCCCGCGGGGAGGCGATCCTTTCGCCGGTCATGGCCGGCAAGGTGCTCCGGCGCATCCGACACCTGTCCCTCGTCCGGGTCCATGCGCTGCCGACCGTCGACGCGCTCCAGTCTCTGACGCGGCGGGAGCGCGAGATCCTGACGCTGATCGCACGTCGTCTGTCGAATCAGGAGATCGCCCGCGAGTTGGTCGTCGAGGTGGGCACCGTCAAGAACCACGTTCACAGTGTTCTGAAGAAGCTAGGAGTGGCCAGCCGCTACGAGGCAGCCGCCTTCGGACTGGAAACGGCCGCCCTGGCCGAAAGAGAGGCAGCATGATCGCGACCGAGATCCGGCCCGCGGAATCCAGGCTGAGCCGACCGGCTCGCCCTGAGCGCGTTCTCGTGGCGAGCACCAATCCTCTTCTGACCAGCGTCTGGTCGGCGGCCCTGGCCTCGGCTCCCGGGTTCCACCTGACGGGGACGGCGACCACGCTGGAAGAGGCCATGCCGCTGGTGCCCCACTGCGACGTCGTCCTGTTCGGCCCGGGCTCTCAGGTCGAAGCCGGCGTCGAATGGGTTCGCATCGTCACGCAGACGTTCGCCGACAGCCGCATCCTGGTGGTCGGCATCCCACCCCAGGAGCACGTCATCCTGGCCTACATCGAAGCCGGCGCCTGCGCCTACGTGCCGCAGGACGAGACCGTTGAGCGCGTCTTGCAGAGTCTGGAAGCGGTGGTGCGCGGCGAAGCCTACGTCGCGCCGGAGGTAGCGCCGGCCTTGATCGGGCGCCTGGCGCGGCTGCGCCAGGCCCACATCGAACCCGACACGATCGGCACGCGATTGGAAGCTCTTACCCCCCGAGAACGCGAGATCCTGGAACTGGTCGCCGGGCAGATGACCAATCGAGACATCGCCGCCCAGCTCTCGATCGAGGTCGGCACGGTGAAGAACCACGTGCACCGCATTCTCGAGAAGATGGCCCTGGAGAGCCGGCATCAGGCGGCGGCCTATCTGCAGGCCGCGGCGAGGGCCCCGGACAAAGCCACGGCTCCATCCCGGCCCGGCCGGCGGCCGTACTCCGCCGCGGAGGTGCGACATGCAGGACCCATTGCCGGCGGCTGATCTTCGATCCCGGCCCGCCTCGCTGCAGACGTTCCCGCCCCTGCCCTCGGGCGTCCTGGCGCGCCTGGTCGCCCGGCCGACGGCGCACCATCCGTGGATCGACCCAAAGACCGAATGTGTCTGGGCCTGCCTCGATTGTGCGCGCGCCTGCAACGAAGTCGCCGATTCCTTCCCGCAGCCCGAGGCGGGTTCGCCCTTGGCGCGAGTCGTCTGGCTCAGTCGCAACGGCGCCGGGATCTGCCTGGCCACCGCCCGCATGCTGACCACGTCCGCGGAACTGGATGTTCGCCGGGTCCGCGCGGTGCTGGAGACCTGCCAATCGGCATGCCGCTTGGTGCGATTCGAAAGCGCGCCCCATGCCAAGGGGCACCTGGTGCTGCGCATCGGCGGCGCGGCCTGCCGCCGCTGCGAGGCGGCTTGCCGACGGCTGTCGAAGGCGATCTAGATGAAGCAGTGGTCAGTGGTCAGTGGTCGGTGCCGATGGGCGCGCAACACGGGACCAGGAAGAGACCGAACGGCAACGGGCACAGCGTGGCTGGAGGCTGGAGGCGGGAGGCTGGGAACTCCTACCTTGAGCTGAGGAAGATCAACGCCAGCACGATCGCTGCTGCCAACACGGCCAGGACCAGCCGGTTGATGGCCGTCGTCATTCGCTCCAGCTGTCGCTGCAGCTCGGGCGCCGCCCGGGCGATGACCGTCAGCTCACCACGCTCGATCCGGCCGAGGACGCGGTCGAGCTGCGACGGCAATCCCGCCAGAATCCGAACCTGCTCGACCACCCACTCCAGTGCGCTCTCGAGGTTCATGCCTCCGCCCTCCGCCGTGAGCATCGCCCGTGCATAGGGAGCCAACTCCGAGAAGAGGTTGAATTCCGGGTCGAGGCCGATGCACATGCCCGAAAGGATGGCAACGCACCGCCCGAGGAAGATCAGGTCGGTGGGCACCTGGAAGGGCATTTCGTACATCAGGTCACGGAACTCGGCGGCGAACTGGCGCATCTCCGACGGGTGGATCCGGATCAGCTCCTGAATGCTCTTGCCCCACAGGCGCTGGAACATCGCCGCTTCCGCCTGACGCAGGCGCTCGATATCCGCACCCGGCAGCAGCACCCCGGTCTGCTCATAGGCGCGCATCAGCCGGTCCACGTCCCGAGTCCCCAAGGCGATCGCCATGTCACGGAGTCCGCCGAGAGCCTTGGGAGTGAGCTGCCCGACCATCCCGAAATCCACGAACACCAGCCGCCAGGTCCCGCCGCCCGTCGCCTCGACGAACAGATTGCCCGGGTGCGGATCGGCGTGGAAGAATCCGACCTCGAAGATCTGGTGCATATAGGTGCGGAACAGGCGAGCGGCGACCTCTCGCAGCGAGACACCGGCCGCCTCGATGGCGCCGTAGTCGGTGATCTTGATGAAGTAGACGTCTTCCAGAGTCAGGACGCGGCGGGTCGAATGATCGTCGTAAACCCGCGGCACGCGCACGTCCGCCTGTGCGGCGAACATCTCGGCGAAGCGCCGGGCGTTGGCGGCCTCCTTGATGTAGTCGATCTCATCCCAGAGCGTCCGGCTGAACTCGCGGAACAGGGCGTCCAGGTCCGCCCGGCGTGCGATCGGCCGGAAGCGCTTGAGCCAGGCGATGACCGTCTGCAGCGCCGCCAGGTCGACGGCCAGGATGGCCTCGATTCCGGGGCGCTGCACCTTGATGACGACCGCCGATCCATCGGGCAGATGTGCGCGGTGCACCTGGCCGAGGGAGGCCGAGGCCAACGGCTGTCGATCGAAATCGGCAAACAGGACCGTGACAGGCTTCCCCAATTCGGATTCGATGACCGGGATGAGACGCTCGGCGGGCTCGGGCGCGACTTCGTCCTGCAGGCCGGCAAGCTCGGCCGTGACCGCTTCGGGGAGAACGTCGACGCGCGCCGAGAGGAACTGACCCACCTTGATCCACACCCCGCCGAGGTTGGCCGCCAGGGCGCGGTAGCGGCTGGCCCAGGTGCGATAGCGAGAGCCGGCGGTACGCCGCGACAGGCGGCCCAGGCCGATCCGGCGCAGGGCGATATCCCAGACGAAGGCGGTCAGGAAGATTCGTGCGAAGAAGGCCAGCACGCGGGCGTGGCGCAAACGGAGGCGGCCGCCGGTGGCTTCGCCATGCTTCATGGGTGAGGGTCCAGGGGCCATGCCGTGATCCAAACGTCGAGTGTACTCCGGCCTGACTCAGGGGAGGGGCTACGGGAAAACGCATTCCCCCTTGGCCCTGCGCCCTCGCCTACCGTCGTCACTCAGAGGGCGGGGAGAGGGGACTGCTTGCCACTCTCCTTGCCCCCTGAGAACCCGCGACCCCCTACCCTCGCACACCTGCACCTGCGGCGCACCGCGGGTGCGGTGCAGGTGAGCGGCGGTTGAAGTCGATCTTCAACTGAAAGGTCGCAGCCGCCGCAGGGTTGGAGACGCACGCGCCGCAGCGGAATGCGCGCGTTTGTGGCGTCAACCTCACCTCGGGCAACGAGGAATCGCCGCGGCCCTCGTGCGGCGGAGCGGGTCGCTCAGGCCGGGACCGCCCGCCGCCGGTCGAGGAGAGTCCAGACCCACTTGGTCGCTTCGGCCACCACCGCCGGCACGACCAGCAGCGGAAGGATCAACCGCCATTGGATCCAGGTCAGCGGCACGGTGTCGAAGACCGACTGCAGGAACGGCACGTAGACGACCGACAGCAGCAGCACCAACGATGCCAGCACGGCGATGACCATCGGCCGATTCGAGAACAGGCCGATGCGCAGCAACGGGTAGCGCTCGGAGCGAGCGGTGAAAGCGCGCAACAACTCGGAGGCCGAGAGAGTCACGAAGGACATCGTCTCGGCGTAGAGCGGCGTTTCGGGGTGAGTGAGCAGGCCGATGGCGTAGGCGCCCAGCGTGACCCCGGCGATGGCCAGCGTCTGGATGGCGATACCGACGCGCATCGGCCGGTTGATCACCGGCTCGGCCGGCGGCCGCGGCGGCCGGGACATCGTGTCGGGGTCGCCTTTCTCCACCCCGAGCGCCAACGCCGGCGCCCCGTCGGTCAGCAGATTGAGCCACAGCAGCTGGATCGGCGTCAGCGGACTGGGAAGGCCGGCCAGCGTGGCGGCGAAGATCACCAGGATCTCGCCCAGATTGCACGACAGCAGGTAGAAGACGAACTTTCGAATGTTGGCGTAGATGACCCGGCCCTGCTCGACGGCGGCGACGATGCTGGCGTAGTTGTCATCGGTCAGCACCATATCGGCCGTTTCCTTGGCGACGTCGGTGCCGGTGATGCCCATGGCCACGCCGATGTCGGCCCGCTTGAGGGCCGGCGCGTCGTTGACCCCGTCCCCGGTCATGGCCACGATCTCGCCGCGGCTGCGCAGCGCATCGACGATGCGCACCTTGTGCTCGGGCGAGACGCGGGCGAAGACGTCGACGGATCCGACCGCTTCGCGGAAGGCGGCGTCGTCGATGTGGTCGAGCTCCGCCCCGGCCATCACCCGGTGCCCCGGCTGCAGCAGGCCGATGGCCTCGGCAATGGCGCGGGCCGTGCTGGGGTAATCCCCGGTGATCATCAGGGTGCGGATGCCGGCTTGCCGCGCCCGCCTCACCGCCGGCGGCACGGAGGCTCGAGGCGGGTCGATCATCCCGATCAGGCCGACGAAGGTCAGCTCGCGCTCGAGCGAGTCGGGCGATGCCTCCTGCGGGGTCTGGTGTTCCACCCGGTAGGCCACGCCCAGCACGCGCAGCGCCTGCTGCGACAGCGCATCGTTGGCCTCCAGAATGCGCTGCCGGGCCGCCTCGTCGAGAGGCGCCGAGGTGTCATCCATGAGCTGGTAGCGGCTGCACAGCTGGAGCACGACATCGGGGGCGCCCTTGGTGGCCACGACGATCCACCCGCGCACCTGGTCATCAGTGAAGGGGCTGAGGTCGGCCGAGGCCGGCCGTTCGACACGATGGAGCGTCGTCATGCGCTTGCGGTTCGAGTCGAACGGGACTTCGTCGACGCGCGGGTAGGCTTCGTCAATCTGGCCGTGATCGGCGCCGGTCTTGGCCGCCGCCAGCAGCAGCGCCGTCTCCGTCGGGTCGCCAACGACGCGCGCCACGTCCTCCCCTTCCCCCTGCTCGGTGGCCGCGTCATTGGCCAGCACGGCCAGCCACAAGGCCGTCGCCGCCGCCGGATGCTCGAACAGGTCGACCTTCTGCCCCGCCAGGCGGAACTCGCCCCGGCCCGGAGCGCTGGTCGTCACCTCGATTGTGTGCCCGTCAACCCACATCCGTGTGACCGTCATCTGGTTCTCGGTCAGCGTGCCGGTCTTGTCGGAGCAGATGACCGTCGTGGAGCCGAGAGTCTCCACCGAGGACAGGCGGCGGATGAGGGCGTGACGCTTGATCATCTCGCGCATGCCCAGCGCCAGAGTGATGGTCACCACGGCGGCCAGGCCTTCCGGCACGGCGGCTACCGCCAGGCTGACAGCGATGAGGAACATGTCCAGCGCCGGATAGCCGCGCGCCCAACCGACGGCGAAGACCACGGCGCACACCGCCAGCGCCGCCCAGCCGAGGAGTCTGCCCAGCTGGTCGAGCTTGCGCTGCAGCGGAGTCGGTTCCTCCTGGAACGATTGCAGCATCGTGGCGATCAAGCCGATTTCGGTGTGCATCCCCGTACTGACGACCGCCCCGCGCCCGCGCCCGTAGGACACCAGGGTCCCCATGAAGGCCGTGTTGCGCTGGTCGCCCAGCGGGATGTCCTGTGCCAGGACGATCTCGGCGTCTTTCTCGACCGCTTCGGACTCGCCCGTCAGTGCCGCCTCTTCAATCCTGAGGTTGACCGTCTCCAGCAGACGCAGATCGGCCGGGATGAAGTTGCCGGCCTCCAGCAGGACGACGTCGCCCGGCACGAGCTCGCGTGCCGAGACGGTCGTGCGGCGGCCGTCGCGCAGCGCCAGGGCCTCGGGCGCCGCCAACCGGCGCAGCGCCGCCAGGGCCTGCTCGGCGCGGCGTTCCTGGACGACGCCCAGGACGGCGTTGAGCACGACGATGGCCAGAATGGCGCCGCCTTCCAGGTAATCCCCCAGCGCCATCGAAACGGCGGCGGCGGCGATCAAGACCAGGACGATGAAATTGCTGAACTGCGCCAGCAGCATGTGCCAGAAGCCCGGCCGCGGCGCTTCGGCCAACTCGTTGGGCCCGTAGCGCGCCAGCCGGCGCGCGGCTTCTTCGGCTGTCAGCCCGGCATCGGGGGAGGTCTTGAGCTCGCGGAAGACGTCGTTGGTTTCGAGGGCGTGCCAGGCGGCCCGTTGGGCGCGTGCGCCGCGGGCCGCCGGGGTTGCAGGGTCCATGCAGGGCGCTCCGGGTGGGAAGTTGCCGCCATTATACCGGCGGGACCGGTGCAAGGCTGACGGGGAGATGTCGCTGGGGTGACGTTGGACGCGATCCGGCGCGCGCGCGAGAAGAGGATACCCCCGTCCCGGGCGAACGGCCCTGATTCCCCCTGCCTAGGGGGAGGGGAAAGATCTCTACCTCCCCCTTTCAGGGGGAGGGCAGGGTGGGGGTTGACGCTATCGGGAAGGAATCTGCTTGAGCCTGCGGCTACAGATGGTCCGTGTCCGCCGGTTCGGGGTTCAATTCGCGCAACTCGCCGCTGGTCATGAACACGACCCGCTCGACGATGTTCGTAATCCGGTCCCCGATGCGCTCCAGGTTGTGCGCCGTGAACAGCAGGTAGAGGGCCCGCGTCGTCGTATGCGGGTCCTCCACCATGAACGACAACAGTTCGCGGAAGACCTGCTGGTAGAGCCCGTCGATGACGTCGTCCTGGCGGGCGATCCTGCGGGCCGTGTCCGCATCCCGATCGACGAACGCCCGCAGCGACTGACGCAGCATGTCGCGGCACACCTCCGCCATCCGCGGGATGTCGATGAGGGGTTTGAGCAGCGGTTCGTCACCCATGCGCAGCACCGTCCGGGCAATCCCGGCGGCATGATCCGCCATCCGCTCCAGATCGCTCACGATGCTGAAGGCGGCCATGACGATGCGTAGATCCCCCGCCGCCGGCTGCTGCGTGGCGATCAGGGTCAGGCAGTCCTCCTCAACCCGATAACGCAGGGCGTTGACATCGGCGTCGGCCAGGACGATCTCCTGCGCCAGTCGAGAATCGCGTTCGCTGAGCGCCGTCAGCGCCCGGCCGACGGCGGCATCGACCATGTCCCCCATCCGCAGCAGGCTGTCCTGGACCCGGCGCAGTTCCCGTTCCAGCGTGGCGCGCGGTTGTGCGGTCATGCCCGGCTCCTTCCCGGCCTCAACCGAAGCGGCCGGTGACGTAGTCCTCGGTTCGGCGGTCCGACGGCCGTGTGAACAGTTTGCGGGTCGGGCCGAATTCGACGATGCTGCCGGCCCGGCCGTCCACCAGCATCATCATCGCCGCATAGTCGGAGGCCCGCGCCGCCTGCTGCATGTTGTGGGTGACGATCACGATGGTGTAGTCGGCGCTCAACTGGCGCATCAGGTCTTCGATCTTGAGGGTGGCGATCGGATCCAGCGCCGAACACGGTTCATCCATCAGGATCACTTCGGGCTCGACCGCCAGGAGGCGCGCAATGCACAGGCGCTGCTGCTCGCCCAGGGACAGACTCAGCGCGCCTTCATGCACACGCCCGGCGACCTCCTCCCACAGCGCCGCCCGCTTCAGCGACTCTTCCACCAGGGCCTCGAGCGAGGTGCGATCGTCGACCAGACCCAGCACGCGCGGACCGAAGGCGACGTTGTCGAAGACGCTTTGTGGAAACGGGTTGGGTTTCTGGAACACCATGCCCACCCGCCGGCGCAGCTCGGCCACATCCTGCTGCGGCCCGTAGATATCCCGGCCGTCGAGGCGAACCTGGCCCTCCACGCGCGTCTCGGGAATGACGTCGTTCATGCGGTTGAGGCAACGCAGGAAGGTGGACTTGCCGCATCCGGAGGGCCCGATCAGAGCGGTGATGCGCCGGTCCTCGATATGGATGGACACATCCCGCAGCGCCTGGGAGGCGCCGTAAAAGAACTGAAGGCCCTCGACGTCGAAGCGGTAGTTCGCGAGGCTGCCCATGGGAGGGATTCTACACGAGGGCGACTCGCCCTCACCGGCCTCCGATCCACGTCCGGACGCTTTGAGCGGAGCGACGAGCGAACGGAGTGAGCACGGAGCGAAGTCGAAGAGTGCTTACGCCGGCACCCTTCGACTTCGGCCGCAGCATGACCGTCCGTGGCCGGTGGCGCTTGGCGGCCTCTGCTCAGGGCCTTACGGATTGGCTTCGGTGAGCCGGCAGCGGTCGGCTGGCAACCGGCTGCTGACGGCTGACAGCTAGGTATAATCCCCCCGATGCGACCGCAGCGGGCTTGTCTCCTCATCCTGAGCATCCTGCTGGCCGCGTGTTCGTCCTCGCCGGTAACCGCCTCCGCTCCCTCCCAGAGCCTGGTCAACAAGGGCTCCGACACGATGGTCAACCTGGCGCTGGCCTGGGCCGAGGCCTACGGTCAGGTGCGCCCGGAGGTCAGCGTGGCGGTCACCGGCGGAGGCAGCGGCACGGGCATCGCCGCGTTGATCAACAACACCGTCGATATCGCCAATGCCTCGCGCGCCATCAAGCCGGAGGAGGTGGCCGAGGCCGAGGCCCACGGGATCACTCCGGTCGAATTCGTCGTCGCCCGCGACGCCATCGCCGTCATCGTCCACCGCTCCAACCCGGTGAACCAGTTGACCATGGAGCAGATCTCGCGCATCTACTCCGGCGAGATCGAAAACTGGTCCGAGGTCGGAGGCGAGGACCGCCCCATCGTCCGGCTGTCGCGCGAAACGAACTCGGGCACCCACGTCTACTTCCTCGAGGAGGTGCTGCGCCTGGGGCAGAAGGACAACCCGACCCTGTTTTCCTCTGACACACTTCTCCTGCCGTCGTCGGAGGGCATCACGGCGGAGCTGTCCTACGATCAGAACGCCATCGGTTACGACGGGCTGGGGTACGTCACCGACGCCGTCAAGGTCATCGCCGTGGCAAGGGAAGCCGGCGGACCGTTCGTCCTGCCCTCGGCCGACACCGTCAACAACGGCTCCTACCCGATCGCCCGCGACCTGTATATGTACACCTCCGGACAACCCAGCCCCCCATCGCGGGCCTATCTCGACTGGATTCTCGGCCCCGACGGCCAGGCGATCGTGACCCAGCTCGGATTCGTCCCAGTCTCCTCATGAAATCCGCTCGTTCTCGCCTCGGCTGGTCGGAATTCATCCTCACCCGGCTGATCGGCGTCACCGGCGCCTCGGCCATCCTCTTCGTCGTCATGATCTTCGTGTTCCTCTTCGGCCAGGGCGCGCCGGCCCTGGTCGAGGTGCCGCTGGCGAATCTATTGAGCGCCCGCTGGTACCCGATCGAGTCGCATTTTGGCCTGCTGCCGCTGATCTCGGGGTCCCTGGCCGTGACTCTGGGCGCCGCTCTTGTGGCGGTGCCGCTCGGGGTGGCGACGGCCGTGTTCATCGCCGAGGTATCGCCGCGCTGGGGACGCGAGATCCTCAAGCCGCTGGTCGAGCTGCTGGCCGGGCTGCCGTCGGTAATGCTCGGCTTCCTCGGCATCGTTGTCCTGGCGCCCCAGCTGTACGAGCGGCTGCACCTCCCCACCGGCCTGACGGCTCTCACCGGCGCACTCCTGCTGGCCTGGATCGCCATCCCGACCATCGTCAGCGTGGCCGAGGACGCGCTCGACTCCGTGCCGCGCACCTATCGCGAGGCCGCGCTCGCCCTCGGGGCGACCCGCTGGCAGACCATCTGGCGCGTGACCCTCCCGGCGGCCCGCTCCGGCGTGCTGACCGCCATCATGCTCGGCATCGGCCGCGCCCTCGGCGAAACGATGGCGGTCATGATGGTCACCGGCAA
>DATIFK010000248.1:0-2595 GCA_035455265.1 Anaerolineales bacterium
TCTCCTCTCGGGTATTCCTATTGTGATCTTTGTCATATGTCCTCGAATCTGTGGTGCTAACTGAGCCGCCTAACGGCCTCGAGATGAGCCGCCCGGCCAGCTCTTGGAACCTATCATAGACCCGTTTCGCCGCAGCTGGCCGGGTCGGCTCCATCGAGTTGTTAGGCATCCCAGCTACAGCCACTGGGCCCAGATGAACTGGACCTCTTCGGGTTTACCAGGATAGGCAAGAGGATCAACGGACGCGAGTGTGCAGCCTAACCGCGCATAGAAGTGGCAGGCGGGCACGTTCACGTTCTGAGTCTCAGCCTTGAGCTGGGTGCAGCCCCTTGCACGTGCCCAGGCGGCCGCATGGGCGAAGAGTTGGGAACCGACACCTTGGCGGCGGTAGTCGGCGAGGACACGGATATCCCACAACGCGGCAGCGTCGCCCCTTGCACCGAGCATGGCGATCGAGGGCGTATTCCACGCGATTGCGGCGCCGCCAACCCGCCTATCCCCGTCGAACGCGGCGAATATTCCCCATTTGGAAATATCCCATTTCGCGCCCCAATTCGCCGGCCCTTCTCCGGGATCGAGGTCGTAGTCCTTCATATATGGCGGTTCAACGGGTTCGATTGCCAGGCGGAGCCCGGCTTGCCCTGCGTCGACAGGCCGAACCATGAAGCGCTTGTCAACGAGGAACGAGATCGGGATTGTGGCATAACTGCGGAGGGAGGAGGGAGATTCCTCAACAATGCGGATCGCCATGCACTTCACGCCCGACTGCTGGGATGCCTAACGGCCTCGAGATGAGCCGCCCGGCCAGCTCTTAGGATACATCAAGATGAGCCTGTGCCGCAGCTGGCCGGGTCGGCTCCATCGAGTTGTTAGGCGCCGACCGAAGTGAAACCGGCCTAGTGCTCGGCCTCAACGAGGCTCTTGATGTTACGCGCCGACCTCCGGACAAGAGGGGTTAGGCGGTGTTCCAGAGCGGGGTCGTCTATTCCCGGGAACTCTGCGTAGATGGTGATCCTTGTGCGGTTGGCGTCTAGTGGTTCGAACGAGACACCACCGTTTGTGCGTACGGGCCCGTCCTGAATCTCGACTGCAAAGCTTCGATTTGGCTCAAGCTCTACTACCTTCATTACCCCTACGACCGGAGTCCCGCCATGGGTGTTGACGCGGCGGATCACAGTCCCGACTCCAATTGGACCGGGGGTGATCTGCTCAAGTTGCATGTCAGGATCCCATCGAGGGTGATTGCGCACATGATCGAGCGCGTAGAACGCAAAAACCACTGCGACCGGGCGGTCGATCACCTCTGAAGCATGAACCGTTACGGTCATAGACTCCTCTAAGTGGAGGAACGCCGGAGGCGCCTAACGGCCTCGAGATGAGCCGCCCGGCCAGCTCTTGGAACCTATCTTAGACCCGTTTCGCCGCGGCTGGCCGGGTCGGCTCCATCGAGTTGTTAGGCAGCATTCGAATCTGAGTCGGGCTCCAGCCCAAACGAAGCGAGGGCATTTCGGGCCTCGGCCAGGACTTCCTGAATGAACAACACGGTCCTGCGCAGATCATCGGGGTCGGCTGGCCGGGTGACCGAAAGTGCCGGGTTGGGCCGGCCTGCCCATGCCCTATCGATCAGATCGTGCCATTCATCACCCCAGTTCGACTTGACCCACTCGGCTCCTGTCCGCTTTGAGCCGATTTGCCCCTCCGTCAAGTCATGTAGCATGCGGCAGTAGCCCAGGACGGCGAAGGTCTGGTAGAAGTGGCTGTTGATCTCATCCGGGTTCTTGACGATGACCTTTCCCCACTTCGCATATGTCCGGTATGTGTCGAGGCGAAGTTCCTCCGTTGGTATTGGATCGATGAGCATGGAAGGCTCCGGGCCTGCCAGGACAACGCCCTTCTCCCGAAGGATCCATTTGACAACGATCGTGTTGTCGTGGGCGGATCGCTCCAACTTGGTCTTGCCATGGTTGAGGTACCAGATAGCCGTGCCGGAGAGGTTGTAGTCGCGGAGGATTTCCCTGGGGAAGTAACTGCCCTCGAGGTGCTTCGCCCAGGGTGAAGCGAATGAGTACAGCCGGGGATGGAAGTTCTGGAGTGCGGAAAGCTCATTGTCGGAGAGGTCGTTCTGGATCCCAATGGCGAAGTCAATATCGCTATGTTCATCGAAGTTACCGGTGGCTGAGGAGCCTTGAAGCCATGCGCCAATGAAGTTGTCAGCGAGGATGCCCGCGGTTCCTGCGACTAGCTCGTCCAGCAATGGCTTGATTTCTTGATCGGTGTGGTGTGGCGGCCTAGAAGCCTTCATTTGCAGCCTCGCGAATGCTGCCTAACGGCCTCGAGATGAGCCGCCCGGCAAGCTCTTGGAACCTATCTTAGACCCGTTTCGCCGCAGCTGGCCGGGTCGGCTCCATCGAGTTGTTAGGCCGCGCCAATGCCTGCGACCCCTGCCGCAATTGCCACCGCCGTGGTGAGGTTGAGGAACCCGTGGGCAAGTATCGCCGTCCAAGTGTTTCTTCTGCGCTGAGTTGCGTATGAGAGGAAGAGGCTGCCAGGAAGGAGGGCAATGAGGTTCCACTTCCACATGATGTGAAAGAGAGT
>DATIFK010000249.1:0-2839 GCA_035455265.1 Anaerolineales bacterium
CGCCGTCGCACCTCTGGAGCGAAGCGATGAGTTGGGCGCCATTCCGATCGCCCAATGATACCAGATCATGGGAATATATGCAAGCCGGTCCGTCCGCGTCCCAAATCCCCGAGTAAAGGGATTGCGTGGTTAGGAAGGCCCTGGAAGTTGGGGGAGCCGGCGGCTTGGCGGTCGCGATGGGTGTCGGGCTGCGTCGCTGGGGCGCAGTGGACGATGCAGCGAGGCACCTGGGACGCCTTACGGATGATCCAGGATGCATCATCACTGCGGGCCTGCAGGGCAGTCCCCGAGATGATCGAACGGCTGGGTCAGGCGGTGGCGCCGAAGGGCGGACCGGTGGCGAGCGCGACCCGCGCGCTGTCGGCCAGCTGGCGGCGCGCTTCGCCGACCAGCCTGAGCACGATCTCGCGGGCGTGCCGGACGACCTTGCCGATGCCGTTCAGGAGCACGAAGCGCAGGCGCTTGGGTCGCGCGCTGTGCAGTTCAGGCGGCAGGGCGACGCGCTTGAACGCACTCAGCAGGTTGTAGAGCAATACGTTCAGGCGGAACCAGGCGGCGTTGGCGGCGAACTTCTGCGAGGGCAAGGCCTCGGCCGCCAGCTCGTTGGTCAGCACGTGGTGGGCATGCTCGACCGTGCCCGCCTTGGCCCGATGCCAGCGGATCAAATCCAACCCGGTGCCGTCGTCGGGATCGGGCAGGTTGGTGACGATCGCGAAGTGCTTGACCTCGCCGCCGTCGGCGAACAATCGGCCCTGCTTCTTGCGGACCCGCAGCGCCAGATAGCGCGGCGGTGCAGGTCGATCCTTGGTCGTGACGCCATCGCTCGGCACGTACGCAATCTCGGCCCAGTGCCGGAGAGCATCGCCATCCTCGTGCTCGAGCCGCCAAGCGGTCTCGGGCAGCGCGCGCAGCGCGGCCCTGAGTTCGCGGCTCATGTCGGCGCTGATGGCATAGCCATGGCCGGCCGCTTCGAGCCAGCGCAACAGACCCTGCTCGTAGGCCGCGCTGTCGGCGCGCACCCGAATGCGTCCGATGCCCGGCGGCAGATGCGCGACTGCCCGCTCGATCAAACGCTGGTTGCCGGTCCCCGCGGGGACGTTGCCATCTCGAAATTCGTCCGCCAGGACCACATCCTGCTCGGCCCACAGGGCGATCACCGGCTGATAGCCGTGGCGCCCGTCATAGGTGGCCTTGGCGCTCTGCTTGTGGCTCTCCAGGATCGTGGCGTCGAGGTCGATGGTCGCCGTCGCCTGCGGCCGGCGCTCCTGGAGAAAGCTGATCAGCCGCCGGCTCGCCGCCGTCAGCCCCTGCAAGCGCTCGCCTTCACCCGGGATCTGGCACGCCTCGCCCTGCCACAGCGGCGGCACAGCCTCGTCGAACGCCTCAAGGAAGTCCCGGGCGGTCTGTGGCGCCGGAAGGCCGTGACCGAGCAGGATCGCGAGCGCCGTGTCCTCGCGCAGCGGATCGAGATCCTCGCAACGCTCGCCGCCTGCTGCCCACAGGCTGAACAATCCCTCGACCAGCTCGGACGGCCGCAGGCCGCGCTGGCGCCGCTTGATCACCACCCGTTCGTCCACCACCGCCGCCGCGCCGCTGGCCCGAAACGCCTCAATCAGCAGCGGCACCCCGCCCAGCGCCGTGATCAGGGCCGTTTCCGCTCGCTGATCCAGCTCGAACGGCAACCGCGTCTGGACCGTCATCCCAAATCCCCGCCGCACCCGACGGGTGAAACTCTAGCCCACCGCCAATCCCGCGTCTCTCCTCGCTTCCATCTCAAAGCCGAAAACCTACCCGGGGATCAGGGGTGGCGCGCCCCCATTGCGCGGGGCCAGCTTTCGCTGTAGTCACTGCCCGCAGCGCGCCCACCATCGACGCCGTGATCGGACCGTCCCGTCGGACCGCCCCCATGAACCCGCTGCCCGTGATCCTGGCCCGAGCGCTCGAGAAGTCGTACGGCCAGGTGCAGGCCGTGCGCGGCATCGACTTCGAGGTCGAGGCCGGGCGGTGCGTCGGCCTGCTGGGACCCAACGGCGCCGGCAAGACCACGACCATGCGCATGATCATGGGCCTGACCACGCCGTCCGGCGGCGAGCTCACGGTGTTCGGCGTGCCGGTCCAGGCCATCCGCCGCCAGCACAAGGCCAAGATCGGCCTCGTGCCGCAGGACAACAACCTCGATCCTGACCTGTCGGTACGTCAGAACCTCGAGGTCTACGGCCGCTACTTCAGCCTGCCGTCGGGGGTGATCGCCGAGCGCATCCCGGCGCTGCTTGCCTTCCTGCAGCTCGGCGACCGCGCCGAGGCCGGCGTCAACCAGCTGTCCGGCGGCATGAAGCGGCGCCTCGTGATCGCCCGCGCCCTGATCAGCAACCCCGAGCTCGTGATCCTCGACGAGCCGACCACTGGCCTCGACCCGCAGGCGCGGGTGATGATCTGGAAGCGGCTGCTCGATCTGCGCAGCCAGGGCAAGACCCTGCTGCTGACCACCCACTACATGGACGAGGCCGAGCGGCTGTGCGATGAAATTATCGTCATCGACCAGGGCCGCATCCTCGATCGCGGCGCGCCCCAGGCGCTGATCGACCGCCACGTCAAGGGCCACGTCTTCGAGGTCCGCAAGCCGTTGCCGGCCGGCTTTCGCGATGGCCGGTTCGAGCATGAGGACATCGGCGACGCCATCCTCTACTACGTCGAGACGCCGCGGAACTTCATCGAGGACCTGCCCGAGGAGGTGGTCTACTGGCACCGCCAGGCCAATCTTGAGGACGTGTTCCTGCGCCTTACCGGCCGCCAGCTGCGAGAGAACTGATGTCGGAAGCCGTCGCGATCGCGACCCACT